>JAABTK010000009.1 GCA_011389885.1 Gammaproteobacteria bacterium | reverse complement strand
GTAACGCACCAGCTCCGTGCCATGGTGCGTTACGCGCCGCGGGATGCCGCCCATTTCCCTGCCTTCTCCGGCCTCTTCGGTGCCCCGAGATCGTCGCATGGTTCCCGGCGGCGCTAACGCACCCTACGCGGGTTTTTCCACTGTCAGGCCGTGGCGTTCGGTGTAGCGGATTGTCACCGTGTCGCCGCGTTCGTTGATGGCTTCTCCGGTCCAGGCTTCGTTGTCTTCGGTGAGGGGGATCAGCAGGTAGCCCTCGCCCTTGCGCGGCCAGCTCTCCTTGAGGTTCTTTCGCGCTTCGGCCAGCTTTGGGGATGCCGTCGGGGCCTCCTGGGCCGCCAGTTTGTGGCGGATGTTCACCTCGCTGAGGGACCAGGCGTTTTCTGCTTGCTCACTCCAGGGCCGCAACCGTTCGCCGTCCCAGCGCGCCAGGCGCAGGGTGATGGTCCGGTCGCCGAGGCGGGTAGGGGTGTGGGTGTCTTCCCACCAGTCAGTTCCCCGATAGTTATAACCCTGCTCGAAGGGGATGGTGTTGGCCTGGGCCAGGGAGGCCTGGGCGCGGGCCTCGCCGTCGGCGTCCCAGTAGTTTTCCATCAGCCCGTCGGGCAGGCCGGCGTCGGAATCCTCGGAATAGACCGTCTCTACCGCGGTCCGCAGGTCTTCGGGGATGGCCAGTGTCTGTTTGCTCTCCAGCAGATTGGCGGTGAGCCAGAGTTGGGCGTGATTGGGGTAGACGTAGGCCCCGCTCGGGAAGAGGCGGGCGTACCATTCGCTATCCGGGTTGTCGTTGGGGTCGGGGGCCAGTAGATGCAGGCAGGGTTCGCCGCGCTGGTCCGGGCCTTCGACGGGATCGCCATCCAGGGAACGGCAGTGGCGGCGCAGGCGGCCGGCGCGCTGGATCAGTAGGTCGATGGGGGCGAGGTCGCTGACCATTTGGTCGAAGTCGAGGTCGAGGGATTGCTCGATCACCTGGGTGGCGATCAGCACCCGGCCCTTGCGTCCTTCGCCACCGCTCGCCTTGCCGAAGGTCTCCAGCACCCGGTCTTCGATGGCCAGCCGGTCGCCGAGGGCGAAGCGGGCGTGAAACAGGTCGAGCCGTTCCGCGGGGAGCCTTGCCAGCAGGGTTTCGAAGGCCTCGATGGCGTCGCCCACGGTGTTGCGCACCCAGGCGATGCACTGGCCGGCCTCGCTCTGGGCGATGATCCAGTCGATGACCTGTTCGGGGGTGCGCAGGCTGTTGAAGCGGAGATTGCGTTTTACGCTTTGCCGGGTATCCACCTTTTCTTCGTCCACCCCGTCGCGGCGGATGCGGGTGACCAGGGGGTAATCGGTGGAGTCGAGTTCCGCCGTGGGCGCGTCCAGGCCTTCCCGAAAGGCCTTGGCCAATTCGCGGCGCATGCGCTGCGGCAGGGTGGCGGAGAGCAGGATGGCGCTGCCGCCGGCGCGGGCGTGGATGCGCAGCAGTCGCCGTAACAGTCCGAGCATGTAGTCGTCGGCGGCATGCACCTCGTCCACCACCAGCACCTTGCCCAGCAGACCGAGCAGGCGCAGCGACTGGTGGCGAGAGGTGAGCACCGCGAGCAGGGCCTGATCGATGGTGCCTACGCCGATCTGGGCGAGCAGGGCGCGCTTGCGGTTGTCGGCGATCCAGGCGTTGCAGTGGGCCTGGGCGTTGGCCTCGCCCTTTTCATAGGCATCGCCGCCGGCGGACTCGGTTAGCAGGGAGCGGCGAAAGCCGTCATGCAGCTGGCGGCTGCCGTGGGCCAGCACCAGCGAGGGCTCAGTCTCGCCTTCGAACAGCCGGCGGTAGACCTTGCCGGTGCGGCCATACATGGCGTTGGCGGTGGCCATGGTGGGCAGGGCCAGATAGGCGCCCTGCCCCGCGCCGACCGCCAGCAGGCGATTGAGCAGCAAGAAGGCGGCCTCGGTCTTGCCCGCGCCGGTGACGTCCTCCAGGATCAACAACTCCGGCTCGCCGGTGGGTTCGAATTGTTCACAGAAGGACTGGAGCGGTGTGGGCGCAACGAACCCATCGAATAGCTCCGAGAGGCCCTGTCGGGCGGCCGGCATGCCCGGCAGCAGACCGGCCTGTTCGATGGCCCGGTCGGCATTGGGCAAGGCGATCTCTTGCCAATAGCGCTCCAGGGGCATGGGCTCGCTGCAAAAGGGGAAAAAATCCTGATTGGAGCCGAGCCAGTCGGCGAGCACCGCGAAGCCGGCGAGCCACCAGGAGAACTCGGCGGTGGGTCGCAGCCATTGAGCGGGGTCGGGCCAGTCGATGTTCGGGGCGTTGGCAAGGAACAGTCCCGCCAGGTCCAGGGCGAAGGCCTCGGCGGCCTCCAGGTCGGCGGGGGAGAAATACGCCCCCAGGCTGAACCTCGCATCCTTGGGCGGCTGCCCATGATGGCCGGTGACCGCCCGCGCCCAGTGGTCGAGCAGGTCGAGCCATTCATCTTCGTCGCCGGCATCGGCCAAGCCGAAAAGATCCCGCTCCCACAACGATTCCGACAGTTTCTTTTGCCAGAGAAAGAAGCCCAAGGAGTCGTGGCGCGGGTCGTAAGGGGCGTTTTCGGCACATCCAGCCGGCATCAGGTCGCCCCGCAGCCCCTGGAAGGCGCTGGCGAATTTGCCGATGTCGTGAACGGCCAGAAAGAAGCGCACCCAGCCGGTCAGGGTCTTTTCGTTCAGCCCGCTCAAGCGGGCCAAAGACAGCCGCAATCCCGTATGCCGCTCCAACACCCGCTGCCCGCAGGCGGCCACGTCCAGGCAGTGATACGGCAGCAGATGAAAGCCTGGTCCATCTCGCTCCGCTTTGGCCCAATAGGAAAAGTATTGCTGTCTCGACATGCCACCGACCTCCCGCTTTGAACACGATTCCATGTTATCCCAAGGGGGGCTCATTTGGTGAGTCCGGTCGGCGGATTTATGCGAGATCGATCCCGTTTTTTTACAGAAACGGCCGGCTTCTGGGGGTTGCGCAATCATAAGGAGTGGTTGACTGACCAGCCAAGCGCCAAGCGCCGCCTTGGTTCGCAACCACAATCCCTTGTCGGTTTCTGTGGTTTTCGGCGTGCTTTGCCTTCCCAAGGGCCGTTGTTTCGGTGATTTGGGCGCAGGGGCGCAGGGGGCTGTTCGGCATTCGAGCGGGGTAAGGGGTTCTCCCAGGGCCGAAGCCCTGGGGGCTCAACGGCCGAGGAATTCGGCGATGCGGGTTACGCCTTGTTGGAGCTTGGGGCGGTCGCTGGTGTAGGCGAAGCGGAGGTGTTGTTGCGGGCGGTGGGCGCCGAAGTCGAGGCCGGGGGTGACGGCGACGCCGGCCTGTTCGAGCAGGTCGTAGGCGAGGCGGAAGCTGTCGTCGGTGAGGGCGGAGCAGTCGGCGTAGAGGTAGAAGGCGCCGCGGGGTTTGGCGGGGAAGCGGAAGCCGAGGGACTCCAGCGCCGGCAGCAGGTAGTCACGGCGCAGCTCGAAGGTCTGGCGGCGCCGCTCCAGGATCGCCTGGGTCTCGGGCTCGAAGGCCGCCAGGGCGGCGTATTGGGCCGGGGTGGGGGCGGAGAGGAAGATGTTCTGGGCCAGGCGGTCGATGGCCTCGACATAGCCCTCGGGGGCGACCAGCCAGCCCAGGCGCCAGCCGGTCATGCCGAAGAATTTGGAGAAGCTGTTGATCACGAACAGGTCGTCGGCCAGCTCCAGGGCGCTGTAGGCCTCGCCGTCGTAGAGCAGCCCCTGATAGATCTCGTCCACCAACAGGGCGCCGTCGCGGGTCCGCACCGCCGCGGCGAGTTCGGTCATCGCCTCGCGGCCGATCAGGGTGCCGGTGGGGTTGGAGGGGGTGGCGACCATGGCCGCGCGGGTATGCTCGGTCCAAAGTTGTTCGATATGGCGGGCGGTGATTTGATAATCGGAGCCGGCATCCACCGGCACCGGAACCGGGCGGCCGCCCACCAGGCTCACGAAATGGCGGTTGCAGGGGTAGCCGGGGTCGGACACCAGCACTTCTTGGTCCGGATCGACTAGGACGCTCATCAGCAGTTGCAGCGCGCCGGAGGAGCCGGGGGTGACCACCACCCGCTCGGGCGCCAGGTCCAGGCCGAATCGATCATGATAGAAGCCGGCGATGGCCCGCCGCAGTTCGGGCAGGCCGGTGGCGGGGGTGTAGTGGTGCCGCCCCTCGGCGAGGGCCCGTCGGCCGGCGGCCACGATGGGCTCGGGGGTGGGGAAATCGGGCTCCCCCACCTGCATGTGGATGATGGAGCGGCCCGCCGCCTCCAGCGCGCGGGCCCGCGCCAGCAGTTTCATCACATAGAAGGGCTGGATCCGGTCCATCCGCCCGGCGATGCGGGGGGCGCGGTTCTCAGCCATTGGCCTGCTCGTGGAGCCTGCGCAGCAGCGGCAGGTCCGCCACCACCTGCTCGGCCTCCCAGGGGCTCAGGGCCCTGGCCGGGGCGCTCGGTTCTCCCAGCTGGTCCAGCACCAGGCTGGCGCCGTCGAAGTCCTGGCCCTCGGTGTAGCCGTTCACCGTGACCAGCAGGGCCCGAATACCGGCGTCCTTGACCGAGCGCACGCCGTTGTCCGAGTCCTCGAAGGCCAGGCAATCGGCGGGTTGCAGGTTCATCTGCTCCATGGCCCAAAGATAGATGTCCGGCGCGGGCTTTTTGGCCGGCGCCACGTCGCCGGCGGCGATGACCTCGAACCAGCCCTCGGCCCCGGACCCTAGGGTGCTGTGCAACAGGGCGGTGACGTTGGCCGGGGTGGTGGTGGTGGCCACCGCCAGACGCAGCCCGGCGTCCCGGACCTCTTGCAGCAACCGCTCCACCCCGGGGCGCAAGGGGATGGCCCCTTCGTCCAGCATGCGGGTGTAGTGCGCGGTCTTGGCCGCATGCAGCCCGGCCACGAAGGCATCGTAGTCCGCCGGGCGCTCGAAGCCGGTGTTGAAGTGGTCCAGGTAGTGGCGGATACGCTCCTTGCCGCCAGTCACCGCCAGCAGCTTGCCGTACAGCGCCTCGTCCCATTCCCAATCCAGCCCCGCATCCGCGAAGGCCCGGTTAAAGGCCACGCGGTGGCCGTCGCGCTCGGTATCCGCCAGGGTCCCGTCCACATCGAACAACAGGGCTTGAAGTTGCGCCATCTTGCCTACCTCATGAATCATCGAAACGGCGCATAGCTTACTCGCTTTCTCGGGAGGTGGAAAACCGCGAAGAGCTTCAGATGCCGTGGTTGCGGCGGAAGCCCGGACGGGCTCGGAGGACCAATATCCCGCAAAGGGCTGTCAGCATTGCCCAGTGGAGCGGGGGTTCCGGAATGGCGGTTGCGTGGACATTATCGATGGCCCAAAGATAGCCGGCCGAAGCGGCCTGGGAGCTGTCCACCACAGCTGTGTCGAAGAAATCGATGTTATCGTAGATGCCCAAGAAATAATGGATTTCGTCGCCAGCGGTTTCGCCGGCCGTTGCATCCAGAGCGATGCTCTCTCCTCCGAAACCCACTACGATGTCGTTATCGTTGACGTTCGCGGCGTTGCTGAAAGCTAGATGCACCCCGAAGAACTTCGATGGGCCGAAGGACATCGTCACGCGGTCGAAGCCGCCTTCGAACCAACCGGCGAAATCTGCTGCGCCGAGATATTGGGGATCGCTGACAGCCACGGATGAGTCATCTACGATCTGTAGATCACCGCCTGTCAAAAAATTGCCGCTGCCATCGTCGTATTCATAGTCGTAGGTGATGGCTCCTCGGGTTCCGGTAAATGTTTGCGGGGTATAGGACTCATAGTCCTCGACATTGGGGATCACGCCATCTGCGCTGAGCGCGGCCATGAAATCGGAATGATTCGTAAACGTCATGCTGATCGCATGAGCTTGGATGCAGGCCAACAGCCACAAGCCAAGAGACGCGGCGAGTTGTTTTTTCATGCTAGCAGATCTTCTACCAGATGAAGTTCGCGCTATTCGACATCTCTGCTCCGGTCACTCCCTGCACCAAGGCCAGGACGATCAGATTCTCCCCCGGCGGATGGTAGTACACATAGACCCTGCCTCGACTCTCGTAGATCGAGATGTAGCCGTCACCCAGCGGATCGAGCGTATCCACCCCTTCGCGAGCGAAAAGATCGATGACCGCCAAGCGATCCTCTCCCACGGTGAAATCCGTAATGGTGTCGCCGCCGTCCCATCTGGAGGTGAACAGAAAGACATCGCCGCCGCCGTTTCCGGTCAGGCTGTCGCGTCCTTCGAGCCCGGCGATCACCTCGACACTGGCGCCGCCGGAAAGGGCGTCCGTGTCTCCGGTGCCAACGAGGTAGGGTGTGAAGGTGTATGGGTCCGTGCCTAATTGCAGCTCATATGCAGTGCTCAGCCCGTCGCCATCTGCGTCGTTCCATTCGAAGGCGCCCATGTCCACAGCGCCGTTCACCACCCGGGTGTCGGGTGTCAGATCGAGGGGCAATGGTTCCGCGGTATCGGAATCCCCGTCGAGATCCTGCGCGTCCGCCGGCAACAGCGTGTTGTCCCCGGCATCCACGGCAGGCGAAGCGAACAAGGTATTGTAGTCACCGTACACGGTGGGCGCCGAGGCCGGGGTCCAGGGCGAGATGAATAACGGGTCCTGATCCAAATTGCCGCCATTGTCGGTTCCGAAACCGGCGTCCCAGGCCCCGCTGCCGCCGGAGCCTTGGGCTATGCTGCTGGAGAAATGGGCGAAAGAGGCGGCGTCGCTGAAGATATTGGGGTTGCCGGCGCCGTCGCCGTTGCCCCAGAGGATGGAGTTCTTCAGGGTCAGGGTGGAGCCCCAGTTGTAGATGCCGCCGCCGTCGCCGCCGTAGTTGCCGCTGATGGTGGTCTGAACGAAGACCGGCGAAGCTGAGGTCCAGTTGACCACGCCGCCGCCGGCCGTGCCGGCATAGTTGCCGCTGATCAGGGCATTGGTCAGGGTCGGGGAGGATGAGTTCCAGTTGTAGAGGCCGCCGCCTTCTGCCGCGGCGTAATTACCGAGGATTCTGGTCTGAACCATATTGGGGGAAGACAAGAAGTTGTTCATCAGGCCGCCGCCGTAGTTGGCCGAATTGTCGTAGAAATAGGTTCCTGTCATAGAGCCGGAAGAGCCGAAATTGTAGATTCCCCCGCCGAGAGAGGCCGCGTTCGAGACAAAGGCGACCTCGTTCATTTCCGGCTCGACATAATAGGTATACAGGCCGCCCCCGGAACCGTCGGCGTAATTGCTGAGAAACAAGGTGTTGGTCAGCGCGAGTTGCGCCTTGCCGATCATCAAACCGCCGCCGTCATCGGCCGCAAAGTTGCCGCTGAGTTGCACGGATTGGAGGGATAGTGGAGCTTCCCAGGCATAGATTCCGCCGCCGTCGTTGGCCGGAAATGCGCTTCCGTCGGCATACCCTGCGGTAATGTATAGCCCGTTCAGTAGGGGGGCGTCCTGTGCGGCGAGCACCGTCACCACATGCAGCGCATTGTCCGCACGTCCGGTGGCGCTGTAGATGTCCGTTATAATCGGCTGCTGAGAGTCATCGCCGAGCAGGTCGCCGCTGAGCACAGTGCGATGGGTTTGCCAATCTCGAGCACCGCCTCCCGTTGGGTAGCCGCCGAGCAGGGTCACGCCCTCTTTCAATATGAAGGTGGAAGTGCGGTCATCCGGGGTTGTTCCGGTGCCGACATCGGGGTAATAGACACCCTCCGCGATGTGAACGGTATCGCCCTGGAAGGCCGCGGTATCACTGAGTCCATCCTGCAGATAGGCGTAGGCGTCGGTCCAGCTGGAACCGTCCGCCGCGCCGCCCGTTATGTTGCGGTCAACATGGATATCCAGCGGCGGACGACGCCAGATGCTGCAGGCCTCGGCGCCGGTGTTCACGCCGTCCGACGGCGTGACACAGAATCGAATGTAGCCCGTCAGGTCGCTGGCGGTGAGCACATAGCTTTTGCCAGTGGCGCCGGGGATATCGGCCGCGCCGGCGCCGGTGTTATCGGCGGCGGTTTGCCATTGGTAGGTGCTGCCGGATTCGCTGTCGTCGCCTTCGTCGTAAAAGGTGTAGTCGCCGATCAGGGTCCCGCCATCCACGAAATCACCCGACAGGACGACATCCAGGGCCTCGGGAACCGTGGCGTTCAGCGGCGTGGCCGAAATCCCCATATAGTTCAGCGCCCCGGCGAGGTCGATGCGGCGCAGGTCTTTCACCGTGCCGCCGCTGCGGTCGTCGTCCACCGAGACCCCGCCCTCGTGCAGATACTCCAGGATGTCATCCACGCCATCCACCACCCCGACGTCACTGGCGGCCTCCTTGAGCACCGCCCAGGCCCCGGCGACATGGGGCGCGGCCATGGATGTGCCGCTCTTGCCGCCGGTGCCGCCGCCGGGGACCGAAGAAACCACTCTGGTGCCCACCCAAGGGGAACCGCCTGGCGCCAACAAGTCGACATTGGCACCGATATTGGAATAACCGGCTACGGCGTCCAAATCGTTGGTGGCGCCTACGCTGATGGTGGTGGAGATGCAAGATGGATATCCTATGCCTGCCTTATGGCCCTCATTGCCAGCGGCAACCACGGTGGCCACCTTCACTGACCGCAGGGTGTCCACCATGGTCTTGAGCGGATAGGCCAAGTGATCGCAGTCGCCTTCGAATTCGTCTTTGGTCGACAGGCTCATATTCACCGCAGCGATGCTGTAGCTGTCGGTCAGCTCATAGACCCGTTCCATGGCCTTGATCAGGTCCGTGGTGGTTGCTCTAAACCCGCTCGAATAAACCTGGGTTGCGATGATGTCGGCACCGTTGCCCACCCCACAGACCCCGAGCGTTGCATCATCACAGATCCCGTCGGAAGTGTCGTTGCCAGCGGCGATACCCGCCACATGGGTGCCATGATCTGACACGGGCGCGGCGGAGCCGCTGGCGGTGGACTCAGTGACCCCGCCTGGGCATAGGGAATAGTAGCTTGTTGGATCATTGGTGGAATAACAGGCCTCAGACACCACGCGACCGCCGCTGAACCACGAGTGGCTCGAATCCACCCCGGTATCCAACACCGCCACCGTCCAGCCGGACCCGGTATAACCCGTCGCCCAAGCCGTCGCGCTCTGGATCACCGCATTGGTTTCCAGCAGAGTCGGTTCGACCTCGTAGTCTTCGAAGATACCTTTGACGTTGGGATTTTTTTCCAGGCGCTTGAGCGCATTGGAGTCCACCGTCACCGACATGAAGGGGATATACTTGAACTTTCGGTTGATCGCCGAATTGGTCCCCGCCAATTGATCGCTCAGCCGTTGTTGCGCCCTAGCAATGGCTGCTCGCTGCTTTTCCCGAGCCGCTTCATTGATGTCTCCCTCGGCTTGAAAAGGCGTTCCCAATTGCCCTAATTGAATGATCAACCGGACCCGCTCATGGCCGCTCGCGCTCGGCTTTGCGCCTTGCCCGCCGTCAAGCGCCGAGGCCTGGCTGCCGGCCTGCTCCGGTAGCCCGCTGGGCGGTCCGGCATCCGCTGGCTTGGCGGCCTGAGCCGAGCCGAAGGCGAAACAAAGAAGGAACGGCAGGATAGATCGTATATTCATTCGGACACCCGGTAGACTGACGGACTGAACCCTTTTGGCCCTTAAGTATTTATGCCTACTCCGTTTATTGCAAGCCTAACTCGAAACACGGAGGCTTTTTTCAGACCGAAGGGAACTGTTTCGCTTTTCCGAAAAGAACGCTATGCTTAGAGCAAAGACGAAACCAATCGGCAGCGAGGTGGACGAAGATGGAGACCTATCAGCACATTCTGGTCCCGGTGGAATTCACGCCGGACAACGAGCCCGTGATCGAGCGCGCAGGCGAGATCGCGGCGCTGAACGATGCCCGCCTGAGCCTGATTCATGTGGTGGAGCCGGTGGGCATGGCCTATGCCGGCGAGGTTCCGTTTCCGGAGGATTTCGACGTGGAACGCTATGCGGGGGAGCAGGCGGAGTTGCAAATGGAGCAGCTGCGTCAGCGGCTGGGGTTGCCGGAGTCGGCGTGTCATGTGGTCACCGGCTCGCCCAAGCACGAAATCGTGCGCCTGGCCAAGGAACGGGGCGCGGACCTGATCGTGCTCGGCAGTCATGGCCGCCACGGTCTTCAGCTATTGCTCGGCTCCACCGCCAACGGCGTGTTGCATCTGGCCGAGTGCGATGTGCTGGCGGTGCGGATCAAGGCGTGAGGCGAGCCGGGCCGCGCACCAGGAGCGGAAACAACGCCATGTAGGACCGCAGAGGGCGCGGAGAGGTGTTTCGATGGCTTCAGTTTTCCGAATGGCTCGGGAAGCGGGGTTTCCAAGACGTGGGTCTCCAAGCTGGAGCTTGGAGACCAGCGGCAACATTTTCCTCTAAACACAAATCCGTGTTTATCCGTGTCCATCTGTGGTTCTTTAATAGGGCGCCTTCAAGCAGTCCGCGGTCGAGCGGAAAATCGCCGCAGGGTCAAACTCGCGTTTGACACCCCAGCGCGGATGGGCAAAGGCGCTCCCCCGGTCATTGGCGTTGGTCGCGATCTATCAGCGCCGCGTCCATTGAAGGCGCCTCGTGCTGGGCGCGGCGCTGAAGGGTTGGTGGGTCTTTGCGGGTTTACGGGAGCGCCTTTGCCAGTCGGCTATCTGTGCTCACCCGTGTTTATCTGTGATTCAACTGGGTGGTTGGTGCTTAGGCGAGCGAAGCCCCCAAGCCCGGCTAAAGCCTCAACCTCCCAAGCCCCCCTCTCTTGTGGGAGCGGTTTGCAACCGCGATCAGCCGCTTTAGCGGCTTGTCCCCGGCGTTTGCACCGAACCTGAGGCCGTCATCGCGGATGCAATCCGCTCCCACGGTTGTTTCCGTTGCTTCGGCGCAGGCGCAACCGGCCTGGCGGCCCGCAAGGCCGCACGAAACCGGCCAATGCCCCACGGCTGAAATTGGAGTCGCCGCGGGCGGCGGGTGCGCGCTCCAGGCCTTGTCTTTAGCGCCTGGAGCCCGCCGCGGAGCATTTCCTGGTTGATGCGCTCAAGCACCTCGGGGGTGAACCGGCGCAGGTTATCGCGCAAGCCTTGCACGCTGTAGCGCGTCTCGTCCGCCCAGCCGCTGCGCGCCAAGCACCAAGTTCTGCCATGGGGTCATGTCGGGCCGCCCGATGCGGGGGGGGCCGGTTTGCCCTGCTCTGCGCCCTCCCCCGCCCCTTCCTGCCGACCCTGTGCGAGGGTGGCGAACACGGCTTCGCGTACCGCGGGGGTGGTGTAAAGGCGCTGCAAACCCAGCAGGATCTTCGGGGTGTCGTCGTGCGACTTCGTGTCGATCTGGATTGAGGCGATGTCGGGTTCGCCGGGCTGGGGTTGCGGATTGATGGCGCTGCGCATGATTAGGCCTTGCGATAGACCTCCGCCCCCTGCTCGCGAAATTGGTGGGACTTTTCCTGCATGCCGGCCGCAAAGGCCTCGGTGTCGTTCAGGCCGTGTTGCCGGGCGTAGTCGCGCACGTCCTGGCTGATGCGCATGGAGCAGAAGTGGGGGCCGCACATGGAGCAGAAATGCGCCACCTTGGCCGATTCCTTGGGCAGGGTCTCGTCGTGGAATTCGCGCGCCTTTTCGGGGTCCAGGCTGAGGTTGAACTGGTCCTCCCAGCGGAACTCGAAGCGCGCCTTGGACATGGCGTTGTCCCGCATTTGCGCCCCGGGGTGGCCCTTGGCTAGGTCCGCGGCGTGGGCGGCGACGCGGTAGGAGACGATGCCCTCGCGCACGTCTTCTTTATTGGGCAGACCCAGGTGCTCTTTTTGGGTCACATAGCAGAGCATGGCGGTGCCGTACCAGCCGATCTGGGCGGCGCCGATGGCGGAGGCCAGGTGGTCGTAACCGGCGGCGATGTCGGTGACCAGCGGACCCAGGGTGTAGAAGGGCGCCTCGAAGCAGTCCTCCAGCTCCTTGTCCATGTTCTCCTTGATCATCTGCATGGGCACATGGCCGGGGCCTTCGATCATCACCTGGCAGTCGTGCTTCCAGGCGATTTGGGTCAGTTCGCCCAGGGTCTCCAGCTCGCCGTACTGGGCGGCATCGTTGGCATCGGCGAGGCTGCCGGGGCGCAGGCCGTCGCCCAGGGAGAAGGCCACGTCATAGGCCTGCATGATTTCGCAAATCGCGTCGAAATTCGTATAGAGGAAGCTCTCCTGGTGATGGGCCAGGCACCACTTGGCCATAATGGAGCCGCCGCGGGAGACGATGCCGGTGAGGCGCTCGGCGGTGAGGGGCACATGGTGCAGCCGCACCCCGGCGTGGATGGTGAAGTAGTCCACCCCCTGCTCGGCCTGCTCGATGAGGGTGTCGCGGAAGATCTCCCAGGTCAGGTCCTCGGCCTTGCCGTCCACCTTTTCCAGCGCCTGGTAGATGGGCACGGTGCCGATGGGCACGGGCGCATTGCGAATGATCCATTCCCGGGTCTCGTGGATGTTCTTGCCGGTGGAGAGGTCCATTACCGTGTCGCCGCCCCAGCGGATGGACCAGACCATCTTTTCCACCTCATCGGCGATGGATGAGGTGACCGCGGAGTTGCCGATGTTGGCGTTAATCTTGACCAGGAAGTTGCGGCCGATGATCATCGGTTCGGCCTCGGGGTGGTTGATATTGCACGGCATCACCGCGCGGCCCGCGGCCACCTCGTCACGCACGAACTCGGGCGTGATCTCGTCGGGGATGGCCGCGCCGAAGCGCTCGCCGCGGTGCTGGCGCAGCAGCCTGGCGTAGCGGGGATCGTTACGCAGCGCTTGCAGGCGGCAGTTTTCGCGAATCGCCACATACTCCATCTCGGGGGTGATGAGGCCCTGGCGGGCGTAGTGCATTTGGGTCACGTTGGCCCCGGGCTTGGCGCGGCGCGGCGGGCGGATCTCGGGAAAGCGCACCGCGTCCAGGTTGGCATCGCGCAGGCGCTCCTCGCCGTAGGCGGAGCTGGGACCGGCGAGCCCCTCGGTGTCGCCGCGCTCCTCGATCCAGGCCTGGCGCACCGGGACCACGCCGCGGCGCAGGTCGATCTCCGCGGCCGGATCGGTGTAGGGGCCGGAGGGGTCATAGACCGGGATCGGCGGGTTTTCCTCGGCGCCGAAGGCGGAAGGCGTGTCCGCTTGCAGGATCTCGCGCATGGCCACCCGCATGTCGGCTCGGCTGCCGGGCGCATAGACCTTGCGGGAGCCGGAAAAGGGCTTGGTGACCTCGGCGGAGAGCCGTAGGGTCTGCTGGACGAGATCTTCGGGGATGGCGTTCATGCCTCACTCCTTATAAAAAACGAGCCAAGGGAGCAGGCCGCCGATCACAGGGACTGGACATCGACCGCTTCCCTCCGCCGGTGCGAACCGGATCAGGTGCAAAGGGTGTTTCTCAGCCGCGGCAGCGGCACCCCCAGCGCGAATGTGCCGACGATAGCCCATGCCCTACCCCGATGCAACCGGCGCTCGCACCGGAAATGGTCGGCGCAAACAAAAAAAGCGCCGCATGGGGGCAGCGCTTGCACAACGAGAGCGCGGCGGCGCACGGCTGGTGCGGCTGCGCGCAAATAACGGAAACAAGGCCATTTAGGGACGCAGAGGGCGCGGAGGGCGCGGAGGGCGCAGAGGAATTCTGGCTTGATCCGCCCCCGCGTTCCAGGGCGGGGAGGCCTGTCCGCCGCTCCAGCTTGGGGACCCGTCTCTTGGAAGTTCTGGCCTCCCGAGCCATTCGGCAAGCGAGTACGCCTGCGCGCAAATCACGGAAACAACGCCACTCAGGGACGCAGAGGGTACCGAGGACAGCTGAGCGCGCGGAGGAGGTTTTTTGCTTGTTTGTACCTGCCCAGCGCCGCCTAGCCGCCTGGAGTGCAGCCCCCGGGCTGTGCGGGTTTCCGGTTACGCGCCTGGGCCTGGGCGTGTACGCCCCGAGCCCGCAGTCATATAGGGGGTGGGCCAGCGAAGCTCATTCGACGCCGAAGCGGCGAATGTCGGGGGCGGCGGGGCTTATCCTTTCAATGGAAACGCCTCCCTGCGCCCTCTGCGGTCCTCCGCGCGCCCTGCGTTCCGAGAGCGCCGGGGTTGCTTCCGACACTTAGGCGCAGGCGTACTGGCGCGGCGCCGCAGGGACCGGCTTCAGCGCCAGCCGGCGCGATCCATGGCCTTCACCGCCTCGGCGTTGAGTTCGCCCAGGCGCCCAAGGCTCAAGTCATCGGCCTTGAACTCGCCCCAAGACTGGAGCAGCTCACTGGCCTCGATGCCCGCCTTGACCGGGTACTCGTGGTTCTGCTCGGCGTACCAGCGCTGGGCCTCGTCACTCACCAGGAACTCCATCAACTGCACCGCCTCCTCGCGGTTGTTGGCCGCCTGGGTCAGGCCGATGCCGCTGACATTCACATGCACCCCGGTGGACCCTTGGTTCGGCCAAAAGACGCTCACCTGCTCGGCCATCTCCCTTTGCGCCTCATCATCGCCGCTAAGCATCACGCCAAGGTAATAGGTATTGACCACGGCCAAGTCACACTGGCCCACCGCCACTGCCTTGACCTGGTCCCGATCGCCGCCCGCAGGCCTGCGCGCAAGGTTTTCCACCAGCCCCTCCAGCCACTGGTCCACCGCCTGTTGCCCATAGTGCGCAATGCGCGAGGCCACCAGCGACTGGTTGTAGATGTTGTCCGAAGAGCGGATGCAGATGCGGCCTTCCCATTGGTCACCGGCCAGCCCCATGTAGTTGGACAGCGCCGAGGGGTCCACTCGATCCGTGGCGTACACGATCACCCGTGCACGCACCGAAAGCCCGTGCCAATAACCCTCGGGGTCCGTGTAGTGATTCGGGGTCGCGGCCTCCAGCGTGGCCGACTGCACCGGCTGCAACACCCCGGCCTGTTTGGCGCGATGCAGGCGGCCCGCATCCGTGGTCAGCAACAGGTCCGCGGGCGAGTTATCGCCCTCCCGCTCCAGCCGTTGCAGCAGGGCGTCCGCCTTGCCGGTGACCAGGTTCACGGCGATGCCCGATTGCTCGGTAAAGCGGTCGAGCAAGGGTTTGATCAGGTTTTCCTTGCGCGCCGAGTACAGATTCACCTCGGCGGAAACGGCCTCGCCAACGAAGCTCAGGCCGAGCAACGCGGTGACGGACAACGACATCATGCTGGATTTTTTCATTTTAGCCCTCGTGTTGAATCGATGATTACGAATGCGAACAATTCGCATTAGACCAGGCTCACAGTCGCGTGTCAACTGAAATGCGACTCATTCGCATCCATGTCGGTCACTGGGCGGGGCGGGGCGGGGCGCGGCCAAGCTAGACCCAGCCGCAGTCTTGGCCACTGCAACAAAGCCCTGCCCCCAGTACAGCCGCGCCCAAGTCACGGAAACAACCCAGGCGCTCTTGGAACGCAGAGCATGCGGAGAGCCGCAGAGGGCGCAGAGAGGCGTTTCGCTTGAAAGGATAAGCACCGCCGCACCCGACACCCGCCGCTTCAACGGCGAATGCACTTCGCTTGCCCGCCCCCTGTCTGACTGCGGGCTCGGGGCGTACACGTCTTGGCCCGGGCGCGTAACCGGAAACCCGCACAGCCTGAGGGCTGTACTCCGGGCGGCTAGGCGGCGCTTTGGCGCCGGGCAGGCACAAGCACCAGCAAGAAAAAACCTCCTGCGCGCTCTCTGCGGTCCTCCGCGGCCCGCTGCGTTCCTAGGGGCCGTTGTTTCCGTTATTTTACCGCAGGCGTACTAGGGAAAACCCGCAATCCTTCGACCCCGACTTAAACCAACGCCTAAGCCTTCGCTTAGACCCTACTGATTATTCGCAATAATCTTAATAAGAAGGCTTATCGGTGCATCCGGCTAGCCCTGTACGGCCTAATTGTCGTTTCTTTGCCCGGCGAATGTTGCCAATACTGCAATTTTATTGCGGCCAATAACGCCGCGCTTGTCAAGGCCGCCCCCGCATCAAGCCGCTTGAGGGCGCGCCTCCCAGGCCCTTCTGGCCGCCATAACCGGCCCCCGCCGCGGGATTTTTTGGCCGGGTATGATAATTGCTTGTTTATATCCAAACGCGGCCGAATACGCCGGATTTGCCGAACATTACTTTTAGTGGGCGCACTAATTTGCTATGATGTTCGGCGATCAATTATTGCAACTGGGCGCGGCCGCTACAGGGACGCGGTCGAGCGCGGCGTTACGGTTATGCGAATAGCTATCGGCTGATGCGCAGGCTCGTGCGAGTCGGCGCCGGCGCGGCGATACCTGGCAACTCAACACGACTGGAGGAAAAAGTGAAATCCATAAAAAATCGGTTAAAGACCTCAATAATCTCCTTAACGGCCGCCCTGTTCCTAGGCGGCAGCGCGATGGCGGACACCTGGCGCTACGCCCACGAGGAGTACGAAGGCGATGTGCAAGATGTCTACGCCTACGCTTTTAAGGACTATGTGGAAGCCAATTCGGACCACAAGCTGAAGATTTATCGCTTCGGTCAACTGGGCGAATCGGACGACATTATGGAGCAGACCCAGGGCGGCATCTTGCAGTTCGTGAATCAGTCGCCGGGGTTTACCGGCTCGCTGATCCCGGAGGCGCAGATTTTCTTCATCCCCTACCTGATGCCGACGGACATGCAGTCCGTGATCCAGTTTTTCCGCGACAGCAAGGCGATTAACGACATGTTCCCGAAGCTTTACGACAAGCAGGGGCTGGAGTTACTCAAGATGTACCCGGAAGGCGAGATGGTGGTGACGGCGGATGAGCCGGTGACCAGCCCCGAAGACTTCAACGGCAAGAAGATTCGGGTGATGACCAATCCGCTGCTCTCCGCCACCTACGAGGCGTTTGGCGCCACCCCCACGCCGCTGCCCTGGGGCGAGGTGTACGGGGCGCTGCAAACTAACATGATTCAGGGGCAGGAAAACCCGATCTTCTGGATCGAGTCCGGCGGCCTCTTCGAGGTTTCACCGCACCTGACCTTCACCCGCCACGGCTGGTTCACCACCGCGATGATGGCCAACCAGGACTTCTTTGAGGGCCTCTCCGAAGAGGACAAAGAGCTGGTGAGAAAGGGGGCCGAGCATGCGTTTGAGGTGATTATCACCCACATTGACGGCTTGGCCGATAGCGCCCTGGAGAAGATTCAGGAAAAGAGCGATGAGGTGACGGTGACCCGCCTGACCGATGAACAGATTGAAAAATTCAAGGCGCGGGCGCCGCAGGTGGAAGAGGCCTTTATCGAAATGACCGGCAAGAGCGGTGAGAAGCTGCTCAAGCAGTTCAAGGAAGACCTGGCCGCATCCAGCGCCGCCGACTAGTCGCGCACTGCGGGCGGGGGCGGCTGGTGCGCCCCCGCTCCCGGGCGCAATCGGGCGGCAAGGCGCTGCGCCGTCCGCCCGGTTGCGCCGAATGATTGTGCGTACTCAAAGGGCGCCGGCCGTGCAGTAACCCTGCACACCCCCCCGCCCGTCGGGGGGCCTGCGCAGCGGTCTTTTTCTTGGCCCCTTGCGCGGCGCGGGAGAATTTCAGCCGCGGGCGGGCACGCTGACCCGCCCGCGCAGAACCCGCTTAGGCAAGGGCTGACCCAGCGCCGAAGACGGACAACAGGATCAGTACAATTCGGGTAAGAATCTTCAGACCTCAGAACATAGCCTGAACCCCATCAAGCTATCGATCAACGAACAGCAAGAGGCCCGGCGCGTGACCGATCAACGCTCGCAGACGAAAGCCGACAAGCCGGGACTGCCCGGTCTGCTCAACTGGATCGACACCGGCATCAGTAAGCTGGAGGCGATGATTCTTGCCGGGGGCGTATTGCTGATGGCGCTCAATACCTGCGTCAACGTAGTCGCCCGCTTCGGTTTCGGCAAGGGGCTGTTCTTCTCGGGCGAATTGAACCGTATTCTCATTATCCTGATTACCTTCGCCGGCATTGGTTACGCAGCGCGTCACGGCCGGCACATCCGCATGTCCGCCTTCTATGACGCCCTGCCGGTCACCGGGCGCCGGATTTTGATGATTGCCATTTGCGTAGTCACCAGTTTGGTCATGTTTTTCCTCTGCTACTACTCGATGCTGTATGTGATTGGCGTCTACGAGAAGGGCAGGATCCTGCCGGCGCTGGGTATTCCGGTGTGGGCGGCTTATGTGTGGGTGCCTATCGGTTTCGCGGTCACCGGCATTCAGTACGCGCTGACCGCGGTCAAGAATGTCACCTCACAGGACGTGTATCTCTCCACCGCGGTGATGGACGGCTATCGGGAAACCGAGAAAGAAGTTTAGGGCGCAAAAACCTGAGGAGATAAGGTCGTGGCCTGGATAATGATGCTGATTATGCTCGTGCTGCTGGTGCTCGGGTATCCGATGATGATTCCGCTCACGGTGGCGGCGATCGTGGGGTTTTACATCCAGTTCGACGGCTTCGGCAACATGGAGTTTTTCATTCAGCAGGTGCTGGGGGGGATCCGCCCGGCCTCGCTGATTGCGGTGCCGATGTTCATCCTCGCGGCCGACATTATGACCCGCGGGCACTCGGCGGATCGGCTGGTCAATCTAGTGATGACGTTTATCGGCCATATACGCGGCGGCCTGGCGGTCAGCACCGCCACCTCCTGCACCCTGTTCGGCGCGGTCTCCGGATCGACCCAGGCGACGGTGGTGGCGGTGGGCTCGACCTTGCGCCCCAAGATGCTGAAGGCGGGATACTCGGACCCCTTCACCCTGGCGCTGATCATCAATGCCAGCGACATTGCATTTCTGATCCCGCCGAGCATCGGCATGATCATCTACGGCGTCATCTCGGAGACCTCGATCGCCGAGCTATTCATCGCCGGCATCGGCCCGGGGCTGATGATTCTGCTGATGTTCAGTGTTTATAGCGTCATCTACGCCAAGATGAATGACGTGCCCACCGAGGAGCGGGCGAGCTGGGGCGAGCGCATGCTGGCGATCCGCCAGGCCGTGTGGCCATTGATGTTTCCGCTGATTATCGTCGGCGGCATCTATGGCGGGGTATTCAGCCCCACCGAGGCGGCTGCGGTTTGCGTGCTCTATGCGGGGATTCTCGAATTCGGCATCTTTCGCTCTTTGCAGGCGATTGATCTCTACAAAATCGCCAAATCCACCGGCCTGATCACCGCCGTGGTGTTTATCCTGGTGGGGGTGGGCAATGGGTTTTCCTGGATCATCTCCTTCGCGCAGATCCCGGACCAGATCCTGTCGGCGCTGCATATCGACCAGGCCGGCCCGGTGGGCGTGCTGGTGGCGATCTCCGTCGCGTTTTTCGTGGCCTGCATGTTCGTCGATCCGATCGTGGTGATTTTGGTGCTGACGCCGATTTTCGCCCCGGCCATTGCCTCCGCCGGGCTGGACCCGGTGCATGTCGGCATTCTGATTACCCTGCAAGTGGCCATTGGCTCGGCCACGCCGCCCTTCGGCTGTGACATCTTCACCGCCATCGCGGTTTTCAAACGGCCGTACTGGGAGGTCATACGGGGCACCCCCCCGTTCATTTTTATCCTGCTACTGGCCGCGGTGCTGCTGATCGCGTTTCCGCAGATCGCGCTCTACCCGCGCGACCTGGCGTTCGGCTAAACAGAGACTAGGCGCGATGTTTAACAAGATTCTGGTAGCGGTTGACGGATCACGCACTTCACTCAAGGCGCTGGAAAAAGCGATTGAGCTGAAACGCAGCACGGGCGGCAAGGCCGAGATCCTGTTGCTTTGCGTGTACAAGCATCACAGCCTGTTCGAGGCCTCGCTGGCGGTAGAGCGGCCCGAGGCGATGCAAATCCCGGATCAGGCGCTAAGTGAATATGCGCGCAGCGTCATCGAGCATGCCCGGGCCTTTGCCGCGGAGCGCGACGAACAGGGGCTGCGCGGCTTCATTAAGAACGGGCGCCCTGCCAAGGCGATTATCGAGTTTAGTCAAGAACAGGGGGCGGACCTGATTGTGGCCGGCAACATGGGCAATCACAGCCGCGACGGCATACTGCTGGGCAGTGTGGCGCACCGCGTGGCCAGCATGGCTAAATGCCCGGTCCTCATTGTTTAGGGCATTGGCGAAATGCGGCTTAACGCTGGGTGTGAAATTCGGATGGATCGAAACAGGCCCCCCGGCTTGGGCGGCGTGCTGTTTCGATCGACTTTTAACGTGAGAACAACGAGAGGATCTTATGAGCAAGACGGCAAAAAATAATCGCATAAGAATCGCAAGAACCCGCCGCCTCGGGGTGTGGGTTGCCGCGTTGGCGGCGGGCCTGCCGGTGGCGATTCAGGCCTCCGAGCTGAAGGTGGACCCTTACGGCTCGCTGCGCACCCAGGTGGAGGCGGTGTCGGCGGATAACGCCCAGCCGGGAGAGGACGACTCCTACCTCGCCCTTCGGGACGCCTATTCCCGCTTTGGGGTGAACGCCAGCTATGACCTTGCAAACGGCACCGTGCTGGGGGCCAAGATCGAGGTGCCCTTCAACACCCAAAACTTTAACGCCGAAGACCCGACCTATTTCGACGATCAGTCGATCCGCGTGGGCAAGATCACCGCCTCCGGCGACTGGGGCAGCGCCTGGATCGGCAAGGGCTGGCTGCCGTACTACAACAATGTCGCCTATCCGGTGGATATGTTCAGCTCGTTTTACTCCGGCTGGGCCACCTATGCCCGTTTTCGTGAGTATGCGGCGGTCTACACCACCCCGAGTTTCTCCGGGCTCAAGCTGACGGCGTCGGCGATCGAGCTGGACTCCGGGGGCGAGCAAGGCGCGCACTATGTGGCCGCCTACTCCCGCGACGGCTTCACCATCGCCTATGGTTACGAAGACATGGAAGATGACCTGACCGATACCCATGGCATCGCCCTGACCTTCACCGACGGCCCCCTGTATGTGGCGCTAAAGGCGGAGGAGGCCAAGCCGGCCGCGGGCGATGACCAGCGCATCGCCAATCTCTATGCCTCGTATGATTACGCGGACTACACCTTTAAGGGCATGATCGCCGAGGGCGATGATGATCACTGGGCGCCGGGTTTTTCGGCCCACTTTGGGGTGGACTACAAATACTCCGACTCGATCAAGCTGTTCGCCGAATACTTCACCGAAGAGAAGAGCTACGCCATTCTCACCGAAGACCCGGAGTCTTATAACACGCTGGCCCCCTACGCCTCGGATTCCGACGGCCAGGCATTTCTGATCGGCGCCCGTTACGACTTTTAATCACCGCCCTACCGCAAGCCTGCCGCCGGCACGGTGAACCAGCGCACCCCAAGATGCGCCCCGGCCTCAGGGCGCGCATGCGGCAGACAGGCGCGGCGGCATCAGTCGCCTGCGCAAGGCTTTAACCCTCGGAGGTTCAATGACTGAACATTACGACAAATACAGTATCCACAACACCGACTACGAGGTCGGGCAGGATAACGTCCAGAAATACGGGTTCGATATCCACAACCCGGTCTTCGGCATTAGCGCCGGGCTGATCCTGCTGTTTCTAATCGCCACCCTAGTCACCGACGCCACCACTGCCAAGGAGGCGCTCGACGGCCTGAAGTGGGACATTATCGGCACCTTCGACGTCCTCTTCATGTGGGCGGCCAACATCTTTGTGGTGTTCTGCCTGGCCCTGATCTTCTCGCCCTGGGGTTCGATTCGGCTCGGCGGGGACGCTGCCGCACCCGAATACTCCCGGCTCTCCTGGCTGGCCATGCTGTTCGCCGCCGGCATGGGCATCGGCCTGATGTTCTGGGGCGTTGCGGAGCCGGTGGCCTACATGACCGGCTGGTACGAGACCCCGCTCGGGGTCACCGCCAACACCCCCGAGGCCGCCAGCATGGCGATGGGCGCGACCATGTATCACTGGGGCCTGCACCCCTGGGCGATCTACGCCGTGGTGGCGCTGTCACTGGCCTTCTTCGCCTACAACAAGGGGCTGCCGCTGTCCATCCGCTCTATCTTCTACCCCATGCTGGGCGACCGCACCTGGGGCTGGCCGGGGCACATAATCGATATCCTGGCGGTGCTCGCCACCCTATTCGGGCTGGCCACCTCGCTGGGCCTGGGGGCGCAACAGGCGGCGGGCGGCATAAACCATGTGTTCGGCATCGACAGCGGCATCGGCCTGCAGATCGCAGTCATCGTCGGCGTCACCGCGCTGGCCATCATTTCGGTGGTCCGCGGCATTGAAGGCGGGGTCAAGCTCTTAAGCAACGTCAACATGCTCATCGCCTTCGCCCTGCTGCTGCTGGTGGCGCTGATGGGATTCGCCGTCGCCATGGGCAACATCGGCACCACCATCGGGGCCTATGTGAAAAACGTCATCCCGCTGAGCAACCCCCACGGCCGTCCCGATGAGGCCTGGTTCCAAGGTTGGACCGTGTTCTACTGGGCCTGGTGGATCTCCTGGTCACCCTTCGTGGGCATGTTCATCGCCCGCGTCTCCTTGGGCCGCACCGTACGCGAATTCATTATCGCCGTATTGCTGGTGCCCACCGCGGTGACCGTGCTGTGGATGTCCATCTACGGCGGCATTGCGCTGGATCAGGTCGCCAACGGCATTGGCGTCCTGGGCAAGGAGGGCTTGACCGACGTGCCACTGGCCATGTTCCAGATGTTCGACGAACTGCCCATGAGCAGCCTGCTGTCGATCACCGCCATCGTGCTGGTGATGGTGTTCTTCATCACCTCCTCCGACTCCGGCTCGCTAGTGATCGACAGCATCACTTCCGGCGGCAAGATCGATGCGCCAACGCCCCAGCGCATCTTCTGGGCCAGCATCGAGGGGCTGATCGCCATCGCCCTGTTGTGGATCGGCGGCACCGAGGCGATTGAAGCCCTGCAAGCCGGGGCCATCTCCACCGGCCTGCCCTTCACCATCGTGCTGCTGCTGATGTGCGTCAGCCTGATCATGGGCTTTCGCACCGAAAAGCGTTAAGCGCAGTATCCAAGGCGTAAAAAAACCGGCCTTCGGGCCGGTTTTTTTTGTTGAAATTAGAAATTAGAAATCAGGCGTTAGGAACTAGGAGCTAGTACCCCTGCGCACAAATAACGGAAACAACGGCTCCTAGGAACGCAGAGGAACGCAGAGGGCGCGGAGGAGGTTTTTTGCTTGATCGTTCCAGGGCGGGAATGCCTGCCCGGCGCCCCAGCGCCGCCTAGCCGCCTGGAGTACAGCCCGCGGGCTTGCGGGTTGCCGGTTACGCGCCCGAGCCAAGGCGTGTACGCCCCGAGCCCGCAGTCAGACAGGGTGGGCAAGCGAAGCGCATTCGCCGCTGAAGCGGCGGATGTCGGGTGCGGCGCTGATCCTCCTTTCAGTCGAAACGCCTCTCTGCACCCTCTGCGGTTCTCCGCGTGCTCTGCGTGCCGAAGGCGCCTGGGTTGTTTCCGATACTTAGGCGCAGCTGTACTAGGAACTAGGCGTTGGGGATATGCTCGTTCCCAGGGTTCCGCCAGTCCTGCAAGCTCCAGCTTGCCGAATGGCTTGGGAGGCAGGGCATCTAAGACGCTGCCGCCCTCCCCGGGCCGGTGAGAGAGCCCTTCATGCAACCAACCAACCGCGGCCATCTAAGCTTTTTAACCAAACCCCCTCTGCGCCCTCTGCGGTCCTCTGCGGCCTCTTGGTTCCTAACCGCTGCGGTTTCCGTTGGCTCGCCGCTGGCGGCCTCACGGCGGGGTTTTGCACGCCGCTTTGTCGCGCTGATTCAGGGGTCATTATCGGCGCCCCAAGGCGCACCGGTTTCGCGTATGATTGCGGTTTTTGAGACCGGAGCCCAGCGCGATGCCCAAACCCCATCCTTTTCCTCTCGCGGCCTTGATCGGGGCCATTGCGGTGGCGGTGTTGTATGGCCAGCGGACGCAGGCCGGGGCGAGCTGGGAGGAGCAGGTGTTTTACCTGGCGCTGGCGTTCGGGTTGGCGACGTTCGGCTTGGGGTGGCTGTTTTCTTCGCCGCGGGATTTGAACCAGCCCACGAGTCGCATGCCGCGCGGGGTGAAGCGAAGCCTGGCGGCGGGGATGCTGACCTTGGGGCTGATGCTGTTTTTGGGGGTGGCGCTGCTGCCCTTCGCGGGGTTGCGCGGGCTATGGGTGTTCGTGGGGCCTTGGTGGCCGGGGATGTTGATCGCGGGCAGCCTGGTGCTGATCCCGTTCGTGGACCGGCGGGTGCAGTAGGCCGGGCGTCGATATCGGTCCTGGGGGCTTCGTATGCGGCGGTCGATTCTTTTGCCGATTACGCCGCGGGTGCAGGTCTACGACAGGCTGGAAATGCGCCCGTCGGACCTCGGTGAGTTCCTGGGGCGGAACGCCGCTCGGTGACGCCGCCTGAACTTAGGCGGCTTCCGCAAAACAATACACCGCGGAGCGCACCGATTACGGCTTGCCCGCGTCTACAGACAGGTCCTGGCCTGTCCGCGTTCAGGGTCTCAGACGCGCCTGAGCGCCGAATTCCAAATGGCTATCGGGCAACAGCCGGATCCTGGGGGCGGTCACATACAGATCAGCCCCCGCCACGGCCGCCAATCCCGGCCCCAGCTCCACCGAATCCTCTGCGCAGAGGGTGCGCTTCACCGAGATCGTCTGGTTCGAGAGGCTGAGCGTGCCCGTCTGGCAGGGTTCGTCGAGGACGGTCAGGGTGGTGTCGGCGAAGCCGTAGTTGCCCGCCAGGTCCTTGGCGATGATCCGCACCCCCACCTCGTGGGGCAGATCGAACTCGTTGAACCAGGTGTTCATGCCGTCGTAGTCGCCCTTGCGGGTGGCCACCTGATCGAAGGTGAAGAGGCCGTCGCCGGCGGTGTCGTCGCCATGGGTCCCGTCGTCGTACAGGGGGTTGCTGCTCCAGTCGCCGGCGGGATAGGCCAGCGGCGCCCGCGCCATATAGAAGGGCGGCGCCTCCATCCCGTCCACCAGCACCACCAGGCGCACCCATTCGATGTCCGCGGCGCCCTGGGCGTCGCTCACCCGGGCCGAGACGCCGATCAGGCCGCCGTCGCCGTGCCAGAGGGCGGGGGCGTCGAAGGCGATGGGCCCCACGCGGGGGGCGGCGCCGTAATCGGCGGAGGCCGAGGGGGCGGTGTCCACCCGATAGAGGGCGTCGGCGTGGGTGGCGAAGTAGTAGCGGTCTTCGGCCATGCCGCTGAGGTGCCAAGCCGCGGGGATATAGTAGGACCAGGTGTCGCGGCGGCTGCCGTCGAGGGTATCGAACAGGGTGTGGTAGTGATAGCCGTGGTCACCCGCCGTGCCCCGCACGAACACCTTGCGACCGCTGGGCGTGACGAACAGGGGATCGAAGCCGTTGAGGTCGCTGGTCCAGGTTACGGGGGGCTCGGCGCCCGTGGGGATGTGCACCAGGTTCGCCTGCATGGGCTCGCCCGGCAGCTCGGTATAGAGATAGAGCACCCGCTCTCCGTCCGCGGTGCTGATGCCCCGCCAGTCCCCGCCGCTGGCCCAGTAGTGCTCTTCGTCCGTCACCTTCGCCGCCGAGCCGTCCAGGTCCGCGTACCACAGGGCGTTGTGCAGACAGCCGTCGCCGGTGCAGTGCCAACCGCCCTCGTCGCTGTTCCAGAGAAAGAAGCTGCGGTCCGCCTCCGCGGCATTGCCCATGAAGGACATCATGTTCAGGTCGTCGCAGCCCTCGGTGCAGGGCAGCCCGTGGATATCGAAATACCACTCGGCGGGACCGCCGACATCGGCATAAAAGAGCCCCCGTCGATTTCGCTGCAAGGCCTCGCTCCAGCCGGCGTCGTACTCGCCGAGATACAGCTCCGCGCCCGTGCCGTCGATGCCGAACCAGTCGAAGGTGGCGGGGTCGAAATCGTCGGTGCAGGCCTTGGCCACCTGTCTGCTGTGGTTGTCGCGATAATAGACGTGGTTATAGCCGCTATTGTTCAGCGTCTCGATGAACAGCCAGCTACCGTCGTCGTTGATCCGCATATTGCCCCAGGACCAGGCGGCGCTCACCAGGTCCGCCGGAAACAGATCGGACACGTCCTCCAGCCCCCCGCCCCCGCTGTCGGCGATGAAGGGTCGATTGCTATACCCCGCCTCGCCGGGGCAATAGGGGCAGCGGACGTTGAAGAAGACCCGCGAACCGTCCGCACTCGCCGTCACCCACTCGAACTGGAGCTCCGTGGGCGCGGGGACCCCGTCCCAGATTACGTCCGAACGCTCCAGGATGCGCACCACCGCCTGCCGGTGCTCGATCTCGCCCGCATAGGGCGTGGAGATCGCCTGGACCTCGGAAACCGCCGCCATGCCCCCGACCAGCGCCAACACCGCCCGCCGCCAAAACCGAAGATCGCCGCCGTTCATTTCACCCCCTCCGCCTGCCGCGAAAAGAAGAAGACTCCGCGAGCGGCCGCCGCCTTGCGCCCTGTTATCCAGTGTAGCCGCTGAGGCGAAAACGGAAACCGCGAGAAAGACGATTGGCTGATGGCGGGGAATCTCATCCGGGTCCGGGCTTAGCGTCGGTAGCCTTCGAGTACGCAACCATCCGGCAGGAAATTCAGCGGACCGAACCCGGATGCGAAGGCCGCGGAACAGCGCCAATGGAGGACCCCGGCGGCATCCGGGCGAGGCCGCAGCTCTAGGCTCCCGGCCTGCTTCAATGCATTCAATCGCTCTTCGCCTGGATGCGCAAAGGGTGCGATGAAGAAGCCCGGCTCGAAGGCGACCGTTACCACGCCCTCTTCATCCACCGTCGAATAGGAGAGGGTCCCCTCCCCTTCCAGATTCTTGCGATAGGATTCGGGGAAACGCCCCTCCCGCCCATAGTGGCGCTGCACCCGCAGGGCCTGGGACTCGGCCTCTTTCAGGCCTCGCTCCGCCCGGGCGCTCAGGGCCTTCTTGCGGTCGAGATTGGCGGAGAAGGTCTCCATGCGATACAGCCAGCCGGACTCGTGCACCAGCCCGATGGCCGCGATGCCGGCGCCGCCCAGGCAGAAGGCGATGCCCAGCAGATACAGCGACCACAGCACCCGCCAGCGCCCCTGTCCGGCCCCGCGCCGCCAAAGCCAGCGGCCGAACAGGTGCAGCCCGACGCCCAGCACCGCCGTCGCCGCGGCCAAGCCGCCCGAGATCAGGGGATGGCGCAGCGTCAGCTGCCCCAGCCGCGGCAGCCATTCCAGCCAGCCGGCGAACAGCACCGCGATGGCCTCCAGCAGCGACGCATTCCCCGCCAGGGCGGCGAGCAGCCCCAGGATCACCACCACGATCAGGATCTCGATGATGTTCGGGGTCTTCCGCTGCTCCGCCATGGTTACAGCCCCCCTTGCCATCGGATCAGGGGCCCCTGGGCCAGCCAGACCAGCTGCCGCACCAGCCCATGACTGGCCATGCCGATCACGAAGACCATCAGCAGCCCGGCCACCAGGGTGACGGTGCGCCGGGGCGACCAGGCGCCGCTGGTCATGCCGCCCAGCAGCCATTGCAGACCGGCCCCGACCAACAGCAGCGAGAGGCCGAACTCCGCCAGCCGGATCCAGGCCAACCCCGCCTCGGCCAGGCTGGCCTGGGCGAACAGCAGCCAGCCGAGGAGCAGGGGCGCCAACAGGCCCCGCAGCGAGGGCCAGGCCCAGGCGCCCGCCCCCAGGCCGAGCGCCAGGGCCGCCGCAACCCAGTGCCGTGGGGCGCTCACTCGGCTCGCTCTCCGTCTCGGTCTTGCCCGTAGGCCGGGCCCCCGCCGTCGCGCAGCCGATAGGTGATATCGCTCTGCTCCCAGGCCCCCGGCGTCATCAGCTCCCGGGCGCCGGCGATCATCAAAAGAAAGATGTTGAAGAACAGCGCGATTAGGACCACCAGCCCAAGGGAGCGCCCGTAGGAGAGCCGCGGCAGCTTGGTGAAGTCCTTGCGCAGGCCGTTCCAGAGCCACTTCACCACCAGCGCCGAGACCAGGATCACGAACACGAAGAAGGAGATGGCGGAGATATGAAACCGCGCCGCGTCGGTGAGGGTGAAGGACGGCATGCCGGCCCAGGCCAGGGCCGGCGACAGCGCCCAGCCGATCAGCAAACCAAGGAAGGCTCTCATCGGTCGTCCGCTGCCTCCGGGTCCGGGTGATCGGAGACCCGCGGGGCCTGGGCCGCCCCATCTTGCTCCGAGGCCAATTGCAGCAGTTGCTCGTCGCCCATGCGCACCCGCATGGGCGGGGCGTCGCCCGCCTTGTCCATGCCGAAATACAGGGTCCGGTGCGGGAAAGGGATCTCCACGCCCAGCTCGTCGAAACGCCGCTTCACCCGACGATTGAACTCGCGGCCCACCATCCACTGTTTGATAGGCGGCGTCTTGATGCGCCCCTTGATCATGATCGCCGAATCGCCGAAGCGATCCAGGCCGAAGATCTCCAGCGGCTCCAGGATCAGCGGGCCGTACTCCTCGTCCTGCTGCATCTCTTCGCCGATGCGCGCCAGGATCTCCATGACCTGATCCGCATCCTCGCGATAGGCCACGCCGATGTCGAAGACGTGATAGGAGAAGTCCTTGGTCAGGTTGCTAACGGCGCTGATAGAGCTAAAGGGGAGGATATGCACGGTGCCGGAGAGGTCGCGCAGCTGCACATGGCGGATGGAGAGGATCTCCACCAGGCCCGCCTTATCGCCCACCTTCACCACATCGCCCACCGCCATCTGATCCTGCATCAGGATGAAGGTCCCGGTGATGATGTCCTTCACCAGGGTCTGGGCCCCGAACCCCACGGCCAGGCCCACCACCCCGGCGCCGGCCAGCAACGGCGCGATATTGATGCCGAGTTCGGAGAGGATCAGCAGCACGGCCAACACGCTGATCACCACCAGCAGGGCATTGCTGGCCACCTGCACCAAGGTCCTGGTGCGGGCGGAACGGGCCCCCTCGTTCTCATCCAGGCCCGCCACATAGGCCTCCAGCCAGGCGCTGGCGAAGCTCCAGAAGGCCACCGCGGCCAAGGCGATGAACACCATGCGCACCAGCGCCATGCCCAGGGATCGTCCGCTCTCGCTGGCGAGCCATTCCAGGGCCCCCATCCCCCAGGCTTGGAGGATGGTCAATGCGGCGAAGGCGTAGATCAACCAACGAAACAGGCTCTCCACCCAGGGCAGATAGCGGTTGGCCCGTTCCCGCAGTCCCGGCAACCGATCGTCCAGGCCCCCGCCCGGCCGCTGGATGCGACGAAACAGCCGCTTGAGGCCGAACAGAAGGGTCCAGGCCAGCACCGCCGTCAACAGGGTCAGCAGCGTGGCGCGGGCCAAAAAGATAAAGCCCCCGGGCTCCCGCAGCACCCAGACCCCGAGCAGAAAAACCACATAAAACCCGGCCGCGAGGTGCCAAACGCCCGCAAGCCGGTTACGCAACGCGCAGCTCGTGCGTGTCTGATCGCCTGCGTCGCCGCATCGAAGGGCTTGGGCCCCCGCCCTTCGGTTTTGCGCGATAAGAACGAGCAGCAACGCCCCCAGGGCCAGCCCCAGGAGATTCATCAGCAGCAGGTAGGTGGGTTCGTGCAGCCCTAGGATGCGCAGGGTCTGCAAGCCGAACCACCCGTACACCGCGATGACGTTGAGCCGGCGCGCCCAGATGTGGCCATAGGCCGCGGTCTCGTCGCTCAGGGGCAGGACCCGCAGCCCGCTCTCTCGCGGCGCGAACAGGAACTGGCTCAGGGTTTGAATGACTCGGGCCAAGACCACGGCGGCGATCCAGGCCACGCTCACGGTACGCGCCGTATCCGCCGGGTCCGTCAGCGCCAAAGCCAGATAGGCGCCGCCGGCGAAGGCGACGATGGGCGCCAGCCGCAACGCCAACAGCACCGACAGCAGCAAGGCCCGCGGCAGGGCGCCCTCGACCGGTCTTTCGCCCAGGCGACGCGCCGGGCGACGCACGAATAAGGTCAGGAGCGTGAAGGCCAGATAGCCCGTGATCAGCGTGAAGGCCAGGCTGCGCGACACCTCGACCCAGACCCTGCGCTGCTGCGGCTCCGTGAGCTGACTCCGCAGCCATTGCCAGCCCTCGGGCAGGTGGTTCACGGCCGCGGTGACCTGAAAGGCCGATTCACTGAGCTGATCGAGGCGCCCCGAGAAACGCTCCAGCAGCGCCTCGGCCGCCACCTCCACCGCCGGCTTCTGTTCCGCCTCCGTCACCGATCGGGCCTCCTGCAGGGTCTTCAACTGATCCAGCAGAAGCTGCCGCGCAGCGGGGTCTTCGAGGGTGGTGATCAGCCCATCCAGGTCCACGGCGCCGGCGCCGCTTTCTTCGACGGCCTGCTGGGCCGCCGCCTGCAGCGGCAGGCTCAGGGTCACTGCAACCAGCAGCCGAATAAGCCAATGGCGAAGGGGGGCGCGGGGTGTCGGCATATACAGACTCCAGGTCAAGGGCCGAGGCGGTTCACGAATATCCTATAGACTCTGGCACCTTCTCCCGGGATTTCAACCCGCGTCGCACCGAATCCGCTACCATTGGGGCGCGGCCAATCCAGGGGTACAATAGAGCCCGAATGCCGCACCGGCCCGCTGCACACCTGGAGAATCTCCCCGACCATGAACAAATGGCTTATCCGTCTCGGCGCCCTGATCCTGGGGCTGATCTTTTGCTATGCCTCGCTCACCGCGTTGGTGAATCAGGGGCTTTCCATTTGGGGCGCGCTGGTGATGTTCGCCATCATCATCATCGCCGGCTCGGCCTTGATCTATGCGGTGAAGGAATAGCCCGCGCCGCGCCCCCATGAACCTCGAAGAAATCACCCAACTGCTGCAACAAAACCGCTTTTTCGGCGGCGTGTTGGCGGCGCACGAGGTGCTCTGGCTGTCGGAACGACTGCGGGTGGCGGACTTCGAGGCCGGCGAGCCGGTGCTGGAGGCGGGCGATCAAGGCAAGGGCCTGTTTTTGATCGCCGCGGGCAAGGCCCAGGTGATCGATCAAGAGGAGTCCGGCAAGCTGATCGTGCTGGCCACCCTGACCCGCGGCGACCTGTTCGGCGAGCGCTCCTTGCTGGAGGACATCCCGGTCTCCAAGACCGTGCAAGCGGCGGAAAGCCTGCGCCTGCTGGAACTGACCGCGGACGACTTCGCGACCCTGATCGCCGGTTCGCCGGAGCTGGTCGAGCAGTTCGAGGAGCGCATCCGCCAGTACACCGAATTCAACTTCCTGCGCAACTTGAACATCCTCTCCGGCCTCAATCGGCTGGAGATCCAGGCCCTCATCCAATCGATTAAGAAAGAGACGCTGCCGCCGGGGGCCTTTCTGTTCCACGAGGGCGACCCGGGCGATGCGGTGTACATCCTGCGCGAGGGCAGCATCCGCATCATCAAGCAGAGCGCCTCCGATGCCGTGCTATCGGAGCTGAAGGCCGGGGCCATCCTGGGCGAAATGGCGCTGGTGGACAACCAACCCCGCACCGCTGCGGCGCAGACCATCGACCACACCACCCTGCTCAAGCTGACCAAGCAGGACTATGACCGCATCGCCTCCCGCGGCAGCATCGTAGACTCGATCAAAAAGCAGGCGGCCCAGCGCCTGATGCAGCAGGACGCGCTGATCTATAGCGCCGACAGCGCGGATTCGCGCCACGCCATTTTGGACGTGCTGCGCCAACCCAACGGCATTGAGCTATTTTGGCAGCGGGTGAAGCAGGACCGCCAACTCCCGGAGCAGGCGCTGAAGAGTCTGGGCAAGGTCAGCGGGCTAGAGGTGCTGGCCCCCTCGCCCAACCTAATGACCGACACCGAGCTGGCCCGCTCGGTGCCGCGCCAGTACGCCGAATCCAATCGGGTTTTGCCGATCTACGCCACCGAGGACGATGTGGAGGTGCTGGTCACCACGCCTTTCCTCGGCACCCTGCCGGCGGAGCTGGAGAAGATGCTCAACCGCCGCATCAGCCTGCGCATCACCACCCCCCCCTTCCTCGATAAGCTGATTGAGCGCACCTATGAGGGCGAGGGGCTGGAGGGCAGCTTCACCGACCTGGAAAACGCCGACAACTGGGACGAATTCGACTCGGTGGAAGACCTCAAGGACCAGGCCCAGGCCGCGCCCATTATCAAGCTGGTGAACAACATCTTCGTCGAGGCCATCGGGCGCAAGGCCTCGGACATCCATATCGACCCCAGCGAAGAGGGCCTGGACGTGCGCTACCGCGTGGACGGCATCCTGCAAGCCGTCTCCACCACCCCGCGGCGCTTTCAGGCCGCCATCGTCAGCCGCATTAAGATCATGGCCAACCTGGACATCGCCGAACGGCGCATCCCGCAGGACGGCCGCATCTCCCTGCGCCTGGAGGGCAAGAGCTTCGACATCCGCGTGGCCAGCATCCCCACGGTGTACGGCGAGGGCGTGGTGATGCGCATCCTGGACAAGGCCAGCGTGCAGGTCTCCATTGAGGACGTGGGCTTCACCCCTGAGATGCTGGCCCAGTGGGAGACGCTGATCCATCGCTCCACCGGCGTGGTACTGGTCACCGGCCCCACCGGCTCAGGCAAGACCACCACCCTCTACGCCACCCTCAACCGCATTAAGACCGCTGAGCTGAAGATTATCACCGCCGAAGACCCGGTGGAATACCAGCTTCAGGGCATCGAACAGGTGCAGATCAACCCCAAAGTCGGCCTCACCTTCGCCGCCACCCTGCGCTCCATGCTGCGCCTAGACCCGGACATCATCATGGTGGGCGAGGTCCGCGACGGCGAAACCGCCGAAATCGCCATCCAATCCGCCCTCACTGGCCACCTGGTGTTCTCCACCCTGCACACCAACGACGCCGCCACCACCCTCACCCGCCTGGTGGAAATGGACATCGAGCCCTATCTCGTAGGCTCGGCGGTAAACGGCGCCCTGGCCCAGCGGCTGGTGCGCAAGCTCTGCCCCGCCTGCAAGACCCAAGACGCAAGCGGCCAATGGCAGGCCGCGGGCTGCAACCAATGCGGCAACAGCGGCTACCGCGGCCGCCTGGGCATTTACGAGCTGTTGATTATCGACGATGCCTTGCGTGAAATGCTCGCCAACAAGGTGGACGCCAACCAACTCGCCGCCGCCGCTCGCCAAAGCGGCATGCTCAGCCTGTACGAAGACGGCATGCTCAAGGCGGCGCAAGGGCTCACCACCGAAAGCGAAGTGCATCGGGTGGCGGGTTGAAAAGTTTGGAGTTCGCAGGGTGAAGTTCGAAAAAATCGTGGAATACGGCCGCTAACCCACTATGTAATTGGAGAAGAGGATAGGCGCAATGCGAATCACGGACTCGACGGGCAACCCGATCCCCTCGCTGGAGGATTGGGGTGCGCTTTACACCGCCCACGAGCAGGGTCTTCACTGGAAGCGCCATCGCAGCGCCTACTCCATCGCCGAATTCTTGCTGGATCACAACGGAGGGGAAACCATCAGGCAACGGGCCTCTGAGGTGTTCGGGCAGGAGATTGAGTTACAGCGTGCAATACCCGAGTACGAACAACGGTTCGACCAATACGGCCGCGGACGGGTGCATGATCTGGCTATTTTTGGTGAAACCGAGTCGGGAAAGCGTGTGTTCATCGGCGTCGAAGCCAAGGTGGACGAATCCTTCGGCAAGGCATTGAGCCAGGAGTATCTCAAAGCGAAGGCGAGGCAAATCACTGGAGCATCCACCCGCGCCCCCGAGCGTATCGAACAGCTGCTGGGGCTGCATTTCAGGACACCGAATCCGGCGATGTTCGATGTGCGGTATCAGCTCCTGTACGCCACCGCCGGGACCCTGGCCGCCGATGCGGACCTCCATTTGTTGTGCATCCTGGTTTTCGAAACCCCGCTTTACGACAAACGAAAAGGTGCGGAAAATAAGAGAGATTATCTTTGGTTCATGGATAAGGTCGGGGCGGAAACCTTGACGACCCGCAGCGGGCATGGGCATCGACTCAAACTCGGTGACAAAGAATTGGCATGTATTTATGAATCATTCAAGCTTTCATAATACCCGCCTTGTAGGGTGGGTTAGCGGCGCAAACCGCACGGCCTCTCGGCCTGCACAACCCTTGGCGCGCCGCCAACCCACCCGCACAAAGCACTCAGAGCTAAGCACTAACCACTAATCACTAATCACTAATCACTAACCACTAATCACTAATCACTAATCACTAACACTAACCACTAATCACTAACCACTAATCACTAACCACTAACCACTAATCACTAACCACTAACCACTAACCACTAATCACTAACCACTAACCACTAACCACTAACCACTAATCACTAATCACTAATCACTAACCACAAAGCACTCAGAACTAAACACTAAAAAATGCCAACATACGTTTATAGAGGTTTGCAGGGCCATGCCGAGCGGATGGGCGAGGTGGAGTCGCGGGATTATCGTGCGGCGATCACTTCGGTGCGGCGCTTGGGGATTTTGCCGTTGGAGGTGCGCGAACGGCGGGATCTGGCGGCGGAGGCGGCGGAGGGCCGGCGCCGCCGGGGCGGGGTGTTCAGCTATTCGGGCTCGGTGTCGGGGCATGAGGTGACCTGGGTGACACGCCAGCTCGCCACCCTGACCCAGGCGGGTTTTCCGCTGGTGCGGGCCATCGGCTTTGTGAAGCGGCAGGCGCAAAAGGACAGCCTGTACGAGTTGCTGGACGAGGTGGAGCAGGATCTGCGCGCCGGCGTGGCCTTTTCCGACGCCCTGGCCAAGGACCCGAAGCATTTCAACAACCTGTATATCAGTATGATCCGCGCCGGCGAGGTGGGCGGAATCCTGGACACCCTGCTGGAGCGACTAGCGGGCATGCGCGAGGCGGACGAAAGCCTGCGCAGCAAGATCAAGGGGGCCATGACCTATCCGGCGTTAATGCTGTTTGCGATGATCGGCGCGCTGTTGATCTTGTTTACCTTCGTGGTGCCGCAGTTTGCCGGCATGTTCGAGGAGATGGGCAAAACCCTGCCCGCCCCCACCCAGATGCTGCTGGATATCGGCCATTTCTTTCAGGAATACTGGTGGCTGGCCATTGGCGGCGTCTTTGGTCCGGTGCTGGGGCTCTATTATTGGGGCAAGACCGATTACGGGCGGGTCACGCTGGATTTGTGGAAAATCCGCCTGCCGCTGGTCGGCGGCATGATCAATCAGGTGGCCATGGCGCGCTTTTGTCGCACCCTGGGCACCCTGCTGGAGTCCGGGGTGAATCTGATCGTGGCGCTGGAGGGCAGCAAGGGGGTGGCCGGCAACGAGGTGATCGCCGATGCCATCAACGTCTCCATGAAGGACATCCGGGAGGGCAAGAAGATCGGCCAGACCTTCGCCTCCACCGGGATGTTCCCGGACATGGTGTGCGAAATGATGACCCTGGGCGAAGAGTCCGGACAGCTCGGGCCGATGCTGCTGAAGGTGGCGGACATCTACGAACGCCAGACCGACCAATTGGTCAAAGGCATCACCTCCATCCTGGAGCCGTTGATGATCCTGCTCATGGGCGTCATCGTCGGCATGGTGGTGGTGGCCATGTTGTTGCCGATCTTTGAAATGAACGTCATCGGCGGCTGATTCAAGCGCCCCTTTCGGACCGCCGCGAAAGACGGAGGGCGGGGCCGGCGAAAGGCGGAATCTATAATTTGCCAATAGCCTCAAAGGTCGAAGCGGTAAGCCACCGTGGCCATCCAGCTTCGGCCGTCTTGGGGCTTGGTATCGAGGAAAACGTCCGAGCCCTGGCCGCCGGCGTTGTAGTAGCGTCGGTCGAACACATTGCTGACATCCAGGTGGCCGTCCAGGCCCTTGATGTCGAACAGGTCCTCGGCGATCAGGGTCAGGTCCATGACGCCATAGCCGGGGGCCTGGACCCGCTTCGAGGGATCCAGCGGATCCGGCGGATTGGCGTTGGTCTCGCTGTTGATGCGCAGTTTGGGGGTGATGAAGAAACGATCACGATAGTCGAAGGTGATGCCGAACCGCAGCTTGTGGTGGGCGATGTAGTTCAGCTCGGACTCCGCGCCGCTGACGGGGCTGCGAATCTCGCCATCGATATAGCTGTAGGCCCCCCACAGATCGGCCGACCAATCGGCGTTAAGGTCGAACCGCTGGTCGATGGATAGATCCAGCCCGTAGTACACCGCCTCATCCTGATTCACCGGCATGGCCGTGGTGAAGATATGGCCGCCCTCGACGAATTGCACCGGCTCGTCGGTGGTGATGGTGGACATCAGGTCGCCGGCCTCGGAATAGTAGCTGCTGGCAATCAGGCCCCCTTGTTCCCAGTAGCGGGAGTAGGCCAGCTCCAAGGAGCGGAGTTTTTCCGGGCCGAGATTTAGGTTGGGGACCTGCATCCAATACGAGATGTATTCACCCGCCTCGTTGGTTTCGCCGGTGAAGGAGCCGTAGATGATGTTGGCCTCGGTGGGCGCAGGGGCGCGAAAGGCCTCGCCGTAGGTCAGCTTCCAGGTGTCACTGGCGCTGGCGTGGTACACCAGGCTGCCGCGCGGATTCCAGGACTCGCCGAATTCCGAGTGGCGGTCGTAGCGCAGGCCCAGGGTGCTGAACAGGCGCTCGCCCCAGCGGTTTTGCAGTTGCAGGTAACCCGCGGTGTTGGTGTAGTCGAGATCCCGCACCACGACCGGCAGGTCGATATTGAGGTAGCTCAGCGCTTGATCTTCGGGCGAGCGGTCGGGATCGTAGCGATCCGCGCTGTCCGCCGGGCGCACGATGGCGTAGAAGTCTTGGAAGGTGAAGCCCGCGGTCAGGGTCTGGGTGTCGCTCCAGGCGTAGTTGAATTGCTGGTCGATGCCCGTCCGTTCGCCCTTCGCGTACTTGTAGGTGGCCGCCAAGTCCGTATAGGCCTGCCTGAAAGAGGACTCGGGCAGCAGTTCCCGCAGCGCATAATCGACCATGGTGCGGGAGGTCAATCGATCGGAAAACGCGTGATTATAGGTCGCATAGAGGGTGGTGTTTTCGGATGCCAAAATGGCGTCCGCGTCATACAAGGCCGCCGCGGGTCGGGCGCCGATGGAGGAGGAGTGCTGGATGCGGTGATGCTGGAGACCGAGCGTCAGGCGATCCTCGTAATCCGCCCGTAAAAAGAGCGAGCGGGTCTCCTCCGGCGTGACGAAGGGCTCGCGCTGCGCGGCCGGCACGATCACCCTGTCGCCGCTAAAGCTCAGCGCGTCCACCGGGCCGAAGACCTCCGGATAGATCCCGGCCAGATTCGCATGCTCGGTCTCGTGGTCATGGCCGCCTACCGCGAGCGACCAACCCGCGCCCAACGCATCCCCCGCCAGCGCCTGATTGTATTGAAAACCGTCGGCGCCCCGGCGCAGGGCGACCGTGCCGCCCTGGATCTCGTCGCCGCGGCGGGTGATGATGTTGATCACGCCGCCGAAGGCATCGGTGCCCCACAGGGCGGAGTTCGGGCCATAGACCACCTCCACCTGTTTGACGTGATACAGCGGATAGTTGTCGGAAATAGCCAGAATGTCGTCCACCGGGGCATCCACCTGCACCCCGTCTTGCAGGATGATGAAGCGGCGGTGCTTAAACTGCCCGCGCATGGTGACATCGTTGACCCGGCTCGATTCACTCAGGCGCTGCACGTCGAACCCAGGCAGCATTTCCATCAAATCCAACAGGTTACGGTAGCCGCGGGCGCGAATCTGCTCGGCGGTCACCACCAGGGTGGTGCCCGGCGTGTCGCGCAACGGTTGGCTGCGCTTGGCCGGCGTAAAGACCTCAAGCTCCAGTAGTTCGTTCAGCGAAAGATCAAGCAGCTCCTCCCCCGCCTGCACCTGGACGCCGGTCGCCAGCATCGGAATGCATACCAAGGTTGCCGAAAGCAGCCCATGCAAGGGGCGCAAAAGCACTCGCCCAAACAACACGTTCATATCTTAAGCCCGCACAATAAAGGTCAGATCGATCAAAAATCAAAACCGAAAGGACGTTACTTTAGTCTTATGGTCGTAAAGCTCCCTGGCACGACGCCATCAACCCCCCGGACAAATATAGCACAGTATCGAAAACCGAAAAATTCCATAGTTTGCCGGAACGCTCAGGCATTTGCATTTTCACAAAAGTTTCATATAAAAGTTGTCAATCCAGGGTTTTCCTGCTGAGAATGGGGACCCAACAGGCGGCTTGGCTTACGATCGGCCCTAACCTTAGGCGATTAGCGGGAATGGTCAGGCCGGGTTTGCGCCGCTATCTTCTTTTCCGTTAATCGCCTAAGGTGCTAGCGATGGGGTCCCGAAACGCTGGCGAGGCGCTTGCAGGCGGGCCGAACCAGGCGCGGCGACTTGCAATTCGCGGTCCCGGCATCACATTAGCATATTCTGATATTCTGCTTTACGGGGTTTAACCATGCGAAACACGGTGTTTATGATCCTGGCGCTGGTCGCATCCGCAGGCCTAGAGGCCGCGGAACCATTGGCCACCGAAACCGCGGTGTACGAAAAGCGCGCGCGCGAGTACCGTCTCGGCGGCGTGGTGGAGGCGCTGCACCGCAGCACAGTGTCGGCCCAAACCCAGGGCCAGGCGCTGGAGGTGACCTTCGACGTGGACGACTTTGTGGAGCAGGGCGCGGTGATCGTGCGGCTGAATGATAGCCAACACCGCTCCCGCCTGAATCAGGCCGAGGCCGAGCTGGATGCCGCCGCGGCGCGCCTGCAAGAGGCCCGCGACGAGTACCAGCGGATTAAGGGGGTTTTCGAGCGCGACCTGGCCTCGCAGGCGGAGATGGACCGCGTCAGTTCGGGGCTGAAGAGCGCCCGGGCGCAGAAGAACGCCGCCGAGGCCGCGGTGGCGCAGGCCCGCGAGCAGTTGGAGTACACGGTGATTCGCGCCCCCTTCGCCGGCATCGTCACCGAGCGCCATATCGAGCGCGGCGAGATGGCCAATCCCGGCCAACCCATCATGAGCGGCCTGTCGCTGGAGAGTCTGCGGGTGGCGGCGGAGGTGCCCCAGAGCCTGATCCCGTATATCCGCGAGCACCGCGAGGCCTGGGTGGCGGTGCCGGACCATGACCCGATTAAGGCGCGGGATTTGACCATCTTTCCCTACGCCAACCCCGGCGCGCACACCTTTGAGGTGCGCCTCGATCTGCCGGCGAACACCCCGGTGTTGGTGCCCGGCATGTATGTGAAGACCACCTTCACCATCGGCACAGAGGATTTCCTGCTAATCCCGGCCCGCGCGGTGGTCTACCGCTCCGAGGTCACCGGGGCCTATGTGGTGGAGGCGGACGCCGGCATTCGCTTTCGGCATCTGCGCCTGGGGGGCGAAATGGGCAGTGACCGGGTGGTGGTGCGCGCCGGCCTGGATGAAGGCGAGCGGGTGGCGCTGGACCCCATCGCCGCCGGCGTCCGGCTGAAGGCCCAGCGCGACACGGAGGCCGGCCATGAGTGACTCCAAGCTGGGCATTTCCGGACGCATCGCCCGCCAGTTCCTAACCTCCGAGATCACCCCCCTGCTGGCCGGGCTCGGCCTGCTGCTGGGGCTATTGGCAGTAGCCATTACGCCCAAGGAGGAAGAGCCGCAAATCAATGTAACCTTCGCCAATGTGTTCGTGCCCATGCCAGGGGCCTCGGCGGTGGAGGTGGAAAACCTGATCGCCACCCCGGCGGAACAGATTCTGTCCGAGATCGAGGGCATCGAACACGTCTACTCCAACTCGCGCCCGGGCATGGCGGTGCTTTCGGTGCAGTACACGGTGGGCGAGGACGCCACCGATGCCATCGTGCGCCTGTATAGCAAGATCTATTCCAAGAGCGACTGGCTGCCGCCCAACTTGGGCGCGGGCCAGCCCATCATTAAGCCCAAGGGCATCGATGACGTACCCATCGTCAGCGCCACCCTGTGGACGGAAGACCCCAAGATGGGGGCCTACGAACTGGGGCAGGTGGCGCATGCCATCGAGTCCGAACTCAAGCGCGTGCCCGGCACCCGGGACGTCTACACCATCGGCGCGCCGGAGCGGGTGGTATCGGTGGCCCTCGACCCGCAGGCCCTGGCCGGTCACGGGCTGGACATCGGCGACCTGCGCCGCGCCCTGCAAGCCAGCAACGCGATTTACGACAACATCCCGGTGACCAGCGATAACGCCGAACTCCTGGTGCAGGCCGGCACCTTCCTCTCCAGCGCCGACCAAATCGCCGACTTGGTGGTGGGCATGAGCGGCGGCGCGCCGGTGTTTCTGCGCGACGTGGCCCGCGTCACCCACGGCCCCGTACACCCCGAGCATTATGTGTGGATGGGGGCCGGTCCGCAGGCGGCCGCCAAGGGCCTGGAGATTCACGGCCGACAGCCGGCGGTGACCATCGCGGTGGCCAAGAAGCCCGGCACCAATGCGGTGGACATCGCCGATGCGGTGATCGAACGCCTCGAACAGCTCAAGGGCGTGTTCATCCCCGACGGGGTGCGCACCACCATCACCCGCGATTACGGCGCCACCGCCGAGGCCAAGGCCAATAAGCTGATTACCAAATTGATCTTCGCCACCGGCTCGGTGATCCTGCTGGTGCTGTTGACCCTGGGCTGGCGCGAGGCGCTGATCGTGGGCGCCGCGGTGGTGGTGACCCTGGCCATCACCCTGTTCGCGTCCTGGGCCTGGGGCTTCACCATCAACCGGGTCTCCTTGTTCGCGCTGATCTTCTCCATCGGCATCCTGGTGGACGACGCCATCGTGGTGGTGGAGAACATCCACCGCCACCTGGCTATGGGCGCCAAAAACGTGCTGGAGGCGATCCCGCGGGCGGTGGACGAGGTGGGCGGCCCCACCATCCTGGCCACCTTCACGGTGATCGCGGCCCTGCTGCCCATGGCCTTCGTCAGCGGGCTGATGGGGCCTTATATGAGTCCCATTCCCATTAACGCCAGCATGGGCATGCTGATTTCGCTGGCCATCGCCTTCGTCTTCACCCCTTGGCTTACGCATAAGATGCTGGCCGGCAAGGTGCATGCGGCCCAAGACCCGGGCGATGATCAGATCGGCGGCCTCTACCGCCTGTTCAGCCGCCTGATCCACCCCTTTCTGTCAGGCCGCGGGGCGCCCGCCATGCGCTGGCTGATGGTGGTCGGGCTGCTGCTGCTGATCGGGGCCTCCAGCGCCCTGGTGGTGACCCAGTCGGTGGTGCTGAAGATGCTGCCGTTCGACAATAAATCCGAGTTTCAGGTGATCCTGGATATGCCCGAGGGCGCCTCGCTAGAAAAGACCGCCCAGGTGCTGGACGAAATGGGGGCCTATTTGGGCACGGTGGCCGAGGTCACCGACTATCAGGTCTATGCCGGCACCGCAGCGCCGATCAACTTTAACGGCCTGGTGCGGCAATACTACCTGCGCGAGGGGGCCAATTTGGGCGACATTCAGGTGAACCTGACGGACAAGCAGCAGCGGGAGCGCCGCAGCCATGATGTGGCCCGCGCGGTGCGCCCCGAGTTGCGCAAAATCGCCGAGCGCCACGGCGGCGACGTCAAGGTGGTGGAGGTGCCCCCGGGACCGCCGGTGCTGTCGCCGCTGGTGGCCGAGGTCTACGGCATCGAGTACGCGGGGCAGATCAAGGTGGCCAAGGATGTGCGCCATATTTTCGAGACCACCGCCGATATCGTGGACGTGGACGACTCGGTGGAGGCCCCCTCGGGCAAGATCATCGTGGAGGCGGATCGCGCCAAGGCCGCGCGTCTGGGGGTGTCGCAAAGCCAGATCGTGCAGGCCCTCTCGACCGTGCTCCAGGGCGAGGACGTGGGCTTTTTGCATCGGGAAAACCTGAAGTACGCGGTGCCCATCCGCCTGCAATACGCCGAGCGCGACAAGGCCGACCTGCAACAGGTGCTGGCCCTGCGCCTGCGCAGCCAAAGCGGCGTCTTGGTGCCGCTCACCGAGGTGGCCGAGGTGCGTTTCGGCGAACGCGCCCACTCCATTAACCACAAGGACCTGCTGCCGGTGGTGTACGTCACCGGCGACATGGCCGGCGAGTTGGACAGCCCCTTGTATGGCATGTTCGCGATGGTGCAACGGCTCAAAGAGGACTACCCGGGACTCGGGCAGTGGTTCCTCTCCCAACCCGACAACCCCTATGAATCCGGCATCAAATGGGACGGCGAGTGGCAGGTCACCTACGAGACCTTTCGCGACATGGGCCTGGCCTACTCGGTGGGCCTGATCCTGATCTACCTGCTGGTAGTGGCCCAGTTCCGCTCCTATCTCGTGCCGCTGGTGATCATGGCCCCGATTCCGCTCACGGTGATCGGCATCCTGCCCGGGCATGCGCTATTGGGGACCCAGTTTACCGCCACCTCGATGATCGGCATGATCGCGCTGGCGGGCATTATCGTGCGCAACTCGATCCTGCTGGTGGACTTCATCAATCAACAGCTCGCAGAGGGCATGGCCTTCGAGAAGGCGGTGATTAACTCCGCCGCGGTGCGCTCCAAGCCCATCGTCCTCACCGCGCTGGCGGCCATGGCCGGGGCCTTTTTCATCCTGGACGATCCGATCTTTAGCGGCCTCGCGGTGTCGCTGATCTTCGGCCTGCTGGTATCCACCCTGCTGACCCTGGTGGTGATCCCGGTGCTCTACTACTGGGCCATGCGCAAGCGGCTGGCCGGTGCGAGCCGAGCGTAGCCGCCGGCCGCCGCGGTTCCAGGCCCCCGCCCGGGACCGCGGTGCGCCGAAAGGTCGGCAAAACCCCGGAAATAGCCTAGTACGGCTGCGCACAAACAACGGAAACAACGCCATTTAGGAACGCAGAGGGTACCGGGGACCGCAGAGTGCGCGGAGGAATTCTTGCTTGATCGTCCCCGCGTTTTTCCTCGTCCCCACGCTCCAGCGTGGGGATGCATGCCCGGCGCTCCAGCGCCGCTGCTGAGCCAAGCACAACCGGTGAGGCTTCAGTGCAGCCCTCGGACCGTGCGGCTCTGCGTGTGCTCGGTACTCCGAAAGCGCCTGGGTTGACCGCTGCTCAAACGGCGTGTCAAACGCGAGCTTGAAACACCGCTGGTCCCCAAGCCCCAGCTTGGGGGAACCCTGTCTTGCAAGCCAGGCATTCCCAAGGAGGCGTTGTTGGGAACAAGCATGAAATCGAAATACCTCTCCGCGCCCTCTGCGGTTCTCCGCGCGCTCTGCGTTCCGAGAGCGCCCGGGTTGTTTCCGATACTTAGGCGCGGCTGTACTAGGCTGTCGAAATCAGGCCCAAACAGGCTATACTGGCCGCAGGTGCATAAGCAGGAGCCCCGCAATGCAATGGTCCGAAGTGATCGAAAACCCCTTGTTGCAGAATCTGCCGTTCAAGATCGAACTCAATCGCTTCGGCCAGATCCTGATGAGCCCGGCCTCGAACCATCATGGCCGCATCCAGGCCAAACTGGCCGGCCTGCTCTGGGGCCAAAGACCGGATGGCGAAGTGATCACCGAATGCTCCGTGGACACCCCGGACGGGGTCAAGGTCGCCGACGTAGCCTGGGCCTCTGCGGCGTTTATCCAGAAGTTCGGCTACAGCACGCCGTACCCCAAGGCCCCGGAGCTGTGCATCGAAATCGTCTCGCCATCGAATTCCAAGATCGAGATCGCCGAAAAGATCCAGCTCTACTTGGCGCAGGGCGCCCTGGAGGCGTGGGTGGTCTATGAAGACGACGCCATGGAGCTGTTCAGCCCCAGCGGCGCGATGACCCAAAGCCGGCTAGCCCCGGGATTCGAGCTGGAACGCTAGCGCGATTGGCGGGGATTCTTAGGCCAGGATGGCGCCGGATTCGGGTGCGCCAACAAGACGCGGCAACCGGTGCATAGCACGCGCTGATACGACTGGCTCTAAGAGGCTGTCTGAGAATGGGAGGACCTACTGCGGAACCGCCCTTTTGGTCAGATTTTGCGTTCATTTTTTTTGAATAGTCCCCGCTATTCGCCTCTAATGAACCATAAATCGGCCTCAAAATGGCATCCCCTCGCTACGGTTTCCATTCTCAGACCGCCTCTAGGCTTACCGATAGCCCGCAGGCGCGCCCGGCGCGTCTTTGGCGGCCAGCACGTCGCGGCGGTGCCGGGCCATGAAGGCCTCTACCTGAGCGCCGATTTCTCGCGCCTCCAGGTGGACGCCATCCCGCACGATGGGCTCGCCGCCGATATAGATGGCCTCGATATGCGCCGGTTTCCCGGCCAACACCAAGGCCCCGATGGGGTCGTGAATCGGCCCGATGTCCAGCCGGTCCGGGTCCAATACCAGAAAGTCGGCGTATTTCCCCGGCCGCAGGCTGCCCACCGCATCCGCCGCGCCGATCACCTCGGCGGCCCCCAGGGTATGCGCCCGCAGCACCTGGGCCACCGAGATGGCGTCCGCCCGCTGTTTCATCGCCCGCAATTGATAGGCCCCGGAGCGCATATTCTCGAAAGGGTCCGTAACATCGGCGCTGCCCGCGCCGTCCACCCCCAGACCCACGGGGATCCCCATCGCCAGGTAGCGTTCGATATCCGGGGTGCCCGAACCCAGGCGACCATTGGCCAGCGGATTCCAGTTCATGCGGGCGCCGAGTTCGGCGGTGAGCGTCAAGACCTCGTCGTCCGGATGGACAAAATGGGAAAAGGTCACGCGGTGCGCGTCTTCGGCCAGCTCCGTGAGGATGAATTTCACCGCCTGCAGCTCGCGCTCCCGCCGCCCGGGCTCTTCCAGGGCGTGCAATTGGATGCCGGTGTCGAGCCGCCGCGCCAGCGCAAAATCGCCCCGTATCAGATCCTCATCGGCGAAGTAGACCCCGAGGCTGGAGAGTTGAATGTCCAACAGGCGATCGGCATAGGGCGAGGCCGCGGCCAGCTCGCGCAGGCTCTGAATCTCAGTCTCGGCGTGTTGCAGTTGCTCGACCGCCCGCGGGTCATAGCCCGCACTGCGGTAGCCTTGACGCCGGTAGCCGAACACGAAGCGCTGTCCGTGCTTCAATAGCCCTTCAAACACCTCTCGATTGTAGTTCGGGATATGATCGACGACCTGGCCGTGGCGCCAGATGGCGCTCTCCTGGTTGTGTTCGTAGAGGGTGGTGATGCCGTGCAGCAGGGCGTCGATACTGCCGTGGGCGGTGATCAACTCCACATCGCCGGCCTGGAGGAGGCTGGAGTCGAAGATTTTGGACTTGGCGGCGATCCATTGGGTAAGGCCGCCATTGGGGGCCAGGCCGCGCGCCGCACTCTGCCAGGAGTGGGTGTGGGCGGAGACAAAGCCGGGGATTACGATGCGCCCGCTGAGGTCCACCTGCTGTGCGGGGCCGAACTCGCGCTCGGGCGCCCCGGCGCCGAGTTCGGTGATACGGCCGTCCTCATCGACCACGAAATACCCGTCGGGGATCACCGCCGGGGCGCCCTCCATCGGGATCAGCAGGGCGCGATGAAACAGGGTGTCCGCGGCCGCTGGGCCGACCGCGACGAGGAAAAACACCAAAACCAGCAAACGAATCGACATCAGCCTTCCTTTTTTATACCAATCTTTGGCCAAGATTGAAACAAACACACCCGCAGGTCAAGCGCTGGTGGTTGGTGGTTCGTGGTTGGTGGTCAGGGGTCTGTGGCTGGCGGCTAGTACAACTGCGCCTAAGTATCGGAAACCACCCAGGCGCTTTCGGAACGTAGAGCACGCGGAGAACCGCAGCGGGCGCAGGGAGGCGTTTCGATTGAAAGGATAAGCGCCGCACCCGACATCCGCCGCTTCAGCGGCGGACGCACTTCGCCGCCCCCCCCCTGTATGACTGCGGGCTCGAAGCGTACACGCCTTGGCCCGGGCGCCAAACCGGAAACCCGCACAGCCCGAGGGCTTGACTCCAGGGGGCTAGGCGCCTTGGCGCCGGGCAGGCGCAAGCAAGCAACAAACCTCCCCCGCGTGCTCTGCGGTCCTCGGCACTCCCTGCGTTCCTAGATGGCGCTGTTTCCGTTATTTGTGCGCAGGCGCGCACTAGTCGTTGGTGGTTAGGCGAGTGAAGCCGCAGGCCCGGCTGAAGCCTCAACCTTCACCTTGTTCCGTTATTTCGGCGCAGGCGGACTAGGGTGCCGGACAGGCATCCCCGCCCTGGAGCGCGGGGGCGAGTGGAGGCAAAAACATCCTCTGCGCCCTCTGCGTTCCTAAAGGCCGTTGCTTGCGTTATTTACCCGCAGGCGTACTCGGCCGAGCGCCTTCATTAGTCGCCCGCAGGCGGGGGCACTAGCACGCGCCGGTTGCCGTTGGACTCCGGGGGGGAGACGATGCCGATGCGCTCCATTTCGTCCACCAGGCGGGCCGCTCGGTTGTAGCCGATCTTGAACTTGCGCTGCACCCCGGAGATTGAGGCGCGCTGGGTCTCGATGACATGGCGCACGGCCCCATCGAACAGCGGATCGGTGTCTTCGGTGTCGCCGCTGGCGAAGTCCATTCCGGGGCCGCCGTCGCCGGTTTCCTTGAGTACGTCTTCTTCGTAGCGCGGCTCGCCGGTGGTCTTGAGAAACTCCACCACCCGATGCACCTCGTCATCGGACACGAAGGCCCCGTGCAGGCGTTGCAGGAAGCCGGTCCCCGGCGGCAGGTAGAGCATGTCGCCGTGGCCGAGCAGGTGCTCGGCCCCCATGCGATCGAGGATGGTGCGGGAATCCACCCGGGAGGAGACCTGAAAGGCGATGCGGGTGGGGATGTTGGCCTTGATCAGGCCGGTGATTACGTCCACCGAGGGGCGCTGGGTGGCCAGGATCAGGTGGATGCCGGCGGCGCGGGCCTTTTGCGCCAGGCGGGCGATCTGCTGCTCCACCTTCTTGCCCACGACCATCATCAGGTCCGCCAGCTCGTCGATAATGACCACGATATGCGGCATTGGCTCCAGGTTGGGCGCCGCGGGCTGGGCCTCCAGGTCCTGATTGGGATCAAGCTGGTGCAGCGGGTCGGCGATCGGCTCGCCCCGCTTTTCGGCGTCGCGGACCTTGTTATTGAAACTGGCCAGGTTACGCACCCCGAGCGCCGCCATCAGGCGGTAACGGCGCTCCATCTCCTGGACGCACCAACGCAGCGCATTGCCGGCCTCTTCCATGTCGGTGACCACCGGCGTGAGCAGGTGCGGAATCCCCTCGTAGACCGAGAGTTCCAGCATCTTGGGGTCCACCATAATCACCCGAACCTCCTCCGCGGTGGATTTGAACAACAGGCTCAGGATCATCGCATTCACCGCCACCGACTTGCCCGAGCCGGTGGTGCCGGCCACCAGCAGATGGGGCATCTTGGCCAGGTCGGCGGTCACCGGCTTGCCGCTGATGTCCTTGCCCAGCGACAGGGTGACCTTGGACTTGGCCCGGTTGTACACCGGCGACTCCATCACCTCACGCAAATAGACCATTTCGCGCTGGGTGTTGGGGATCTCCAGGCCGATGGCGGTCTTGCCCGGGATCACCTCAACCACCCGCACGCTGGTGGTGGAGAGGGCGCGGGCCAGGTCGGTGGAGAGATTGGTCACCTTGCTGGCCTTGGTGCCCGGCGCCAGCTCCAGCTCGAACAGGGTGACCACCGGACCCGGATGCACCGCCACCACCTGGGCCGACACCTTGAAGTCGGCCAGCTTGGCCTCGACCTGGCGCGACAGGGTCTCCAGCTCCGCGTCGGTATAGCCGCGGTTGCTGATCACCGGCGGGTCCAGCAGTTCCGTGTTCGGCAGCGGCCCCTCGACCGCGGGCGGGTCTGTAAGCAGCTGCAATTGCCGAGCGCTGTCGCTCTTCGGCTTGCGGGGCGTTTTCTTGGCCGGCGGCGGAAAGGGCGCGGGCTCGGCCGCCCCAGGGGTCTCTGCGGCGGCCAGCGTGGGTTCGCGACGGCGCTCGTCCGGGGCGAAATCCGCGTCTTCCAACTTCATCGAGGGCAAGCCGAACTCTTCCTTGTCCAAATCCAGGCTTCGCACTACGGGCTCCTGACGTTGACGCTTGGGCGGCTTGTCAGGCCCTTTGGCGCGCGCCTTGTCGGCTGGCCCGGGGGCGGCCGGCGCTGGCGCGGCGGAGCCCGCCCCCACGCGCTGCATGCGCCGCCCCAGCCACCGAACCCGCGGCGCCAGCAGGCGGACCAGCGGATCGCGCAAGCGCATCGCCGAGCGCGCCAGGAGCAATACCGCCCCGCCCAGCAGGTCCATGATGAAGAACCAGGAGACCCCGGTGAAAAAGGTGAAGCCGGCCAGGAACACCGCGAGGGTCAGCAAGGAGCCGCCGGAGACGCTGAACACCCCCACCATTGCGCGGGCGAAGAAATCCCCCAGCATGCCCCCGCTGCCGCTCGGCAATGCCATGGGCAGCTCATGGACATTGATCGCCGCCAGCGCGCTGCCCGAGACCAATACCATTAGAAACCCGACCCAGCGCAGCGCGATCACCCCGACATGCACGGTATCGTCCTTGTCCGCCTCCCGATACAGCAACACCCCGCTCCAAGCCAGCATCACCGGCAACAGATAGGCGAACACGCCGAACAGGTTCAAGCCGACATCGGCCAGCCAGGCCCCGGCGGCCCCGCCTTCGTTGGTCACCTCGGCGCGCGGGCCGATGTAGGACCACCCGGGGTCGTCCGGGTTGAAGCTATAGAAGGAGACCACGAGGTAAATCGCCACGCCCCAGAGGACCAGCATGAAACCCTCGCGCAGGCGACGGCTCATGTGCAATCCGTGGAACGGGTGATGCGAATGGGTGGAGATGGCCTGCGACACGATGTCCTCTAGGGGCGAAAGGGTTCCAGATTATTGCTATACATTATAGACTTACGGAACCTAGTTCGTCTAACTTAGTAAGTGGTTGATTATGCAGGCGACGGGGGATTCCTGGGCGCTTTTTCGCCCGCGGCGGGCGCGATGACGGGGCTGCGAGGCCGCATCTTGCGCCACGGGCTTGAAAAAGGTCGGCATCGCCCCGCAAATCCGAGACACAGGGGGCGTGTTCGGTGGTATGCTGGCGCCCGTTTTTGCTACCGGCGACGCCCAGCCCGGTCGCGCGCGCCCCAAGCCGGAGACGAATCGAATCCAATGCCCAAAGCACTGAAGAAATTGCAGCTCCATGGGTTCAACAACCTAACCAAAACCCTGAGTTTCAACGTCTACGATATTTGTTACGCCGACTCGGAGGAGCAGCGTTTGGCCTATATCGAGTACATCGATGAGGCCTACAACGCGGACCGGCTGACCCATATCCTCACCGATGTGGCCAACATCATCGGGGCCAACATCCTGAACATCGCCCATCAGGACTACGAGCCGGAAGGGGCCAGCGTGACCATGCTGATTTCGGAAGAGCCGGTGATGTCCGAGCAGTTGTCGAACACCCAATCGCCGGGTCCGCTGCCGGATTCCGTGGTGGCGCACCTCGACAAGAGCCATATCACGGTGCATACCTATCCCGAGAGCCACCCGACCAACGGTATCAGCACCTTTCGTGCGGATATCGACGTGTCCACCTGCGGGCGCATCTCGCCGCTGAAGGCGGTGAACTACCTGCTGCACGCCCTCGAATCGGACATCGTGACCCTCGACTACCGAGTGCGCGGCTTCACCCGCGACGTGCGCGGGCGCAAACACTTCATCGACCATAACATCAGCTCGATCCAGAACTACATCTCGCGCGACTCCAAGCAGAAGTATCAAATGATGGACGTGAACGTCTATCAGGAAAACATCTTCCACACCAAGATGGTGATCAAGCACTTCAAGCTCGACGATTACCTATTCTGCGTGGACGAGGAGGACCTGTCGCCAAAGGAGTGGAAGCGGCTGCACAAACTGGTGCGCCAGGAGATGACGGAAATCTATTACGGGCGCAATTTGGCCCGCAATCTGGAGCTTTGACTCATCCTACCTTGCTGGATAAGAGGAAAACCTCATGCTGCAACCCGGTGACACCGCCCCCGAGTTCGAGCTGCCGAATGCGGATCTCGAATTGACGTCCTTGGCGGAGCTCAAGAACCAGGCCCAGGTCGTACTGTATTTCTACCCCAAGGACGACACCCCCGGCTGCACCCTGGAGGCCATTGAGTTCTCCGACCTGGAGGACGCCTTCGCGGCCGCCAATAGCGTGGTGATCGGCATTAGCAAGGATAGCTGCGACAGCCACGGCGACTTTCGCGACAAGCACGGCCTGGCCATTCGGCTGCTATCGGACGAAGACGGCAATGCGTGCGAAGACTACGGCGTGTGGCGGGAAAAAGAGGCCCACGGCGTGCGCCAGTTCGGGATCCAGCGCTCCACCTTTATCATCGACCTGGAAGGCAAGATCCGCCACGCCCTGTACGACGTCAAGCCCAAGGGTCACGCGGCGGCAGTGCTGGAGCTAGTCAAGGCGCTGTGAGTGCCCGGCCCGGCATGCGAGCTGGTCCCTTATAACGCAAAGAACGCAAAGCCGGCCGCCAGGGGCGCAAAGGTTTTTTCGTTGCAGGAACTCCAACAACCTGGGCGCTCTTTGCCTTTGCGATCTTTGCGCTATAGCCAGACCCCGGTTTAAGCCGGATGGGCAAAGGCGCTCGCGCAAACCCTCAAAGATCCTCCAGCCTTTCAGCGCCGCGCCCATCAGGAGGCGCCTGTCTATAACGCCAAGGGCGCAAAGGCAAGGACGCAAAGAGCGCCAAGGGTTTTATTATTTGACCGCGGAAGGCGTAGGAGCGAATTTATTCGCGACCGGACCAGGCCAAGTCGCGAATGCTTGCGCTCCTAAGGTTTGGGGCTATCCGAAACTCCATTGACTTTCAGCGCCCGAAAGAGCAAAGCTGTCCGCCTCAACCCAGTTAGATCGAGACCGGCGCGAAAGCCGCGCTCTCCTTACCAGGCGGCACTGATCGCAACAAAAAACTTTGCCTTCTTTGCGCCGCTCTTTGCGTCCTTCGCGTTACAAGAAACCCTGTATCAGCGGTGATAAGGCGGGCTCAGCTCATGCACCGCCTCCACCAGCACCCGGGCGTGTTCCGGATCCACGTCGGGGTGGATGCCGTGCCCGAGGTTGAACACATGCCCCGGGCCGTGACCGTAGCTGTCGAGCACGCGCCCGACTTCCTCGCGGATCCGTTCGCCGGAGGCGTAGAGGATGCAGGGATCAAGATTGCCCTGGAGCGCCACCTCGTCCTGCACCAGCACCCGCGCATCGGCCAAATCCGTAGTCCAATCCACCCCCACCGCGTCACAACCGCTCTTGGCGATGCGCGACAACCACTGGCCGCCGCCCTTGGTGAACAGCACCACGGGCACCGCACGGCCTTCGCTTGCGCGCTGCAAGCCGCCGATGATCTGCTCCATGTATTGCAGCGAGAAGGCCTCATAGGCCCGCGGCGAGAGCACCCCGCCCCAGGTGTCGAACAGCATCACCGCCTGGACCCCGGCGCGAATTTGGGCGTTCAGGTAGGCGGTGACCGCATCGGCGGTGACCGACAGCAGATGGTGCATCAGATCCGGGCGTTCGTAGAGCATGCCCTTGCAGCGGGCGAAGTTCTTGGTGGTCCCGCCCTCCACCATGTAAGTCGCCAGGGTCCAGGGGCTGCCGGAGAAGCCGATCAACGGCACTCGCCCGTTCAGCTCCCTGCGGATCACCCGCACCGCATCCATCACATAGCCCAAGTCCTGCTCGGCATCGGGAACCCCCAAGGCCTTCACCGCGGCCTCGTCGCGCACCGGGCGCTCGAACCGCGGCCCCTCTCCCTCGGCGAAATACAGCCCCAGGCCCATGGCATCGGGGATGGTGAGGATATCGGAAAACAGGATCGCCCCATCCAGCGGAAAGCGCTCCAGCGGCTGCAAGGTGACCTCGCAGGCCAGCTCCGGGTTCTTGCACAGATCCAGAAAGCTTCCGGCACGCTTGCGGGTCTCGCGATACTCGGGCAGATAGCGCCCGGCCTGACGCATCATCCACACCGGGGTCACATCCACCGGCTGGCGCATCAAGGCCCTCAACAAACGGTCGTTGGCAAGCTCGGTCATGTCATCCCCTCTGGTCGAAACGGCTTAAAAGCCTGCATTTTACACGAAACAACCGCCGCAAGCGGCCGCAATCCAGCCCCTCTCGCTGAGCCCCCCCGCGTTGCGCCGGCTTTCACACCGCCGGACGCCTTGCACCGGGACATCAACCCGGGACAATCTGGTACAGTTGGCGCCCAGGCATCGGAAACAACGGCTCTTAGGGACGCAGAGGGCGCAGAGGACCGCAGAGCGCGGATGGGAAAAGGCGCTCCCCTGGCGTTGGCTTTGGTCGCGATCTATCAGCGCCGCGCCCATCAAAGGCGCCCTTAATGGGCACGGCGCTGAAAGGTTGGTGGATTTTCCGCTGGCCCCCAAGCCCCAGCTTGAAGACCCACGTCTTGGAAGCCCTGCTTCCCGAGCCATTCGGCAAGCTCGAGCTTGCAACACAGGCCTTCCCAAGGAGACCTTGGGAACGAGCATGAAATCGAAATGCCTCTCTGCGCCCCCTGCGGTTCTCCGCGTGCCCTGCGCCCCGAGAGCGCCTGGGTTGTTTCCGATGCTTAGACAAACTGAACTAGTCAACCCGCACCGCCGATGAGGAACCCTCATGCACACCCTGCAACAAGCCGTTCTGGCCAAAAAGGCCGCCCTCGCCGAAGTCGTGGCCCAGCCCCTGGACCGTCTGGCGGAACAGTGCGCCGCGCACTGGCCCGACCCCAACGCCCTTGATCGGGCCATGCAAGAGGCCATCGGCGCGATCTCCAACTGCCGCACCCTGTACGCCTGGGACCGGAAAAACCGGGTGATTTCATCCCTAATTCAACCCGCCGAGGCGGACACCGGCTGGCGCGGCGCCGACCTCTCGCAACGCCCCTATCTCAAGAACAACCTGCCGTTCAAGGGCATCATGCTGTCCTCGGTCTACCAAAGCATGCACACCCACGAACAGTGCGTCACCGCCCTGCACGCGGTGAACCGCGACGGGCATCTGCTGGGCTTCATCGCCGCCGACTTCGCCCTCGGCGACCTGCTGATGGACGCCCAGCTCAGCCCGCAGCACCTGCACTGGCAACAGTTTCGCGGCGACCCGGCCGTGCGCAGCACCCTGTTCATGCAGGAGCGCGTGCAAAGCAAAATGGACGATCACATCGACCAGGCCCTGCAGAGCATCGAGTGCTTAGTGGCGGAGCACGGCATTTTTCATGTCAAAATCCACTTCTCCAGCGGGCGCTGCTCTTTTTGGCTGCTCAAAGACCCGTACAACTACCGCATCCATACCCCGGAGGAGATCGTGAACCCGGACCTCTGCCTGTTTTATCCCATGCATGCCTACCCCGCGGCGGCCCAAGTGCGACCGGCCCAAATCCCGCGCATCCTAGACGAATTCAAGGCCCTGCGCTACGCGGACGAAACCGTCTACCTGCGCTCCGGCTCGCTCAACATCATGAACGGCATGGTCGGCCTGACCTTCTCCTGCGACGGCTCGCATTACATGCCAGCGGACGAATTTTTGGAAAAAAACCTATCCTTTTGGATTGGCGAACTCGCCGCCGGTCAGCAATAAACGCGGGGCGCTTGATTCCGGCGAACGCCGTCGCTTATCATGGTCATCTACCCCTAAACGAAAAACCCTTATGTCCCTACTGGCGGCTGCCCCGAATCGCGAGACCGCGAACGCTCCAGCATCCGCCCCCCTAAGAGGCTGTCTGAGAATAGAGAAATCGACTGCGGAAATGCCCTTTTGGTCAGATGTTGCGTTCATTTTTCGTTAAATAGTCCCGCTATTCGCCTCAAATGAACCATAAAACGGCCTCAAACTGGCATCCCGTCGCTACCGTTCCCATTCTCAGACAGCCTCTAATAACCAACAGAGTCGGCAGCACCGACCGCTTAGGCGATTGCCGGAAAATCTCGTACCAGAATTCGTATTTAAGGCGCGTCAACCCGCGCATAGCGAGCTATGCAAGGGCAGGCGCCGCCGCGGAAGACGGACAAAAAGACCAGCAAGGCGGCATAAGATTTGACAGAAATCGTCTTAAGATATTGAGAGGAGATTACGACATGTCATACTGGGCCTGGGACTCGTCCCTCGAAATCGGCATCCCGGTGATCGATAGCCAGCACCGGAGAATCGTCGATTACATCAACGAACTCAACACCGCCATCAGCACCCACAGCGAAACCGAAGTAGGGCGTATTCTATCCGAGCTGGTGGAATACACCGTCACCCATTTCGCATTCGAAGAGCAACTAATGGAACAGGGCGGCTACACCTATATCAAAACCCATAAAAAGGTGCATGAAAACTTCACCCACCGCATCGAAAACTACCAGGAACGCTACCGCGCAGGCGAGGACGTATCGCGTAAGCTACTGAACGACCTAAAAATCTGGCTCACCAACCACATCCAGCGCGACGACACCGACTATGCGCCCTTCGTCCGCAAAAACGCCTCCTCAACCTGGATCTCCAAGACCTTGAAACGCTTCTTCCATTGATCCCGGCGGCGGCTGCTTGCCCTGCGGCCGGGCGCAGCAAGCCTTGCCGCGAGGAGATCACCGTAGCATCGGACAGAGTCAGAAGCTATATACTGACCCCAGTAGTTTTCTTTCAGCACCGCAAGGAACCAGCCTCGGATGAGCAAAACAAAGATCTCTTTCCGACTCGGAATCACCCAGGTCTTCGTAATCGCAATACTGGCGGTAGCCGGTGCGATATCCTTCAACTTTCAAATGCGAATCTCGGATATGGTTTTAGACCTATCCGACCGAATCACCGCCATCAGCGCCCAAAGGATCATCGACAACACTCAAAACTTTCTTGGCGTGCCCGCCTCCTATACGGCAATCCTTGCAGAATACCTGGAAAACACGAAAAAACAGCGAGCTATCGTCGAAAATCACGAGGAACTGTGGCGCCTGATGTGGAAGCCCTTGCTCCTTACCCCGCAAATGCAGAGCCTATTCGTGGCCGACACCCAAGGCAACTATGTCCAGGTCCGGCGCGATCCCGAATTCGTCTCCCGCACCATTGATCGACGTCAGCCCGAACAGGGCGTTTTCGACTACCGGGTCTTTCGTGATGCGTCGTTCAACCTGATCACCGAAAAGACCAAACCCACGGACTTCGACCCCAGAACCCGACCGTGGTACAAGTCCACTCCCGCCGAGCCGCGCTTGAACTGGTCCGATGTCTATGTTTCGAGTTCGGCGAAAACCCCAGTCATTGCGGTAACCCACCCGGTGACGGACACCACAGGAAAACGCATTCGGGCCGTTGCCGGGGTCAATATTCCCTTGTATGCGGTCTCCGACTTCATTTCCGAACTCGCCGTACGCAAGAGCCAGACCATCATTCTTATCGATGACCAAGGGCGATTGCTGGCATACCCCGACAAGAGCCAGCTACTGGTTCTCGAGGAAGACGGGGAGTTGAGGCCCAGGCTTCTGGGCGAACTGAAGAACAAGGCAGTAAAGGCCCTGTTCGAGTCCCTCGAAGCCCGCCGCAATGCGGAGAAATTCAGCTTCTTCGTGGGCGGTGAAGTGCATACCGCCTATACCGCCGACTTTCCCTCCTATTTCGACAAGCCTGGATGGAAGGCAATCATGTTCGCCCCAGGGACTGCCTCTGATCATAAGCGCCTGGATTTCGAGCAAACGACCACTGAGATATTCAGTTTCTTCGAACAACCAGCAAAACAGGTCCGCGGCTTGAGCCTGAGCTTCCCAGCGAGCGACGCTCCCTTGGCCATTACCCGCGACCTTGACCCCCTATGGCAGCGGATGTGGCAACCCCTGGTCACCCTCCCCCAACTACAGAGCTTTTTTATCGCCGATGCCGAGGGCAACTACGTCCAAACACGCAGAGAGCCCTATTTGGCCACCCGGTTGATCGATCGCTCGCAACCGAATGAGGCCCCCATTGATCGCAAGATCTACCGCGACGAAGAGTTCTCGGTGATTACGGAAAAGCATAAGCGCACCGAATTCGATCCTCGCGTTCGCCCCTGGTATTTGAGCGCGAAAAACATCAGCCGGATCCATTGGTCGAGCGTCTACGTCTCCGCCTCGGCCAAGACCCCGGTGGTGGCGGCCACTCACCCCGTATTGACCGAAGAGGGAGACAAGGCTGGGGTGGTGGCGGTGAACATCCCGCTCTACAAGGTCTCGGATTTCGTCGCGGAGAGCCGGGTAAGCCCCAACGGCATCCTCTTCATAGCCAACCGGGCGGGTGAGGTTGTGGCCTATCCGGACAAATCGCAAATTCTCATGATAGAGGGTGACAAGTTACGGCTACGCCTAGTGGAGGAACTCGACAACGAAGCCGTGCGCATCGCCTACCAACAGCACCGGAAAGATCCAGACGAGATCCGCTTCACTTTCTCAAGCCAAGACGCAAACTACATCTCGCTGATCCAGCCTTTCCCGAAAATACTCGGTGAAAAAGACTGGAGCATCGTTGCCGTAATCCCGGAAGACGATCTGTTGGGCGAGGTGGGAGAAATGCTGTTAGAGGCCGGAACAATCGCCGCCCTCATTTTAACCCTGGCCATACTGTTGGTGTACATCCTTGCCACCCGAATCAGCAAACCCATCATCCGGCTTGCCCGCTCCATGGACCGTTTTAAGGATTTCCGACTAGGAGAGATCCGGGGCGTACACTCCCGCTTTTCCGAAATAGACACCATGAACCATAGCATGCTCCTGGCGCGGGACGGCCTAGCATCATTTCAAAAATATGTACCGGCGGACTTGGTGCGGTTGCTGATTCAGAAGGGCCAATCGGCAAGGCTCGGCGGTGAGTTCCAACGTTTGACTATAATGTTCACCGACATTGAGGGATTCACCAGCATCTCGGAGAACCTGCCGGCCCAAGAGCTTATGCTGCATCTATCCGAATACCTTGACCAGATGACCCGCATCATTCTGGAAGAAAGGGGCACCGTGGACAAATACATCGGGGATGCTATAATGGCCTTCTGGGGCGCGCCCACGCCGCAACCCAACACCGCCTTTTTGGCCTGCTCCGCGGCGCTGCGGTGTCAGGGGCGTTTGCAGCGATTAAATGCCGCATGGGCCGCTCAGGGAAAGCCCGTTATGACGACCCGCTTCGGACTACATACGGGATCGGTCATCGTCGGCAACGTGGGGTCGCAAAATCGTCTCAACTACACTGTAGTAGGGGATGGCGTAAACCTAGCCTCACGCCTGGAGGGCATCAACAAGTTTTACGGCACCCAAATCATCGTCAGTGAAGACACCTTCCAAGAGGCGCGCGAGCATTTTCACTTTCGGCTGCTCGACCGGGTGGCAGTTAAAGGAAAGAAGAAGGGAGTCAATATTTACCAACTGCTCGGCCCCGCCCAAAGGCCATTACCGGAAACTTTGCAAAGATTCTGCGAAATATACCAAAATGGCCTGACGGCCTATTGGGAACGCGACTGGGCTCAAGCTGCCACGATTTTTCTTGCCTTGGAACGCAAATTCCCTAAAGATTCCTCGGTCAGACTGTTCCTCAAGCGCTGCGAGGAGTTACAACGCAACGACATCGAGGTCGCCGAAGATTGGGAGGGGACTTACATCTTCACCAACAAGTGACGGGGTTGGAATCAAGCTCACCGAGGGGTGGCTGCTTGGTCCAAAGATCCAGACCGGCCGATTAAAGACAGTTAGGTCCGAGCTGTGCGGCCTTGGTCCGCCAAGCGATATTTATTGCCAATCAGGACCAGCTGTGTAATATTTTCGTCATTAATTGACGTATCGTGAGGTATTGAAAATGGGATTCAGGATCCGGCTCGGCCTTTTGGCGGGGCTCTTGCTATCTCTGAACGCCGCGGCCGGCCCACGCGCCTACGGGCCGATATCAGGCGGCCAATCTCTAGGCGGCATTGTTCAGGAACTCCAGCGACAGGAGTCCCTTGCCGATGCGGGCTTGGAGCAGGCCATGGTGTCGCTCTGGCGGGCCAATCCGGGGGCCTTCGCCGTCCCTTGCAACATGAACACCCTCAAGGCCGGGGTCACACTGCAACTGCCCGCGCAGGGAGGGGCCGCGATGATCGTCCAGGCCGAAGCCCGCCGCATCGTGCGGGACCAATACCGGGCCTGGAAGGCGAGCCGTGACCCATCCACTCCCCTGAGCTGCCCGAAACCGCCGGCGCGACCCGACAAACCCGGGTCAGAGACGGTCACCGCCGAAGATACAGCTCCGGCCGATGAACCGACCCCGGCCGAGAAGCCGGCTCCGGTCGATGAGCCGACCCCGGCCGAGAAGCCGGCTCCGGTCGAGAAGCCGGCTCCGGTCGATGAGCCGGCTCCGGCCGAGGAGCCGGCTCCGGCCGAGGAACCGGCTTCGGCCGAGGAACCGGCTTCGGCCGAGAAGCCGGCTCCGGTCGATGAGCCGACCCCGGCCGAGGAACCGACCCCGGCCGAGGAACCGGCTTCGGCCGAGAAGCCGGCTCCGGTCGATGAGCCGACCCCGGCCGAGGAACCGGCTTCGGCCGAGGAACCGGCTCCGGTCGATGAACCGACCCCGACCGAGGAACCGGCTTCGGCCGAGGAACCGGCTCAGGCCGAGGAACCACCCCCAGAGGAAAAGCCTGAAGTGTCGATCGAAGAATTACTGGAACGCTCGGACCCGCCTACCAAATCGACTTTCCCTGAGATCGGCTGGCTGAAGCTGTCCCCCGCCGCACTAACAAGTTGGGAAATCTCGCCCCACAGCTCTGACCCAGGCTGGATCTCCATAAAACCCAAAGACTGGGGCGATCCATCGCACCACATCTTAGCGATGGTTTCCAAAAAGTCTTCCAGTTACAGCCTGGCGCTGTCCCGCATCCTTGAAGTCTTTCGGCAGCAGCGCCTACCGGTCGAATTCACCCTGGCCAACATCGACAAAGAACAGAAACTCGCGGAACAGCTGGTGGACCACGCCGAGGCCAAAGATATGGACCTAATTCTATCCCTCGGCTCCGATTCGGCCACCGCCCTCTATAACTTCTACAACGAAGGTAAAATACCGGTGGTTACCTCCACTAACAAGGATCCTGTTCTGTTAGGGTATGTAGACGATTACCCGCCGGGCCACGCAAAGAATATCGCCTTCACCTCGCTAAATGTCCCGCTGACCATCCAATTAGACTACCTTAAGACCCTCAAGCCTGAGCTACGCGCCATCGGCCTGATGTACAACAAGAATCACAAGCAGGTGATGGCCACAGAGGTGACCCCCACCAAACAGACCCTGCAGCGCTTAGGCATTGCCGTGGTGGATGTCGCAGTTGAGTCCAGGGATACCGCCGCTGAAAACTTGGCTAAGGAGATCCCGAAGGCGGTAAGCCAACTGCGCGCCATCGACCCAAGCCTAGAGAACGTGGTGTTCTGGGTCACTAGCAGCACAGCAGTATTCTCCAACATCCCCACGGTGAACGCCCATACCGGGAGCATCCCCGTCATCGCGGGCATCCCCAACGCGGCCCAGGAGGGAGAAGACAGCGCATTGATGGCCATCGGCATCGACCGCCGCAGTAACGCCCACCTTGCGGCCATCTTTGCGATGGAGATACTGCGCATGGGCAAGCGCCCTAGGGATTTCGAGGTGGGCATCGTCACCCCGCCGGATATTTCCATCAACTTTCTGGTGGCCCGCAAGATCGGCATGAAGGTGCCGTTCCGCTTCTTCGAGAACGCCAGCTTCATCTATGATTATTCAGGGCGGGTCGTGCGTGACTTCGGCAAAAGGGTTTTGGACTAATGGCCACTAGCAAGAATCGCTTTATTATCAATTCGCCCCTAATACTGGTCGAGCTTTTCACCCTGCTTCTTGTAGGCTATATAGCCTATGGCGAAGTCAATCGGCAATACCCACGCTTCCTGCTCTCCACCATGGAGGCCCAGGCCGAGACCATTCGAAACCCTCTGGACTCCTATCTCCAGGCGGGGATCGCCATCGAACAGTATAGCGGTTTTAACACCCAAGGCTCGGCCCTGCTCGAATCCGACCCCTTTATCGAGTCCCTGCGCGTCTACGACGAAAACGACAAACTGGTCTACGAAAATCTCGCCCAGCAGGCCCCCCAGAGCCTCCGCAATTACAGGGAAGTGCATTCCGACCTGGTCACGGCCAAGGGGGTGCGCTTTGAAGAGTCCGCGCAGAGCTACCGGGTGATGATGCCCCTCATCGGAAAATTCGGCCCCATGGGCCGGATTGAACTCGAAACCTCAAAGCAGGCCGTGCGCTCGGTGGTGGACCAGGAATTTGATTCTATTTTCCAAGTCGGACTGCTGGTCTTCGCCCTCTTCACCCTGTTTGTGATCACCTTCGACCACTTCAGCAAGCGCAGCCCGAAGCTGGCCGCTCTGCAAAAGCAGATCCTTAACACGGTCTATTTCGTCTCCTTCCTAACCTTCACTGCGGTCATCGGCTATTCCGCCTTTCAAATCTACGACTACGGGGCCCGGGGGAACGCCAAGGCCCTGGCGGACTCCATGGCCCAAAGGATCTCGACCATCCTGGAGCTGGGAATCGAACTCGAAGACATCACCGGCATCAACCAGGCCCTTCAGGACTATAAGGCCGGACGCCCCGATATCAATACGGTGTCCATCTCCCGCCAGGGTGATGTGCTTTTTCACACCGACGAATCCAAGATCGGGGTCCTCTATCAGCCGCCCCCGGACAATTACGAATATACGGTAAAGGTCCCGCCGGGCCCCGAACATAGCCTGCATCTGGCGGTGACCATCCCGGTGGAGGTGGTGCGGGATGCCGTCCTCAAGCAATCTAAGGAGTTTCTAGTCTTACTGCTGGCCTGCGGCCTAATGTCCTGGATCTTTCTGGATGCCGGCACCGGTTTGCTGCAACGCCTGCGCCAGGATGAAGGGACGCAAAGCACCAACGCGGGGGCCTTTGAGCAGGGCCTCAAACTGGTCAAGCCAGCCTATTTCCTTATCGTCTTCACCAGCGCCCTGCCCGTATCCTTCCTACCGCAATTGGTGGCGGATCTCTCCAGCGACGCAAGCGCTTCATTGGCATCCACTACCCTGCCATTCACCATCTACTACTTCGTGTTCGCGGCAGTGCTGATCCCGGCAGGACGCTATGCCGAACACGGAAGCATCAAGAAAATGATGGGTTTAGGCTTCATCACCGAACTGATCGGCCTGCTGTTCATCGCCCTGAGCAACGACTACTGGCCGTTGACCATCGGACGCATCTTCTCCGGCTTCGGGCAGGGGGTGTTCCTCATCGGCCTCAACTCCTACACCTTATCCATCACCCCCAAGGAGAAACGCACCATCGGGGCCTCGGTCAAGGTCAACGGGCGCAATGCGGCGCTAATCTCAGGCACCGCCATCGGGGCCTTGCTGTACACCTACATGGATTACCAAATGGTCTTCATGGTGGCCTCCGCGATTAGCCTAGTGGGCATGCTGTACCTCTTCCAGCTCGTACCCGCGGTGGAGGAAATCATCCAAATGTCCGGCATTCAGCGGGTCACCGCCACGGTGCGCAAGACACGAATCAAGGACGACATCTTGGCGGTGGTGCGCGACGGCGAACTCATGAAGACCCTGCTGATGGTGGGCCTGCTGGGCAAAATCGCCATCGCCGGGGTGGTGATGTTCGCTATCCCCTTAGTGCTGGCAAAAAAGGGCTTTCCCGCCGCCGAGATCGGTCAGAGCCTGATGCTGTTTTACATCGCCTCGATCATTGTCACCCGCTTTACCTCCAGCCTGGTGGACAAGCTGGGCGCCAGCCGCAACGTACTGTTTTTGAGCACCCTTATCGGCGGCGTCGGCATGCTCCTGGTGGGCCTGGTGGGCATTGATGAATGGACCCACCAAAGCGCCCTGCCGGGAATCGCCTTCATCGGCGCCCTGGCGGTCGGGTTCAATGACTGGCTCGACGGCTTAAACATCCCCCTGCTCAGCACCTACCTGGTGGTCGGCGGCATCGTCCTCGCCGGCATCTCCAACGGCCTGATGGCCGCTCCAGTGATGACCCACATCGACAAGACCCCAGTGGCCCAGCAATACGGCAACAAGGCGGTGGCCGCCACCTATCTGTTCCTAGAACGCGGCGGTCATGTAGTCGGCCCCATGCTGATCAGTTCTATGCTGCTCTTGACCCACGAAACCCCCTTAGGCATCGCGATCTTCGGCGCCGTCACCATTGCCATGGGGGCGCTTTTCCTGGTCACCTCTAAACACGCTTGACTCACACCCCAGGGGGCGGCATGCTGCGCCCCCTTGTTTTCCGTCCAGCCCGCCCGATGAAAAAACCCGAACTCCTGGCCCCCGCCGGCACCCTGAAAAACCTCCGTTACGCCTTCGCCTATGGCGCCGATGCGGTCTATGCCGGCCTGCCGCGCTACAGCCTGCGGGTGCGCAACAACGACTTCCTGGGCGACAACCTGCGCCTGGGCATAGACGAGGCCCGCGCCCGCGGCAAGGCCTTCTATCTCACCTGCAACATCCTGCCCCACGGGGCCAAGGTGAAGACCTTTTTGGACGACATCGCGCCCGTGGTGCAGCTCGGGCCCGACGCCCTGATCATGGCCGACCCCGGGCTGATCTTGCAGGTGCGCGAGCGCTGGCCCGCAATCCCGATCCACCTCTCGGTGCAGGCCAACACCATGAACGCCGCCGCCGTGCGCTTTTGGCAAGGGGCGGGCATAAGCCGCATCATCCTCTCCCGGGAGCTGTCGCTGGACGAAATCGCCGAGATCCGCCAGGACTGCCCGGACATGGAATTGGAGGTGTTCGTCCATGGCGCCCTGTGCATCGCCTACTCCGGGCGCTGCCTGCTCTCGGGCTACTTCAACCACCGCGACGCCAATCAGGGAACCTGCACCAACGCCTGCCGCTGGGAATACGGCCTTTCCGCCCCCGAGGCGCAGCTCTCCCAAACCCGCCAGTCGCGCCACCCGCTGGCGGACCGCGAGTATTTAATCGAGGAACAGGGTCGCCCCGGCGAGCTGATGCCCATCCTGGAGGACGCGGCCGGCACCTACATTATGAACTCGAAGGATCTGCGGGCGGTGGAGCATGTGCAGCGGCTGGCGGAGATCGGCATCGACAGCCTCAAGATCGAGGGGCGCACCAAGTCTCATTACTATGCAGCCCGCACCGCCCAGACCTACCGCCGGGCCATTGACGATGCCGCCGCCGGGCGCTCGTTCAACCCCGAGCTGCTCGGCGAGCTGGCCAATCTGGCCCACCGCGGCTACACCGACGGCTTCTACCAACGGCACAAGAGCCACGAGCTGCAAAACTACCTCACCGGGCACTCGGTCTCCAGCGGCCAGATCTTCGTCGGCGAAGTGCTGGAACAAGACGAAAACGGCATGGCCTTGGTGGAAATTAAGAACAAACTTCGCCGCGGCGATTCGGTCCAACTGATCAGCCCCGGCGGAAACCATCGCTTCACGCTGGAAGTGATGAGCGACGACCAGGGCCGCCCCATGGACGAGGCCCCCGGCGGCGGCTACCGCGTCCGCACCCCGCTGCCCCCCGGCGCGGCCTGGGGCCTGCTGGCCCGGGAGCTGGATCCGGCCCGCCGCCCCGTCGCTTAACCCGGAAAGCTGGCACAGAAAAACGCGCACGGGCAAAGCACTTGACACCACTCGGGGTTTCTTCGTAAATTTAAGGGTTTCGTACCTCCGCACAAGGAACCCAGTTATGTCCGTCCTCTACCGGTTAATCTTTGCCATCTTGCTGCTTCTGCCTGGAGTCGGCCCCCTGCAGGCCGCCTACTCCTATGGCGACCCGACCCACGAAGAGCAGGCCCATCTGGAAGCCATCAACCGCGCCCGCGCGGATCCCTATGGCGAGGCGGCGCGCTAAGGCCTCTCCAGCCTGTTCGAGGGCGTTCTTGCGGGCGCGATCAGCGGCGACCCGGCCCCGCCGCTGACCATGAACGCGCAACTGCTGCAAGCGGCCCGCGGCCATAGCAACGACATGCTGGCGCGCAACTACTTCGACCACTACACCCAGGGCACGGGTGAAAGCCCTGGTGATCGAATAAAAGCCGCCGGTTACGAGTCCCGCACCGCAGGGGAGAACATCGCCTACACTGCGTCCAGCAACGACCAGGGAGACACCACGGTGGCCGTCGTCTTGCATGATCAACTGTTCATTGATAAGGACTATCCCGACCGCGGTCACCGGGTGAGCATTCTCAGACCCGACTTTTACGAAATCGGGGTCGGCTTCGCCAGCGGCGGCAGCATCGACCCGCGCTACAGCTACGCATACTACATCAGCACCGATTTTGGCCGCCAGCTTGATGATTCCCGCGCCTTCGTCACCGGGGTCGTGTATAACGACAACAATAAAAATGGGCGATACGACGGCGGCGATACAGGCATTCCCGAACTCAAGATCAAAATACTCGAAACCGAAGCTACGACTTATTCGGCCACGGCGGGGGGCTATGGCATCCCTCTTATTGCCGGCGACTACACTTTGCGTTTCGAAGGCCAGTCGGTAGGCGGCAACCTGGGCAATCTGGACATCCCCATATCCATTCGCGGCGTCAATATTAAGATTGACGCTGAAACCTTGAATTTCCCCACAGTTTCATCTTCCACTTCGACCACAAGCACGTCCACCTCGACCACGACCACCACCACTTTCGACTCAGTCCCCAAACAACCTCCCGTAGCCATAATCTCGGTGGATCCCGAAACCGGACCCGCCCCGCTGCCAGTTACCTTCGACGGCTCGGGTTCTTACGATCCGGACGGCGGCAATTTGACCTATGCATGGTATTACGCCGGCCAACCCAAATCGGAGGAGGCTATAATCGGTTTCACTCTTGCCGATGTTGCAGACTATGTTTTCACCCTGGTAGTCACCGACGACGAGGGCGATCAACACAGCCAGGATGTAACTATCGTGGTCACCGACGAAACCATTACAACCACCACGTCATCGACCCTAACCACTACTACGACCACAACCACAACCACCACGCCCCAGTCCGGCGGCGGTTGCAGCCGCCTTGAACTCAAGGGTCAGACCATCACTGAAGACTATTCCGCCACGGTAAACTGTGACATCCTAGTGCAGAACGTCGTAGTGGGCGGGGCCAACGGCGCCGGACACCTGTATTTGGATTCCAGCACCAAGGTTGAGATCCAGCCGCCCTTTCAGGTCCACTACGGCAGCACCTTCCATGCACAGTGAGGTCCGATGGCTAAAAAGCGAGAAGGCTCCAAATACCGCCGCGTCGTCGCCCCGCGCACCCGTCGCGAGTTCCTGCGCGACCTCGGCGCCACCGCCGCCGCGGCCGGCGGCTTCACCGCGCTGGGGTTTCTGACCTACAGCGAAGAGCCGGTGCGGCGGGTGGTCGAGGTCGCCGCCCAGTTGAAAGACTTTCGGGTGGAACTGCCCGCGGTGTTGCCGCAGCTGGCGGTGGTGCGCGGCGCCGATCCCGAGGCCCTGGTGCGCGAGGCCCTGCACCTGTTGGGCGGCATCCAGCGCTTCATCGCCAAGGGCGATCGGGTGTTGATCAAGCCCAATGTGGGCTGGGACCGCCAGCCCGAACAGGCCGCCAACACCAACCCCCAGGTGGTGGCCGCGGTGGCCCGGCTCTGCCGCGAGGCGGGCGCCGAACAGGTGCTGGTCACCGATGTCTCGCTGAACGACCCCAAACGCAGCTTCTTTCGCTCCGGCATCGAAGAGGCCGCCCTGGCCGCGGGCGCCGAGGTCAAACTGCCCGGCAGCAACGACTTCATCGACACCGACATGCAGGGCGAACTGCTGAAGACTTGGCCGGTGGCGCGTTACTATCACGAAGTCGATAAGGTCATCAACATCCCCATCGTGAAGCACCACTCCCTATGCGGCTGCACCTTGGCCATGAAGAACCTCTATGGCGTGATCGGCGGCCGCCGCAACCAGCTGCACCAGAAGATCCACACCTCCATCGTGGACCTGGCCCACGCGGTAAAGCCCACCCTGACGGTGATGGACGCCGTGCGCGTACTCAAGCACAACGGCCCCACCGGCGGCAGCCTGCAAGACGTGGTGCGGGAAAACACCGTCATCGCCGGGGTGGATCAGGTGGCCATCGACGCCTATAGTTTGAAGTATCTGGATCTTGAGCCGGAGCAAGTCCCGTTCCTGGCCCTAGGCGAGCAACGCGGACTCGGGACCGTGGATTGGCGCCAATTGCGCTTGAAAGAGAGTCAACTGGGGTGAGGTGGAAGACATCCGACCGCGTTTTCATAACGCAAAGGGCGCAAAGGCGGGCCAAAGAACGCGAAGATTGTTTTGGTGATCACCCGCGGGCGCCCTGGCAACCAACCCGATGGGAGGTTTAGGCTTACTGTGAAACAACCGCCACCCTGCGCCGTGGGAGCGGTTTGAAACCGCGACGACGGAGCTAGATCGAAGCCCGTCATCGCGGCTGCAAGCCGCTCCCACAGGCGAAACTGTTTCCATTTCGGAGGCGTTGCCGGGTGTGGGGGCATCACCCGCCCCGGCTAAAGCCGTAACCTCCAGGGAAACCTCCCTGTTTACCGGATTGCACGAACCCACTATGGCAGAACCAGCGATCAAATCCGCCAGCTACCAAGACCTGCTCCAGGTTCCGGACCACCTAGTGGCCGAGATTATCCATGGGCAGTTGGAGACCCAGCCCAGACCCGGGCCCCGGCATGCGCTTTCGTCTTCGAGCCTTGGCGGGGAATTGCACGGCCCGTTTCAGCGCGGCCGCGGCGGCCCCGGCGGCTGGTGGATCCTGGACGAACCCGAGCTGCACCTGGGGCCGGACATCCTGGTGCCGGACCTCGCCGGGTGGCGACGCGAGCGCATGCCCAGCCTGCCGGAGACCGCCTGGTTCGAGCTGGCCCCGGACTGGATTTGCGAAATCCTCTCCCCCGGCGCCGCGAACAAAGACCGCGGCCTGAAAATGCCCCTCTACGCCCGCGAGGGCATCGGCCACCTCTGGCTGATCGATCCCGATATCCGCACCCTGGAGGCCTATGCCTTGCAAGACGGCCACTGGCTGCTGCTCGCCACCCTGTGCGACGCCGCCGTGGTCGAACTGCCGCCCTTCCAAGCCGTGGGCTTTCCGCTAGACGCCTTATGGGCCGAATGACCATGCTGCCAAAGAAACTCCGCACCTACCGCCGCCTCTACGCCGCCTTCTTCTTCGGCCTATTCGTCCTGCTGTTGTTCCTCACCGACTACGGCCGCATGCAGGGCTTCGAGACCTCGTTGCTGCTGGAGTTGGACCCGCTCACCGCCATCGCCGCCTTCCTCACCAGCGGCACCTTCTACATGGGGCTGCTGCTGGCGCTGTTGATCATCGTGCCTACGCTGTTCCTGGGGCGCTTCTTCTGCTCCTGGATCTGCCCCCTGGGCATCATGAACCAATTCCTCAGTTGGCTCTGGCACGGCCGCCGCCCCTCGGAGAGCTACCGGATCAACCGCTACCACCCCAGCTACCGGCTCAAATACTACATCCTCGCCGCGCTGCTGGTGCTGGCCCTGTTCGGCTCCCTGCAAGTGGGCCTGCTCGACCCCATCGCGCTAATGGTGCGCTCCTTCACCGTGGCCGTGTTCCCGGCCCTGCAGCAGGGCGGTGCGGCCATCTACCTGGATCAGCCGGTGTTCTACGGCGCCGCGGGCGTGGCCCTGATCTTTATCGCCATCCTGCTGGCCAACCGCTTCATGACCCGCTTCTGGTGCCGCACCCTGTGCCCGCTGGGGGCCCTGCTCGGCGTGCTCTCCCGCCGCGCCCCCCTGCGCATCCAACGCGACGTGGACCAATGCATCGACTGCGACAAATGCCTCAAGGCCTGCCAGGGCGGCTGCGACCCGCACAAAGAGCTTCGGGTCAGCGAGTGCCATGTCTGCATGAACTGCATCGAGGAATGCCCCACCCAGGCCCTGCACTTCGGCCTGCCCCGGGAGCGCAGCTCGGCGCATCAGCCCATCGACATCAACCGCCGCCGCCTGGTGGAGACCGGCGTGGCCGCCGCGGTGCTGTTCCCCATGCTGCGCAGCTCCGCCGCCGCCCACAGCACCCCCGCCGCGGCGGTGATTCGCCCCCCCGGCTCGCTGCCGGAAAGGGACTTCCTGGCCCGCTGCATCAAGTGCTCCGCCTGCATGCGCATCTGCCCCAGCAACGTGCTGCAACCCGCGCTATTTGAATCCGGCCTCGAAGGCCTCTGGACCCCCATCCTGATCAACCGCATCGGCTACTGCGAGCACCACTGCACCCTCTGCGGCCAGGCCTGTCCCACGGGCGCCATCCGCAACATCAGCGTGCAGGAAAAGGTCGGCGAAAAACCCTTCGAAAAGCCCATTAAACTCGGCACCGCCTTCTACGACCACGGCCGCTGCCTACCCTGGGCCATGCACACCGAATGCATCGTCTGCGAAGAAATGTGCCCCACCTCGCCCAAGGCCATTTGGTACAAAAAGGTCCAACTCGCCACCCGCGACGGCGGCCAAACCGAACTCAAGCAACCCTATGTGGACCCGCGCCTCTGCATCGGCTGCGGCATCTGCGAAAACAAATGCCCGGTGGAAGACAAACCCGCCATTCGGGTCTCCTCCGTCGGCGAGAGCCGATCTTCCGAGAATCAGATGATCCTGGGGGGCTGATCCTGGGGCGCAGAGAATGAGATAACCGACGAGGGTTTTTCCGAAAAGCGGGCGGACGCCCCCCCCGAGGCCGCGGATGAATCGCCGCGGGGAAATCATCGTACAAGGCTATCGTGTAAGGCGATTTCCGGCAATCGCCTAAGTGGTGTTCTGCGCATGGAGCAGGGCGTCGGCGCTCAGTTCAAAGATGCGGGCAAGTCGCTCCAGTTCACCTTCTGTAGCGGCGTCGATACCCGAGTCATCCAGCCGTTGCTCGAGGTTAGCGGCGGTTTCAGCGAGCCGTGCGCAACCGCACATGGCCGCCATGCCGCGTAAGCGGTGGATATGCGAGCGTAGCTCGGGCGCGGCCTCGTCGGCGAAGGCCTGCTCGGCATCGAGCAAGTAGCTGCGGCCTTGATCGCGGAACTGGCTGAAGAGATCGCGCTGCAATTCCTCCCCCATGTCTTGCCGTTGAATCGCGAGCTGTTCCGGGTCGAGCAGCGCTTGCAGCGGCGGCGGGCTGTCTGATCGGACGCCTGCTTCGCCATCTTCCAGCACCTCCCGAAGGATGCGCCGCAGGTCCTGCTGGGTGAAGGGCTTCGCCAGCACGGCGTTCATGCCCTGCGCGATATACAGCCGCCGTTCGTTCGGCAGTACGCTGGCGGTGACCCCGATGATCGGCGTAGCGGCAATGGCCGGATCGCGGTGGGATCGAATGGCGCGGGTGGCGGTGATGCCGTCCATCTCCGGCATGTTGATGTCCATTAGGATCAGGTCGTAGGGATTGGCGCTGGCCTTGGCGAGCGCATCCCGGCCGCTGGAGGAAAGATCCACCAGGCTCCCCGCATCTTTCAGAAACTGTTCCAGGATAAATAGATTGAGGGGCGCGTCGTCCACTGCGAGAATGCGGGCTTCGCGCAAAAAGCCAAGGTCTCCCGATGGCTCGGGCAGGTCGGCTTGCATCGCCGTCTCGGCCGCCGCGGGCCGTTCGAGGGACAGGTCGAAGATGAATTTCGAGCCGCCTCCGGGGGGACTGGAGAAATGAATGCGTCCGCCCATCCCCTCCGCCAGCTCCTTGCAGATGGCCAGACCAAGACCCGCGCCGCCGTAGCGTCGCCCCGCCGCGCTGTCGCTCTGGGTGAAGCGTTGAAAAAGCCGGGCCTTGAGTTCGTCGGGAATGCCGATGCCGGTATCGCTGACGACGAATCGCAGTTCGACCCGGTCATCCTTGCTCGATAACCTGGAAAGCGTCAACTCCACCCGGCCTTGCTCGGTGAATTTAATGGCGTTGGAGAGCAGATTGAGCAGCACCTGGCGCACGCGATCTTGATCGCCGACCAGGGTTTGCGGGGTCTCGGAGGCGATGGTGCAGGACAGCTCCAGGCCCTTGGCCTGAGCATCCGCCGCCAGCAGCGCGATCAGCTCCCGCACAAGCCCGCCCGGGTCGAAGGGCTCACGGTGATACTCCATACCGCGCGTGGTCAGGCGGGTATAGTCCAGGATATTGTTGATCAATCCCAGCAGGGTGTGGCCGGTGCTGATGATGGTTCCCACCGTCTTCTTCTGTCGGCCATCCAGCGGCGACTCCGCGAGTATGCGCGACAGGCCCAGGATGCCGTGCAATGGCGTGCGCAGTTCGTGGCTGACGGTGGCGATAAAGGCCCCTTGCGCCTCCGTCGCCGCCTCCGCCTTGCCCTTGTCCCGTTGCAGGCCGCGAATGCGATCCGCCAGGGCGAGGGCCAGAAACAGCATCTCGAAGGCGCTGGCGGCGAGCACCAGATGCACCGAATAACTGGACAGCGGGATGACCCCCAACAGCCCCAGGGCGCCGGCGATCATGCCGACCGAGAGCCCCGTCCAACCCAGCAGGTAGAAGCGGGCGGGGCGAAAGCCCTGCCAGGCGCGGACCAGGCCCGCCGCCAGCAACAGCAGAAAGCCGAAAATCACCCCCAACAGCACCTGCGGCTGGGGCACATCCGGCGGCAGGAAGCCGATGCTGATCAGCGAGATCAGCAACAGCCCCATGAACACCGGAAACAGCCGGCGCAGGATGCGGGTGTGTTTGGCGATTTCCAGAAAACGATAGCAAAAGACCACGGCGAAGAGTTCGTGGGCCACGAAGGAGGCCCTGAGTCCCCGCAGATCCGCGTCGGCGACGCCGAATACGTAGAAAATGCCCATGGTGTTGGCAAACCACAGGGTCAGGAAGGTGCCGTGCAGGCTGTACCAGAGGTAATTGAGATCTCGCACGGCGGTGCTCAGGAACAGGTTGTAGACGATCAGCGCGATCAGCATCCCCAGCATCAGCACGAAGGAGAACTGGCGGATGATCTGCTCGGTCTTCGCCGTCTCGGCGTCGCGCAGCTCCAGGATCAGGGCGTTGAGGGTGTGGGTCTGGACGTAATGAACCAGATAGCCGCTCTTTCCCGGCGGAATCGTGAAGGGAAAGTGCCAGCCGTAGACCAGCATCGGTTGCTCATCGTCCGGCGGCGCCGAGCGCCCGGCGTGGAGGGAGCCGCGCACGACGCCGTCGCTGACCCAGTGGAAATCGACCCGGGAGAACATGGTGTTGTAGCTGCTCAACCGCCATTGGCTCCGCTCGCCGTCGTTGCGCAGCGGCAACACCACCCAGTAACCGCGCGCCATGGCGTCGATCCTGAGGGGCTCAGTGGTCGCCTGGGCGATGGCCTGAAGCGGCGATAGCTCAAGGTCGGGGTCATGGACCAGGCGCGCCGCCCGATCCAGCTCGGCGGCGTCGGTGAGGCGGCTCAACGGGTGAAATGCCTCCTCGCTCGCCGCCAGGGGCGAGAGCCAGAGGATCAGCATGAGGACTGCCAGTCCTTGAAGGACTGGCAGTCCTGAGCCCGCACGTCGCGGCGGCGATTGCCTGCTGCCCATCTCCCCCGGCGCCTTAGCCGCCGCCGGGCGAACCGACTTGAAGCACATACCCCATCCCCCGCACCGTGACGATGACCTCCCGCGCCTCATCGTCGATGCGTCCGCGCAGGCGGCTGATCTGCACATCCAGGCTGCGCGAGCTGGCCTGCCCCTGGGCCCGCTCCAGCACCCCCAGCAGTTGCTCCCGCGGGCAGACCACGCCGGGGCGGCGGGTCAGCTCCTTGAGGATCACCAGCTCCCCCTTGGGCAGCAGTCGCGGTTCGCCGTCGTCATTGATCAGCCCGCCGCTCGCGGGATCGAAGCGCCAGTGGTTCAGGGCGATGGGTTCGGCCTCGGTTTCAGCGGCGAGGGGCGGGGCGAGACGCCGCCGCAGCGCCCGCACCCGCGCCAGGATCTCGCGCAGGTTGAAGGGCTTGGTGATGTAGTCGTCGGCCCCCACCTCCAGCCCGAGGATGCGGTCCAGATCCGAATCCTTGCTCGTCACCAGCACCAGCCCCATGCCCGGATAGCGCTCGCGCACCTTGGGCGCCAGGCTCAGGCCGTCCGGGCCGGGCATCAGGATATCCAGCAGCAGCACGTCATAGGGGCGCTCGGCCAGTCGCTCCAGCATCTCCTCGCCGTTTTGCGCCTGATCGGTGGCAAAGCCCTCCTGCTCGAAGTAACGACAGAGCATGTCGCGGGTCAGGCGTTCGTCATCGACGATAAGAATGGCGGGGGAAATGTGCATTTTCTGAAGCGTTGCTCGTTATCCGGGTTCATCCGTCGCCGCATGGCCGGCGAACCGCTAGCCCGCATGACGTTGGCCCGTCGTTTGTACCCGACTCCGGGCCGGTTCTCAAGGGAAAATCCCGCTCCGTTAACACCCCGTTAACACTCTGCGGGGAGTTTCGTTAACGTTCAGCCGGTACGCTTGGCGTCAATCTTAAATCGTACCGGCCCCTTCCCGAAGAGGGGTCGCTTTTGCGCCGAGGACTCGACGTGTCAAGCCGAACCGCCAACCATCCAGATCGTAAAGCCCGCCGCCGCACACGCCTGTCACTGGCGGCGTTCCTGCTTGCGGGACTCGGGCTGATCCAGCCCGCCCAGGCCGCCACCTACACGGTCAGCAATCTCAACGACAGCGGGGCCGGTTCCCTGCGCCAGGCGATCACGGACGCCAACGCGGCGGCCTCTGACGATACCATCGTCTTCAGCGTCAACGGCGCCATCACCCTCACCAGCGGCGTCCTGCCGGCTGTTACCGACAACGGCGCCCTGACCATAACCGGCAACGGCACGGCCAACACCATCATCAACGGCAACGACGCCGACCGCCACTTCGTCGTCAACAGCGGCGCCGACCTTACCCTGGAGGCGCTCACGCTGGAGCACGGTGCCCAGGGGGGGGGCGGGGCCATCTACAGCACGGGCACACTCACCCTCGACCGCTGCCAGCTGTCGCGCAACACCTCCACTGGCTTCAACGACGGGGGGGCGATCTATGCGCTGGGATCGGTCACCCTCATCGACAGCACCCTGGAAGCGAACACGGCCGGGGCCAGCGGTGGAGCGGCCTTTATCAACGGCGCCCTCGACGTAACGGGCAGCCGGTTCATCGACAATGAAGCGAGCAGTTTCGCCGGCGGGGCGATCACGGTCTTTGGCCCGGCGACCATCCGCCGTTCCACCTTCGCCGACAACAGTTCCAACACGGGTGCAGGAGGCGCGATCTACAGCGAAGCCACGATGCACATCGCCAACAGCGTCTTCGCCAACAATAACGCCCATGGCAACGGCGGCGCCGTTCAAAATTACGGCGGCATACTGACCCTGGTCAACAGCACCCTCGTCGGCAATTCGGCGGCCAACGGTGGCGGCGTTATGAACGACGTCGGCGGCACGATGAACATCCACAACAGCATCCTCACCTTCAGCACCAGCGGCGGCGACTGCTACCAGTACAGCACCGACCCCATTAACGCCCGCAACAGCCTGATCGGCGACGGGCTCGGCTGCGTGGACGGCGTCAACAGCGACAACCGGACCGGGGACCCGGCACTGAACGGGGATCTGACCCTCTCCGCCGCCAGTCCGGCGATCAACGCCGGCAATGACGCCCTGGCGGTGGATGCCGATGGCAACCCGCTGACCGTGGACCTCGCCGGCAACGCCCGCATCCAGGTGGGGGCGGTGGACATGGGGGCCTACGAGTCGCCTCATGCTACCCCGGATACCACCGCCCCGGTGGTGAGCGTCCCCGCGGACATGAGCGTCGAGGGCGACACCACCGGCGGGGCGAACGTCACCTTCACCGCCAGCGCCAGCGACGATACCGACGGCCCGTTGCCCCCGAGCTGTTCTCCGGCCTCCGGTGACCTGTTCGCGCTGGGCACGACTACCGTCACCTGCGAGGCGACCGACACGGCGGGCAACACCGGCAGCGCCAGCTTCGATGTTACCGTGGTCGATACCACCGCGCCGAGTCTGACAGCGCCGAGCGACATTACGCTCGACACAGCGCCGGAGGGAGCATGCAGCGCCACGGCGACCTGGAGCGATCCGACGACAACCGATACCGTCGATGACTCGCCTTCGGTCTCTTGCGGTAAGGTCTCTGGTTCGACCTTCGCTGTTGGAGCGACCCTGGTCATCTGCACCGCCGAGGACGCCACCGGCAACAGCGCGAGCGACAGCTTCACCGTCACCGTCAACGACACCGAGCCGCCCACTGCAGCAGCCCAGGACATCACTGTCATACTCGACGGCAGTGGCAACGCCAGCATCACCGCCGCCGAGATCGACGACGGCAGCAGCGACAACTGCGCGATCAACAGCCTGAGCCTG
>JAABTK010000099.1 GCA_011389885.1 Gammaproteobacteria bacterium | reverse complement strand
CCACAAGACCGTGAGCAGTCTTAATCCCCTTTAGATCGGGTCTCGGTTCGAACGATGCTAAGGCGCTGGCCCTGGAATGGGGCGTTAAGTCTTAATCCCCTTTAGATCGGGTCTCGGTTCGAACTGCCAGGCCGAAAAAAAGCTTTTTAACCAATAACCTACAGATACCCTTAGCAGGATTTCAGCGGTCTGCAAAGCTGTGTCTCGGTGCGGGCTTGTTTGCGTGGGCCCTCGGGCCGCGTACTGGGTTCAGTTTTCCAGGTTTTCGGCCCTGCGTCAACCGGTTTTTGCGCGGTGGCGGGTGCGGGTTTCCGCGGCGGCGGCGGGCGGGCGGGATTGCGGGCAGCGGGCCTGCAAGCGGCACCGGGGGGCTCCAACATGGCGGTGCGTCGGATCTCGCCTCCGCACTGAAGCGGGGCGAATATCCTGAATGGGGTCAGGTAGATTTTCCGAGTGGCGGGCCTCTAAGCCCACGCATCCCAGCTAGGGGCCGGAACGGGTCCTTGTGCGCCGGGCCTTTGGCCGCCACCGGGGCCGCCACTGCGGCCGCTGATCGCGCCGGCGTCATTATGGCCGCGCGGCCCGTTTCCGGGGGCCTGGGAGGGCGGTCCCGCCAGGGATGATCGGACCGGCGGCGCCGCGCCGAGGCCGTGGTCCGGTGTCCGCCGACCATTGGCCGGGCCATTGTGTTGCAACGCAAGCGGGTTTTGGGGTCGATTCCGAGGCCGTTGGGTATACCGACCGAGAAAATACAGGATTTTCGCGCTTTGAACGGGGGTGTTGACGGAGGGGTTCAAGCGCTTTGGGACGGCATAGCCCCTATTTGTAACCGAGTTTTACATCGGGCGAACCGCTACGGGTTTTCCCTGATGGGGCTGCCTAAGCCAAATGTTGCAGACATGGCCGCCACATTGCGGCCCATCGTGCTTCCGGTACTTGAGGGGGTGGTCGAGTCTGGGCGAACCCTCGCCAGCAGGCGGGATTAAAATGGTCAATATATGGCAGTGCAGGCTTCACTTGGGAGTACTCATCCAAGCGCCTGATCGCGACGGCGGGAAGGCCTTCGATAGGGCGGTTGATGCACTTGGGCTTGCTGGTTTTTTCGCGTTCATTTGCGGCGAATAGCCGGGTTATTTAACAAAAGTGGACGGGGCATCTGACCCAAATGGCATTCCCGCAGTAGGTTTTTCATTCCCGGCCAGCCGCTTAAGCCGCTTAAGCCGCTTAACCACGGGCGCGAAACCAAAACGCCGCTGTGCGCCCTTTGCGGTTTTGGGTGCGTTTTGCGGCCGGGGGCGCCTGGGTTGTGTTGGGTGTTTGGGCGCTGGGGGGCCGGCCCCTGGGGCGGGGCCGGCGGGTTGGTGTTGGTGCGGGTTGTTAGTCGTGATCGGCGGTGTTGAGGGCCTTTTTGATCTGTTCTTGCACTTCGTCGGCGCCCATTTCGACCTTGGTGTCGCCGGTGATTTCCTGGCGCCGCCGCCGGCGGCGGTCTGTGTGGTAGAACAGGCCGGTGCCGGAGGGGATCAGGCGACCGACGATGACGTTTTCCTTTAGGCCGTTGAGGTCGTCTTTTAGGCCGCGCACTGCGGCTTCGGTCAGCACGCGGGTGGTCTCTTGGAAGGAGGCCGCGGAGATGAAGGATTCGGTGGCCAAGGAGGCCTTGGTGATGCCGAGCAGTAGCGGGTTGATGCGGGCCGGGGCGCGGTCGTTGGCCATGGCGAGTTTGTTTTCTTCGGCTACGTGGGCGCGTTCGAGTTGTTCGCCGCGCAGGAAGCGGGTGTCGCCGGGATCGGTGATTTCGACCTTGCGCAGCATTTGGCGAATGATCACTTCGATGTGCTTGTCGTTGATCTTTACGCCCTGTAGGCGATAGACGTCTTGGATCTCTTTCACTACATATTCGGACAGCTCGGTGACGCCCTTGAGGCGCAGGATGTCGTGGGGGTTTAGTTCGCCGTCGGCGATGACTTCGCCCTTTTCCACATGCTCGCCTTCGAACACGTTGACATGGCGCCACTTGGGGATTAGCTCTTCGTGGGCCTCGCCTTCGGAGTCGGTAATGATCAGGCGCTGTTTGCCCTTGGTGTCCTTGCCGAAGCTGACGGTGCCGGTGGCCTCGGCGAGGATGGCCGGGTCCTTGGGCTTGCGGGCCTCGAATAGGTCGGCCACTCGCGGCAGGCCGCCGGTGATGTCGCGGGTCTTGGAGGATTCCTGGGGGATGCGGGCGAGTACGTCGCCCACTTGCACCTGGGCCTCGTCGGCTACGGTCACTACCGCGTCCGCCGGCAGGATGTAGTGGGCCGGGATTTCGGTGCCGGCTAGGTTGAGGTCCGCGCCGTTTTCGTCCACCAGCTTGACCATCGGCCGCAGGTCTTTGCCGCCGGAGGGGCGGGATTTGGGGTCCATTACCACCAGGGATGATAGGCCGGTGACCTCGTCCACTTGGCTTTGCACGGTGACGCCGTCGTAGAAGTCCACGAAGCGCAGGGTGCCTTCGACCTCGGTGATGATGGGGTGGGTGTGGGGGTCCCAGTTGGCTACTAATTGGCCGCCGTTGACGGCTTGGCCGTCGGCCACTGAGATGTTGGCCCCGTAGGGGACCTTGTAGCGTTCGCGCTCGCGCCCGTATTGGTCCACTACGGACAGTTCGCCGGAACGCGATACCGCCACCAAGTGCCCGGAGTGGTGTTCTACGGTTTTGATGTTGTAGAGCTTGGCGGTGCCCTCGGCCTTTACTTCGATGTTGTTGACCGACGCGGCGCGCGAGGCGGCGCCGCCGATGTGGAAGGTGCGCATGGTGAGCTGGGTGCCTGGCTCGCCGATGGATTGGGCGGCGATGACGCCGACCGATTCGCCGCGGTTGGCGCGGTGGCCGCGGGCCAGGTCGCGCCCGTAGCACTGGGCGCATACCCCCAGGCGGGCGTCGCAGGTGATGGCGGAACGCACCCGCACATGGTCGACGCCCGCCTCTTCGAGGCCTTCCACCCAGCGCTCGTCGAGCAGGGTGCCGGCCTCGGCCAGGATGTCGTCGGTGCCCGGGGCATAGACGTGTTCGGCCACTACGCGGCCGAGGATGCGCTCGCGCAGGGGTTCCACCACGTCACCGCCTTCGATGATGGGGTGCATGGTCAGGCCTTCTTCGGTGCCGCAGTCGTCTTCGAGGATCACTAAGTCCTGGGCCACGTCCACCAGGCGGCGGGTGAGGTAACCGGAGTTGGCGGTCTTTAGCGCGGTGTCGGCCAGGCCTTTGCGTGCGCCGTGGGTGGAGATGAAGTACTGCAATACGTCGAGGCCTTCGCGGAAGTTGGCGGTAATGGGGGTCTCGATGATGGAGCCGTCGGGCTTGGCCATCAGGCCGCGCATGCCGGCGAGCTGGCGGATTTGCGCCGCGGAACCGCGGGCCCCGGAGTCGGCCATCATGTAGATGGAGTTAAAGGAGTCCTGTTGGGTCTCGTTGCCGTCGGCATCGATTACCTGGTCCTTGCCGAGCTTGGCCATCATGGCCTTGGCCACCTGTTCGTTGGTGTGGGACCAAATATCCACCACCTTGTTGTAGCGTTCGCCGTTGGTCACCAAGCCGGAGGCGTATTGCTGTTCGATTTCCTTCACTTCTTGTTCGGCCGCGGCCAGGATGGCGGCCTTTTCCTCCGGGATGGTCATGTCGTTCATGCCGATGGAGACGCCGGCCTTGGTGGCGTAGCGGAAGCCCATGTACATGACCTGATCGGCCAGCACCACCGAGTCTTTGAGGCCGAGCTTGCGGTAGCAGGTGTTCATTACCTTGGAGATGTTTTTCTTGGTCATGGGCTGATCGACCAGCGCGAAGGGCAGGCCTTCGGGCACGATATCGAAGATCAGCGCGCGGCCGACGGTGGTGTCGCGAATGGCGGTGTTTTCGAGCATTTCGCCGTCTTCGCCCTTGACCACTTCGCGAATCCGCACCTTGACCCGGGCATGCAGCGACACCACGCCCACCTCATAGGCCTTTTTCACCTCGGCGATACTGGCGAAGACCATGCCTTCGCCCGGTTCGTTAATGGCCTCGCGGCTCATGAAGTAGAAGCCGAGCACTACGTCCTGCGAGGGTACGATGATGGGCTCGCCGTTGGCCGGGGAGAGCACGTTGTTGGTGGACATCATCAGCGCCCGGGCCTCCAACTGGGCCTCGATGGAGAGCGGCACATGCACGGCCATTTGGTCGCCGTCGAAATCGGCGTTAAAGGCGGTGCAGACTAGCGGGTGCAGTTGGATGGCCTTGCCTTCGACCAATACCGGCTCGAAGGCTTGGATGCCTAGCCGGTGCAGGGTGGGCGCGCGGTTGAGTAGCACCGGGTGCTGGCGGATCACCTCTTCGAGGATGTCCCACACCTCGGGGGTGCCGCGCTCGACCAGCTTTTTGGCCGCCTTGATGGTGGTGGCCAGGCCGCGCCCTTGCAGCTTGGAGAAGATGAAGGGCTTGAACAGCTCCAGCGCCATTTTCTTGGGTAGGCCGCATTGGTGCAGCTTGAGGGTGGGTCCGACTACGATTACCGAGCGCCCGGAGTAGTCCACGCGCTTGCCTAGCAGGTTTTGCCGAAAGCGCCCTTGCTTGCCCTTGATCATGTCGGCCAGGGATTTCAGCGGGCGTTTGTTGGAGCCGGTGATGGCGCGGCCGCGGCGGCCGTTGTCCAGCAGTGCGTCTACGGATTCTTGCAGCATGCGCTTTTCGTTGCGCACGATGATGTCCGGCGCGTTGAGGTCGAGCAGGCGCTTGAGGCGGTTGTTGCGGTTGATCACCCGCCGGTACAGGTCGTTGAGGTCGGAGGTGGCGAAACGCCCGCCATCCAGCGGCACCAGCGGCCGCAGTTCCGGCGGCAGCACCGGCAGTACGGTGAGCACCATCCATTCGGGGCGGTTGCCGGATACGTTGAGGGATTCGATCAGCTTCAGGCGCTTGCTGAGCTTCTTGAGCTTGGTCTCGGAGTTGGTGCTGCCGATCTCCTCGCGCAGGCGGTCGATTTCGCGCGGCAGGTCGAGGGTGCGCAACAGTTCGTACACCGCTTCGGCGCCCATGCGGGCGTCGAATTCGTCGCCGTTTTCTTCGATCGCCTGGAGGTATTGTTCGTCGGACAGCAACTGCCCGCGCTCCAGCGGGGTCATGCCGGGGTCCACCACTACGAAGGACTCGAAGTACAGCACCCGCTCGATGTCGCGCAGGGTCATGTCGAGCAGCAGGCCGATGCGCGACGGCAGCGACTTGAGGAACCAGATGTGCGCCACCGGCGAGGCCAGCTCGATGTGGCCCATGCGCTCGCGGCGCACCTTGGCTAGGGTGACCTCTACGCCGCACTTTTCGCACACCACGCCGCGGTGCTTGAGTCGCTTGTATTTGCCGCACAGGCATTCGTAATCACTGGTGGGGCCGAAGATTTTGGCGCAGAACAGGCCGTCGCGCTCCGGCTTGAAGGTGCGGTAGTTGATGGTCTCCGGCTTTTTGACCTCGCCGTAGGACCAGGAGCGGATCATGTCCGGGGACGCGAGGCCGATGCGGATGGCGTCGAAGTCCTCGGTCCGGCCCTGTTGCTTCAGAATGTTCAGTAAATCTTTCAAGACCCTATCTCCTAAGATCGGATGCCCAATCCCGCCCCGGCGCAAAGGCGCCGGACCCCGGATTCGCTGCTCGTCTAATCGTCTAGTCGCGTTCGAGTTCGATGTTAATGCCCAGCGAGCGGATTTCCTTCAACAGCACGTTAAAGGACTCCGGCATGCCGGCCTCCATCCGGTGCTCGCCGTCTACGATGTTTTTGTAGATGCGGGTGCGGCCGGAGACGTCGTCGGATTTCACCGTGAGCATTTCTTGCAGGGTGTAGGAGGCGCCATAGGCCTCTAGGGCCCAGACCTCCATTTCCCCGAAGCGCTGACCGCCGAACTGGGCCTTGCCGCCCAGCGGCTGCTGGGTCACCAGGCTGTATGGGCCGGTGGAGCGCGCATGCATCTTGTCGTCCACCAGGTGGTTGAGCTTGAGCATGTACATGTAGCCCACGGTCACCGGGCGGTCGAAGGCCTCGCCGGTGCGGCCGTCGAACAGGGTGGTCTGGCCGCTCGGCGGCAGTTCGGCCAATTCCAGCAGGCGCTTGATTTCGGTCTCGTCGGCGCCGTCGAATACCGGGGTGGCGGTGGGCAGCCCCTTAATCAGGTTGCGCGACAGCTCGAGGATCTCGGCGTCGGTGAATTCGTCCAACTGCTCTTGCTTGCCCGAGAAGTTGTAGAACGCATCGAGATAGGTGCGCAGCTCTTGCACCGAGGCCTGGGCCTGGAGCATGCGGCCGATCTTCTTGCCAATGCCCTTGGCGGCCCAGCCGAGGTGGGTCTCTAGCACCTGCCCCACGTTCATGCGCGAGGGCACGCCGAGCGGGTTCAGCACCACGTCCACCGGCTCGCCGTCGGCGGAGAACGGCATGTCCTCCACCGGTACGATGCGGGAGATGACGCCCTTGTTGCCGTGGCGGCCGGCCATTTTGTCGCCGGGCTGGATGCGCCGCCGCACCGCCACATGGACCTTGACCATTTTTAGCACGCCGGGGGCGAGGTCGTCTCCGGTGGCCAGTTTACGCTTCTTTTCTTCGTACTTCTCGCGGAACTGCTCGCGCTGGGCCTTGATCTGCTCGCCGATGGCCTCCAAGCGCTTGGCGGCCTCTTCGTCGCGCACCCGGACCTCCAGCCACTTGTCGCGCTCCAGCTCGTGCAGGTAGGGCGGAGTGATCTCGGCCCCGGCCTTGAGTTGATTGGGGCCGCCGTCCGCCGTCTTGCCGATGAGCATCTTTTCGATGCGGGCGAAGGTGTCGTCTTCCATGATGCGCAATTGATCATCCAGGTCCTTGCGCACCCGGCGCAGCTCGGTCTCTTCGATATCCACCGCGCGGGAGTCTTTTTCCACCCCGTCGCGGGTGAACACCTGCACGTCGATGACGGTGCCGGACATGCCGGAGGAGATGCGCAGCGAGGTGTCTTTTACGTCGGCGGCCTTTTCGCCGAAGATGGCGCGCAGCAGCTTCTCTTCCGGGGTGAGCTGGGTCTCGCCCTTGGGCGTCACCTTGCCTACCAGGATGTCGCCTTCGCCCACCTCCGCCCCGACGTAGACGATGCCGGCCTTGTCGAGCTTGGCCAGCGCGCTTTCGCCCACGTTGGGGATGTCGCCGGTGATCTCTTCCGGACCCAGCTTGGTGTCGCGGGCCATGCAGGTCAGCTCTTCCACATGGATGGTGGTGAAGCGGTCCTCCTGCACTACGCGCTCGGAGACCAGGATGGAGTCCTCGAAGTTGTAGCCGTTCCACGGCATGAAGGCCACGCGCATGTTCTGCCCGAGGGCCAGCTCGCCCATGTCGGTGGAGGGGCCGTCGGCCATCACGTCGCCGCGCGCCACTAGGTGGCCGGTATGCACCAGCGGCCGTTGGTTGATGCAGGTGTTTTGGTTGGAACGGGTGTATTTGGTCAGGTTGTAGATGTCCACCCCGGCCTCGCCCGGCTCGGTCTCGTCGTCGTTCACCCGCACCACGATGCGCGAGGCGTCTACCGATTCGATTTGGCCGCCGCGGCGGGCCACCACGGTGACCCCCGAGTCCACCGCCACTACGCGCTCCATGCCGGTGCCCACCAGGGGCTTTTCGGCGCGCAGCGTGGGCACCGCCTGGCGTTGCATGTTGGAGCCCATGAGTGCGCGGTTGGCGTCGTCGTGCTCGAGGAACGGGATTAACGAGGCCGCCACCGAGACGATCTGCTTGGGCGAAACGTCCATATATTCCACCTTGTCCGGGCTGGACATGGTGAATTCATTCATGTGCCGGCAGGACACCAGGTCGGCCGTGAGGCGGCCGTCGTCGTCCAGCGGGGTGTTGGCCTGGGCGATCACGAAGCGGCCTTCTTCGATCGCCGACAGGTAGTCGATTTGGTCCGTGACCTGGCCGTTCTCCACCTTGCGGTAGGGGGTCTCCAGAAAGCCGTAGTCGTTGGTGCGGGCATATACGGCCAGCGAGTTAATGAGGCCGATGTTGGGGCCTTCCGGGGTCTCGATGGGGCACACGCGGCCGTAGTGGGTCGGGTGTACGTCGCGCACCTCGAAGCCGGCCCGCTCGCGGGCCAAACCGCCCGGACCGAGGGCCGATACGCGGCGCTTGTGGGTGACCTCGGACAGCGGGTTGTTTTGGTCCATGAACTGGGACAACTGGCTGGAGCCGAAGAATTCCTTAACCGCCGCCGACACCGGCTTGGCGTTAATCATCTCCTGCGGCATCAGGCCCTCGGATTCGGCCAGCGACAGGCGTTCCTTTACCGCGCGCTCCACCCGCACCAGGCCGACCCGAAATTGGTTCTCCGCCATCTCGCCAACGGAGCGGATGCGGCGGTTGCCCAGGTGGTCGATGTCGTCCACCTGGCCGTTGCCGTTGCGGATATTGATCAGTTCCCGCAGCACGTCCACGATGTCCTCGTTGGACAGCACGCCCTCGCCTTCCACGGCTTCGCGGCCCAGGCGCCGATTGAACTTCATCCGCCCCACCGACGATAGGTCGTAGCGGTCGGCGCTAAAGAATAGGCTATTGAACAGGTTTTGCGCGGCCTCCTTGGTGGGCGGCTCGCCCGGGCGCATCATGCGGTAGATTTCCACCTGCGCCTCCAGCTCGTCGGTGCTGGGGTCGATGCGCAGGGTGGTGGATAGATAGGGGCCTTGGTCGAGGTCGTTGGTGAATAGGGTCTCGACCTTTTTGATCGGGGACTCCAGCAGCTTGTCGAGCAGCTCTTCGGTGACCTCCTCATTGGCCTGGGCGATCAGCTCGCCGGTCTCTTTTTCCAAGATGTCGCGCGCCATCACCTTGCCGACCAGTTGCTCGCGCGGCACTTCCAGGGTCTTAATTGCGGCGGCTTCGAGCTTGCGCACATGGCGCTGGGTGATGCGGCGGCCGGCCTCCACCAGCACCTCGCCATCGATGATGATGTCGAAGTTCAGGGTCTCGCCGCGCAGTCGGGCCGGAACCACATCGAGCTTTAGGCCTTTCTTGAGCACATGGTAGGTGTCGGTCTGGAAGAATTTGCCAAGCATTTGCTCGGTGTTGTAGCCGAGCGCGCGCAGCAGGATGGTGGCCGGCAGTTTGCGCCGCCGGTCGATGCGCACGAATACGTTGTCCTTGGGGTCGAACTCGAAATCCAGCCAGGAGCCGCGGTACGGGATCACCCGGGCGGAGAACAGGAGCTTGCCCGAGGAGTGGGTCTTGCCCTTGTCGTGGTCGAAGAATACGCCGGGGGAGCGGTGCAACTGGGACACGATCACCCGCTCGGTGCCGTTGATCACGAAGGTGCCATTGTCCGTCATCAGCGGCAGTTCGCCCATGTAGACTTCCTGCTCGCGGATGTCCTTCACCGGCCGGGAGCCCGCCGGGGCGTCCTTGTCGTAGATCACCAAGCGAACCAGGACCCGCAGGGGCGCGGCATAGGTGGTGCCGCGCATTTGGCATTCGCGCACATCGAACTGCGGCTCGCCGAGGCGATAGCTGACGAATTCCAGAACCGCATTGCCGGAATGGCTGGTGATCGGGAAGACCGATTTGAAGGCCGCCTGCAGACCGGTGTCGCGGCGCTTTTTGGGCGCGGCCCCGGCCTGCAGAAAGCCCCGGTAGGAATCGATCTGGGTCGCCAGCAGGAAAGGCACGTCGAGGATGCTCGGGCGCTTTCCGAAGTCCTTACGAATGCGCTTCTTTTCGGTGAAAGAATAGGCCATGTTGCCGTCCCTCGGGTTGTCTAGGGCTTCAATTGGGATCAGGATACTGCGCGGCGGTCGGGGATCGCCCGGGGCGCGCCGCATTCCCGCGATACAAGCGGGAAAAGGCCGGCGGCAAATGCCACCAGCCCGTTCTCAAGCTGCTGCTGTAGCGCGTAGCAGGGCAACGGTCGATTACTTCACCTCGACGGTGGCGCCTGCCTCTTCCAGCTGCTTCTTCACGTCTTCGGCTTCGTCCTTGGATACGCCTTCCTTCACGGTGGCGGGGACGCCTTCCACGGCCTCCTTCGCTTCCTTCAGGCCGAGCCCGGTCAGGGCGCGCACGGCCTTGATCACCGCTACCTTATTGGCCCCGAACGAACTCATCACCACGTCGAACTCGGTCTGCTCTTCCACCGGAGCGGCTTCCGCGCCGGCGCCCGCCGGGGCGGCCGCCACCGCAGCCGCGGCGCTCACGCCGAACTTCTCTTCCATCGCCTCGATCAGCTCGACCACTTCCATCACGGTCATGTTGGCGATGGTGTCGAGGATCTCGTCTTTGCTAACAGCCATTTTCTGTAAACTCCTGATAACTATGCACTAGATAGGAAAAACCAAAGAAGGCCGATCAGGCCGCCTCTTTCGCTTCTCGGATCGCCGCAACCGTGCGGACCAGTTTGCCGGGCACCTCGTTGAGGGTGCGGGTGAGCTTCTCTGCCGGGGCCTTCATGACCGCCATCAACAGGCTAATGGCCTGATCGTAGGTCGGCATCTTGGCCAGGGTCTCCAGCTCGGAGGCCGGCAGCAGCCGTCCGCCGATGGAGACCATGCTCGGCTTGAGCGCTTCGTGGTCCTTGGCAAAATCCTTAATGACGCGCGCGGCGGAACCGGGATCCTCCATGGAGAAGGCCAGGATCAACGGACCCTTAAAACCTTCGTCCATGCAGGCGAAATCGGTTCCTTCCACCGCCCGCCGAGCCAGGGTGTTCTTGACCACGCGCAAATAGACATTGGATTCACGCGCCTTTACGCGCAAATCCGTCAAGTGCTCCACGGTCAAGCCCCGGTACTCGGCGGCTACGGCGGAAAAGGCCTTGCTCGCCACATCAGCGACTTCGGCGACGACAGCTTCTTTCTGTGCTCGATTGAGTGGCACTCGTCACCTCCTGATCACTTCGGAACCCAGGTTCCGAGATTCAGTGAATCGACATCCCGCTTGGGATATCGTCGCTTCAACGTGCACCGTCATCAGGATCGAAGCCTGATTCCGGAGCCCCGTCTGCGCAGGCCGGGATTAAGCCCGGCGATCGCTATCCTGCCGCGATCCCGGGCGCCTGCGGTCTTTGACGGCGACCGGCTCGGTTGCCCGAGCCGGAGCCCCAAAGTTCGTTTCCCCGCGCCGCCCCTTCAGGCGACGCGGCAGGGATCAACCCTCCAGCGAGGTTTGATCCAGGCTCAGCCCCGGCCCCATGGTGGTGGAGACGGTGACCTTTTTCATATAGATGCCCTTGGCCGCGCTCGGCTTGGCCTTGCGCAGGTCGGCCAACAGGGCCTCCAGATTCTGCTTCAGCGCGGCGACTTCGAAGCCCGCCTTGCCAATGGTACAGTGAATGATGCCGCCCTTGTCGGTGCGGTAGCGCACCTGGCCGGCCTTGGCGTTTTGCACCGCCTCGGCGACGTTGGCGGTCACCGTGCCCACCTTGGGGTTGGGCATCAGGCCGCGCGGCCCCAGGATTTGGCCCAACTGGCCCACCACGCGCATGGCGTCGGGCGAGGCCACGACCACGTCGAAGTTGAGGTTGCCGGCCTTGACCTCGGCGGCCAGGTCTTCCATGCCCACGATATCGGCCCCGGCCTCTTTCGCCGCTTCGGCGTTGGCGCCTTGGGTGAACACCGCCACCCGCACGGTCTTGCCGGTGCCGTTGGGCAGCACGGTGGAGCTGCGCACCACTTGATCCGATTTGCGCGGGTCTACGCCCAGGTTCACCGCCACATCGACGGCCTCCTGGAACTTCACGCCCGACAGCTCTTTTAACAGGGCAAAGGCCTCTTCGGCCGGATACTGCCGACCCGGCTCGATCTTTTCGCGAATTGCGCGCAACCGCTTGCTCATCTTGGCCATGGCTTATAGACCCTCCACATCAAGGCCCATCGCGCGGGCGCTGCCGGCGATGGAACGCACAGCCGCATCCAAATTGGCGGCGTTGAGATCCGGCATTTTGGTATTGGCGATCTCTTCCAACTGCTCGCGGGTGACGGTGCCGACCTTAACGGTATTCGGCGTGGCCGAGCCTTTGGAGATGCCGGCGGCCTTCTTCAACAGCACCGAGGCCGGCGGGGTCTTGGTGATGAAGGTGAAGCTGCGGTCGGCATAGACCGTAATCACCACCGGGGTCGGCAGGCCCTTTTCGACATTCTGCGTCTTGGCGTTGAACGCCTTGCAGAATTCCATGATGTTTACGCCGTGCTGCCCCAGCGCCGGGCCTACGGGCGGGCTGGGGTTGGCCTCACCGGCCTTGACCTGCAACTTAATGTAGGCTTGAATCTTCTTCGCCATGCTTTATGCTCCTGTCGGGTGCGAGCGCCGTGCCACTTCAGGGCAATCGGCTCCCCGTGATTAGGCTGCGAAATCAGGAAATCGAAGGCTCGATTTCGTTGCTGCGGACCGGTCAGCTCTTTTCGACCTGACCGAATTCGAGGTCCACCGGCGTGGACCGGCCGAAGATCAATACGGAGACCTTGAGGCGGGATTTTTCGTAGTCCACTTCCTCGACCACGCCGTTGAAGTCGTTAAAGGGGCCGTCGATGACGCGCACCACCTCGCCCGGCTCGAACAGCGTCTTGGGCCTGGGCTTGTCCACGCCGTCTTGGACCCGCTGCAGGATGGCATCGGCCTCTTTCTGGCTAATCGGGGCCGGGCGATCCCCGGAACCGCCGATGAAACCCATCACCCGCGGCACGTCCTTGACCAAGTGCCAGGTCTCGTCGGTCATTTCCATATTCACCAGCACATAACCGGGAAAGAACTTGCGCTCCGACTTGCGCTGTTGGCCGGCGCGCATTTCGACTACTTCTTCGGTGGGAACCAGGATATCGCCGAACAGATCGTCCATCTCGGCGCGCTTCACGCGCTCTTCAAGCGAGCGCTTGACCTGGGCCTCGTACCCGGAAAACGCATGAACCACGTACCAATGCTTGGACATGGGGGGCCTCCTTTTAGCCGGTCACACTTCGGACAACGGCCATCAGGACCCAGTCCACGACCCAGAGGGCCAACGCCATTACCATCACCATGGCCATCACCACGAGGGTGGTTTGAATGGTTTCCTGTCGCGTGGGCCAGACGACCTTGCGCACCTCGGTCCGCGACTCGGCGGCAAAGTGCCACAGGGTGCGCCCGGGGCCGCTTTGCAACGCCACGAAACCGGCCGCGGCGAACATCGCCAGCAGCCCTAGCACGCGATAGAGCTGATTCATGTCGTCGAAATGATAAAAGCCGGCAATCCCGCCCGCCACTAGCAGCACGGCGATTGACAGCTTTAGTTTATCGACGACGGTATTTTCGACTTCTGCCTTTGCGTTCATTCCTTAATCGACACACGCCCGAGGGCGAAAGTGGCAGGCCAGGAGGGACTTGAACCCCCAACCTGCGGTTTTGGAGACCGCTGCTCTGCCAATTGAGCTACTGGCCTAAAAATGGCCGCGCCGACAGCGTTCATCGGCACGTCTGACTAGTGGACCGAACCGGTCCGGGCGTCCCTGCCCTATCGAGCATTACTCGATAATCTTGGACACCACGCCGGCGCCCACGGTGCGGCCGCCTTCGCGGATCGCGAACCGAACCCCTTCTTCCATCGCAATCGGTGCGATCAGTTGGACGGTCATCTTCACGTTGTCGCCCGGCATCACCATCTCGACGCCTTCCGGCAGGTCGCAG
>JAABTK010000098.1 GCA_011389885.1 Gammaproteobacteria bacterium | reverse complement strand
TCACCTGGTGCTGCGGATCGATGAGGCGGGGGCGGCCGGGTGGAGCCCGTTGGAGGTGATTGAGCGTTGGGAAAAGCTGTTCAGCATTCCGTTATTGGTCGAGCGCTACAGACAGGACGAGGTCTCCGGAGAGGCCGAGCGGGAGCAGGCGGAAGCAGTGATCGAGACCTGGCGCCAGCGGCTCTGTGATGTCTCCTGGTTCATGCGCGGCCTCAACGAGCACCTGGCGCGGCGGGCCAACGAGGAAGACGGCTGCAAGGGGCGTTTCTGGGAAGGCCGCTTCAAGAGCCAAGCGCTGTTGGACGAAGCCGCCGTCCTGACCTGCATGAGCTATGTGGACCTCAACCCCGTGCGGGCGGGGGTCGCCGACACGCCCGAGGAATCAGACTTCACCTCGATTCAACAGAGGATTCGAGAGCTGGGCGATAACGCCGGAAGCCAGCAAGGCGCGCCCGAGCAGGCCGCAGACAGACCGAAGATCGTACTCACGCCCCTGCGCACCGACAGCGCCGACCCGCACCCCAACGCCTTCGGCTTCGCCCTCGCGGACTACCTGGAGCTGCTGGACTGGACCGGCCGGGCGGTGCGAGACGACAAGCGCGGGGCCATCGATTCGGGGATTCCGCCGATACTGGAGCGCCTGGGCCTGGACCCCGAGGGCTTCTTAAATCAAACGGCGGGCCGAGGCCGATTCGGCCGGCTCACGGCCCTGGGGCGGGTGGACCGGATCAAGCAGGCCGCCGACGGATTCGGCCGGAAATTCCTACGGGGCATCGGCGAGGCCCGAAGGCTCTACAGTCGGCCGGCGACGGTTTCGCCGTCGTAATCGGGAGCCGCTGGGAGGGCCGGGTTTGGAATACAGGTGACTCCCGGACCAACTGGTGACGCTGCCCACGCGGTGTCGCCCATACCCCGGCGTGGCATAGCCAAAGGCCGTCTGCTCCCTTGGGTCCCCAGCCCGGGCACATCCAAAGAATTGAAACCTGAGCGAATTTAGGCGGGTCAGCTCCCGTCGCCCCCAATCCTCCCTGATTCCTTCTTTAAAACTTGGGTGTCCCTGATCTTCCGTTGACGCGTCCATCTTTGCAATCCGAGACGCGTCACCCCCCACGCCCGCCGGACCCGCCCCGCCTTCCCGGCCCAGTCGCTTCCCGTTACGCACCTGCTGGTGCGCCCGATTGCGCTCGACCGCCTCCGGATGCGCCGCGCGCCAGCGCTTCCAATAGTCCGGATTCTTCGCTTGCCATCGTCGCTGCGCCTCGCGCTGGTTCTCGCGGTAAGCGTGAAGATCGATCGGGCGGCGGGTCAGCCCTTATGAGCGGTTTGGCGGGGGGGGGTCAGAAAAATGAGCGGTTGGCGGGTCAAGTTAGGTGAGTGTCAAAGTCCCTGATTCCTTCCCTGATTCCTCCCTAAACTAAAACTTGGGTGTCCCAGACTCCTCCCATGGGTGTCCTAGACTCCTCTCCAAAACTTGGGTGTCCTAGACTCCTCTGGTGTCCCAGACTCCTCCTTCCCTGACTCCGCTTTTTAAAACTTGGGTGTCCCTAATTCCGGGTGTCCCTAATTCCGCTAATTCCGTGGCGGGTTTTTGTTGCGGTGACTTGGGCGGGGGCTGTACGCGCACACCCGGCCGGATCATTGCCGAGCAATCCGGCCGGGGGGATGGCGCGGTTTTACATCATGCCCATGATTCTTTCCCGCAGCTCGGGGTCGGAGTCCATGGCGGTGACCACCTGGTTGTATTCGGGAACGGTAAGGCCTGAGTCGATCACGGCCTGAATCATCTGCTCCTGGGCCTTTTCTTGCAGGTTGCGGGCCTTGTCCGCGTCATTCACGCCCTGCAACTGCTCGGAGAAGGCGTCCCGAATCTGGCCCACTTCCTTATAGGCTTGGGCGAAGTTCCCCAGGGTTTCGTCATCCAGTTGGGGCGCCTGGGCCGGGTTTCCGCCTTGGTAACCGCCTTGTTGATACCCGCCCTGGGATGAATCGCCTTCTTGATACCCGCCCTGGGATGAATAACCTTGCTGGGCCTGGGCAGTGGAGAGGGCGAGTCCCAGTGCGAGGGCGGACAAGGTGGCGGTGAATAGGGTTTTGGTCTGCATGTCGAGTGCTCCTTGGGCGGTTTGCGGGCGAGGCGCCCGGTCCGCCGCGTTGATGGATTGAAAGCACTAGACTCTTTGCAGCAGGCATGCCAGGTTGCTCTCGGCGGTTGCGGAGCGCGCCGGATAAATCTTTTATCTTGCTGGTTCTTAAGTAGAAATATCGAATAAATGAAAGCCGAACAGCCGTGCTCGACGGGTTCGACAGGGTTTGCCGCAAGGGGCGCTCGGGCGTGTCGAAATGGCCCGCCGGTTCAAAACGACACGCTAGTGCAGCAGCGCCGCAGTATCCGAGACAACCCCCTGGCGCTCTCGGAACGCAGGGCACGCGGTGGGGCGGTGGGGCGGTGGGGCGCAGAGGGCGCAGAGGGCGCAGAGAGGCGTTTCAAACTCGCGTTTGACACGCCGTTTGACGAACTGGCAACCCTGTCGCTCTCGGGACGCAGAGCCCGCGAAGAACCGCACAGCCCGCGGGTTGCACTCCAGGCGGCCAGGCAAGGCTGGAGCGCCGGACAGGCCTCCCCGCCCTGGCGCGCGCGGGGGCGAGTGGAGGCAAAAAACTCCTTCGCGCGCTCTGCGCACTGCGCTCTGCGGTCCCCTGCGGTCCCCTGCGGTCCTCTGCGGTCCTCTGCGCCCTCTGCGTTCCTAAAAGCCGTTGTTTCCGTTATTGGTGCGCAGGCGCACTAGCGTTCACCGCTTGGGGGCGGGTCGTCCAGCTCTTCGAGGTATCGGTAGAGGGTGCGGCGGCCGATGCCGAGGATGCGGGCGGCCTGCTGTTTGTTGTTGCCGGTGTGTTCGAGCACCTGCCGCACATAGCGCCGCTCGACCGTGCGCAGCGGCGGCAGGCCCTGCAGGCCCAGCTCGGGCAGCGGGGCCTGTTCGGCGGTGCGGATGCGCGCCGGCAGGTCGGCCGCTTGCAGGCTCCCGCCGTGGCAGAACACCATGGCCCGTTCGATGGCATTGGAGAGTTCACGCACATTGCCCGGAAAGGGGTGGGCGCGCAGGCGTTCCATGGCCTCGGGGGCGATGCCGCGCACATCCAGCCCGGCCTGTTCGGCATGCCGGGAGAGGAAGTGGGCCGCCAGCAGATCGATGTCGTCGCCGCGTTCGCGCAGTGCGGGAACCTGTATGGCGAAGGTCTCCAGGCGGTAGAACAGGTCGGCGCGAAACCGGCCTTGCGTCACATCCTCTTCCAGGTCCCGGTTGGTGGCGGCCACCACCCGCACATCTACGCGGCGTTCGCGGTTGTCGCCCACCTGGCGCAGGGTGCCGTCCTGTAAAAAGCGCAGCATCTTGGCCTGCATGGCGGCGGGCATCTCGCCCAGCTCATCGAGCATTAGGGTACCGCCCTCGGCCTCGGCGAACAGCCCCTTGCGGGCCTTTTGCGCCCCGGTGAAAGCGCCGGCGCTGTGGCCGAACAACTCGCTTTCGAGCAGCTCGGCGGGCACCCCGGCGCAGTTAATGGCGATAAAAGGCCCGTTGCGTCGCTCGCTTTGCAGGTGCAGCGCCCGCGCCACCAGCTCCTTGCCCACGCCGCTCTCGCCGAGCACCAGCACAGGCCCGTTGGCGCGGGCGATGCGCCGAATCTGCTCGAACAGTTGGCGCATGGGCGCGCTGCGCCCGATCATGCCGGCAAAGTCGCCGCCCTCCAGCAAGTCCCGGTACACCGCCACCTGGTGTTGCAAGTCGCGGCGCTCCAGCGCCCGCGCCACCGCCAGTTGGAGGTGGTCGAGCTTGAGCGGCTTGGTCAGGAAGTCATCCGCGCCGTGCTTGAGGGCGGTCACGGCCTGTTCCACGGTGCCGAAGGCGGTAATCACGATAAACGCCGGCGGCGCGCCGAGCCGGCGACAACGGTCGAGCAGTTGCAGGCCGTCTTCGCCGGGCAAACGCAGGTCGCTCACCACCAGTTGCGGGGCCTCGCGGCGGACCGTCTCGAACCCGCTATGCGCGTCCGCGCAGCCCAGCGCCCGGTAGTGGTTGTCCGCCAGCTCTTCCAGGATCAGTTCGCGCAGGTCCGCGTCGTCCTCCACCACCACCACGGTGGCCTTGGGGGTCGGTGTCATGCTGTGGTCTCCTCCGCCAGGGGCAAAGTCAGGGTGAAGCAGGCGCCGCCGAGGGGGCTGTCGCCGGCCTCGATGCCGCCGCCATGGTCCTCCGCCGCGGCATGGGCCACCGCCAGCCCGAGCCCGGTGCCATCGCCCACCGGCTTGGTGGTGTAGAAGGGCTCGAACAGGTGTTCCCGCGCCCCCGGGGCGATGCCCGGGCCATCGTCCTCAATGCGGTAACAGAGCCGCCCGGACTCCTCCGAGAGGCTGGCGCGCACCCGGGATCGGGCCGCCTGCAAGGCATTGCGCAACAGGTTGGCCAGCGCCTGATCGAGCCGCAGTTCATCCACCCGCACCAGCGGGCAATGCGGGGGCAAGACCAGTTCTGCGGTAATCGCGGTGTCCGCCGCCAGTGCGCCCAGGGCGTCGCGCAGCGGCCGATCGGCGGGAACCGGTTGCAAGGCCAGGGGATTGGAGCGCCCGAAGTCGAGCAACTGGCGGATAATGCGCTCCATGCGCCGCGCCTGATCGCCGATGCGGCCGATCTTGCGCCGCGCGTCCGGCGGCAGATCCCGCCGCTCGCCCAGGCGCTGCACCCGGCCGTCGATGGTGCTCAACGGGCTGCCCAGCTCGTGGGCCACGCCGGCCGCCAGGCGCCCCAGCGCGGCCATTTTTTCGGTGCGACGCAGGCGTTCGCCGAGGTGTTTCAACTCGTCGGTGGAGCGCTCGATTTCATCGAACATGCCGTTAATGGTGGCGGCCAGGCGGCGCAATTCCCGCGGGCCGCGCACCGGCAGCCGCGGCTCGGCGTGGCCTTGGCCAAAGGCCTTGAGCCTGCGCTCTATAGCCTGTAAATGGCGACCCGCCGCCCAGCGATAGCCGAGCAACAGCAGCAGCGCCGAGGCCAAGGCGAAAACACCCAAGGCGATCAGCCCGTTGCGGCGCAGGCGGGCGAGGTGGCGGTCAAACTCACTGCCTTGGCGCGTCACCTGCAGCAGGCCGCTAATGCGCCCGCCAGCATCCGTAAGCGGCGCAAAATAGGAGAACACCTCCTCGCCCGCCATGCGTTCGAACTCGCCCTGGCCTTCGCCCACCCGGGCGATGCGCGCGGCCCGGTCGTTTTCCAGCGAACCCTCGCCGACGCTGCTGGTGGCGATCAGCTCGCCCTTGCGGTCGTAGACATAGGCCCCGTACACGCGGCCAATGCTGAACGCCGAATCGAGCGCCTGCTGCACCGTGCGCTGGTAGCCCTGCTCCAGCGCATGGCTCAGGGGCAGGCGCAGGGCGCGCGCCACCAACTCGATGTCCTGGCGCATGCGCTCGTCGGCGGCGCGTTCCAACTGCCCCACGGCGACCCAACCCAGCACCAGGAAGGTTGCCAGGAACGGCAGCAGCACCGCGCCGAAGAGCATCGCGGCCAGCGAGGGCGGGGAAAGCAGCCCCAAAAGCTTCAACAAGAAGTGGCGCATGCGCCAATACGATACACTCAGGCCGGGGGGCGCGGCAACCCAACGGGTTAGGCCTTCGGGATGAATCCGGCCCCGACGGTCTGCGCCCGCGGGCGCGCCGGGCGGCGGCTTTTGGCGTCGCGGCTGGTTGGCGGCACTTGTGGTGGCGTACTTTTTGCTAAAATATTTATTCGGTTTCCACAGGAGGATTTTTCAATGCTTAGAGGTTGGTTTTTTGTTTTGTTGTGGGGGGCGGCCACGGCCTTTGCCGAGCCTTGTCTGGAGGTTACGGAAAAGGCGATGGAGGTGGTTCCCAACGAAATCGGCGCGGCGGAGGTGCAGTGGAGTGCCAGCGTGGTCAGTCACTGTGACGAGACCCGCTCCGTGCGCGCCGCGGTGCAGTTTCTCGACGCGGAGGAGGAGGTCGCCTACGAGGCCCACGAACAGTTCGATGTGCGCAGCGGCATGACTGAAGAGATCGGCCGCGGCATCTATATCCCGAGCCGGCTTTCGGATAGACTCAAGGATATTCGGTTGGAGCTCAAGAGCAGCATCCTGCCCTACTGAGGCGAATTGAGGCTATTTTCGGAAAATCGGGTCGCGTCCTGCTGGTTTTTTTCCGTTTTTCCGTCTTCGGTGTTGCGTCAGCCCTATACCCAGGCCCGCTACGCGTGGGCCATGAGCACGAACCAAAATCCACCGGGAGCCGGCGGAATATTTTCGCGTAAGCCATGCAGGGGGGAGGCGCAGGGATGCGTCGAACAAAAGCCTTGCGTGACGCCAGACCGGTCAGTTTGATGCGGTCTGTGACGACTATCTGATTCTGTCCTCGGCAGGTTTTGTCGGCCTCCTTTCTTTGCAAATTCCACTTCAGTTCTACATTAAGTGTGATAGGATCGTAGGCATTGATCATCGCTCCGGTAAAAACCCTATCAGCGCCTAGGTAAGGCAGGCTCACTCCGGCTGATCCCCCGACCGACGGTCGCGCGCGCTAAGCAGGTTAGGCGGAACCCGGATTTTTTCATATCCTTGAAAGCGGAAACTAAACCAAGGCATAAAAAGAAAGAGGCTCTTCCGTGGAGCAATATAGCGAATCCGCCGCGCGTTCGCCAGGGATGTCGGATCAACTGGGATGTAAGCGCTTGGAATAGGCGACGGAGCGGGTGCGCGCCCAAGCCTTGATCGACACCGGACACTCGGGGCGTAGCGCCGCCAAAAACTGAACGCGCCCCACAGCAAGCTGTAGGAGCGGTTGGCGGCCGGTACGCCGGTAGAGTCCGGGACGGAGGCTTTTTCACGTCGCCTGAGGGCGTGGAGTGGTTGCAGCGGCTGGTGATTGCGGCGCACTTCATGATCATGCTGGGCACTGGCGACTGGGGTGCGGGGGGGTGTGCGAGTTCCTGCCCTTGAGCGGACTGGACCGCTTCGTCGCCTCGTCCTGTGGAAGCCACCAGACATTGAATGTCGCGCTGGAAGAGAAAGCGGCGCGTTCTGCAGCGCAACAGCAACAGCGGTTGAGTCAGGGAATGACGGAGCGAACGGTGGTGATGGCCTTGGTCATCCATCCGGCCAATACCCTGAAATAAGTGCGTTAGATAGGTCGCGTTGGCGCGTAGAATCAACCGCTTACGGCGGCGCGTTCGTCCTGAGCGGCCTAAGGTGGCCGGAACGATGATCAAGGCCGTGGTGATCGGCGTAGATGAGACCATTTAACCGGCGATCTGTTTGGTTTAGGTGGATTGCGTTTGTACAGTGCAAATGGAGGACTGTCGTGAGCGACATACCAAAATATCTTTGGCATCATCTTGCCGAAGAAGATGTATTTGAAGCCTTGAAAAGTAACCACCACGAAGGCTTGTCAGCACAAGAAGTAGAAGAGAGATTGAGCTTGTTTGGTGAAAACACCATCAGCTCGCAAAGCCCCGTTTCCCCTGTCACGCGTTTTTTGCTGCAATTTCACAACCCACTCATATACATACTGTTAGTAGCGACGACTGTTACCTTTTTTCTCCAGGAATATGTCGATAGCGGGGTTATCTTCGGCGTAGTGATGATTAACGCCATCATCGGTTATTTGCAGGAAGCCAAGGCGGAAGAGGCAATCAATTCGCTGAAAAAGATGATGTCTTCCAGCGCCCGCGTGATCCGTGACGGAGAAAAAACCACCGTGCCTGCCACGCAACTGGTTCCCGGTGATATTGTCCAGTTGGCCTCCGGTGACAAGGTGCCTGCTGATATGCGCCTGTTTAAAAACCGTGATCTGCAAGTTGATGAGTCGGCTTTGACGGGTGAATCGGTTGCAGCTCAGAAGAAAAGAGCAGCTTTGGAAAAGGACACGGTGCTGGCTGACCGGGTTAACATGGCTTTCGCTGGAACCCTCGTTACCTATGGCTCCGGTATGGGGGTTGTCAGCGCGACCGGTGATGATACCGAAACCGGTAAAATAGCCCACATGATTTCAGAAACAGTCAGCCTGGATACTCCTCTGACCCAAAAAATCCATGCCTTTAGTAGAATTCTGCTTTACGTCATCATGGGGCTGGCTGCGGTCACTTTTGTTGTCGGGCTAATGCATGGTCACGACTGGGTCGAAACCTTTATGGCGGCTGTGGCGCTAGCCGTTGCTGCAATTCCTGAGGGTCTTCCTGCAGTGATTACCATCACCCTGGCTATCGGTGTGCGACGGATGGCGATTCGCAACGCCATAGTGCGCAAGCTGCCAGCCGTAGAAACCCTGGGTTCCACCACCATTATCTGCTCGGATAAAACCGGCACGCTGACTGAAAACCAAATGACGGTGCAAAAAGTCTTTGCCGGAGATCAGGAATATTACCTTACGGGTAGCGGCTACAACCCCGAGGGTAAAGTCAGCAAGACCGATGATGAACCACTGAAGGAGCTTCCTGAAGGCTTGAGAACCTGTCTGCTAGCAGGACTGATCAATAATGACTCCGAACTGATTGAAGAGGAAGGCAACTGGAAAGTCCGGGGTGATCCCACTGAAGGCGCCTTGATCGCTTCGGCATTGAAAGCCAAGCTCGACAAGAATGCCCTTTTCAAAGACTGCAAGCGTCTGGATGCCATCCCTTTTGAATCCGATCGACAGTACATGGCCACGCTGCACAAATATGATGATAGCAACAATGTTATTGTTCTTAAAGGTTCTCTGGAGCGCACCCTGATTCGCTGTAGAAATGCGCAGGATCAGAATGGCAACTTGATTGAACTGGATCGTCACAAAGTCACGGAAATGGCCGATAAATTTGCTGCCAAGGGGTTGCGCGTTCTCTGTTTCGCCATTCAAAAAGTGCCGGCTGATGAAGAGACCTTTGATCGCTTCCGGCACGAGGAGAATGCGGAGCAACTGACCTTTGTCGGCTTGCAGGCGATGATGGATCCCCCCCGCAAAGAGGCCATCGGTGCTGTGGAGACTTGCCAGAAAGCCGGCATTGCGGTAAAAATGATTACCGGAGACCATGCTTTAACTGCCCAGGCCATTGCTCAGCAGATCGGTATAAAAACCCTTGATCGGGATGGGGAGGAACGTCGAGTGCTCACCGGGCGAGAACTGTCGGAGATGAGCGACCACGAAATTCTCAAGGCAGTGGAGACGGTCTCAGTATTTGCCCGTGTTGCTCCAGAGCAGAAGCTCAAGCTGGTGACCGCTCTGCAGGCCAAAAAGCATGTTGTAGCCATGACCGGGGATGGCGTGAATGATGCGCCTGCGCTGAAAAAAGCGGATATTGGCGTGGCCATGGGGATTGCCGGCACGGAGGTTGCCAAGGAGGCGGCCGACATGGTGCTTACCGATGATAACTTCGCCACGATCGAGGGGGCCGTTGAAGAAGGCCGTAACGTCTTCGATAATCTGGTTAAATTTATTACCTGGATTCTTCCCACCAATCTGGGTCAGGGTATGGTTATCATGGTGGCTGTGCTGCTCGGGACGACCCTGCCAGTAGAGCCCGTTCAAGCGCTCTGGCTGAACATGACCACGGCAGTGTTCTTGGGCTTGATGCTGGCCTTTGAACCGCGGGAGCCCGGGATCATGATGCGTATGCCCAGGGAGCCGGACTCCCCAATCCTCAATACTGAAATAATCGTGCGTATTTTTTCCGTCAGCACCCTGCTGCTAATTGGTGCCTTTGGACTTTTTCAATGGGCATTAATTCAGGGCGAAAACGAGGAAGTTGCGCGGACCCTGGCGGTCACTCTGTTTGTTGTAGTGCAAAGTCTGTTTCTGTTCAACTGTCGATCATTGACAGTAAGCCTTTTCCAAACACCTGCTTTTTCCAACCTCTGGGTCTGGGGCGGTGTGGGGGCCATGCTGCTGGCTCAGTTGGCTTTTATCTATACGCCACTGATGAACCTGCTCTTCAAGAGTGCGCCTTTGGGGCTTTACCACTGGGGCATAATGCTGGCTTACGGTCTGGTGGTCTTGGTGTTGGTGGAAATAGAAAAGGGAATCTGGCGAGCGCACAAGGCCAAACAAAGCAAACACCAAGAAAGCGGTTGAACTCAAGACATCACGCGTCGGGTAACGTTGGGGGGGACGCATCCATTACCCAAGCCGCGGCGTCAGATGCGTTAGGGTTTATTCGACCTACGCTTTTGGTTGGCATCATTTTGGCTCGGGTGTTTGCACCGGACCAAAGGCTGTGATCGCGGATGCAGTCCGCGCCCGCGGCTGTTGCCGCTATGGAGAACGGTTAGACCTGGGTTGGGTCGAACCGGAGAAAGCGAGGAAAAGAAATGTTTGAAAACGTGTTTATGCAAATCGGCGTAGTCCTCGGTTTGGCCGCGGTGGGCGGGGCGCTGGCGCAACTGTTGCGGCAACCGCTGATCGTCGCCTTTATCGCCGTCGGCATGCTGCTCGGCCCTTCGGTGTCCGGCGTGGTCACCTACAGCAGCGAGATCGAGCTGTTCGCCCGCCTCGGCATCGCCCTGTTGCTGTTTATTGTGGGTCTGAAGCTGGACCTGCATGTGATTCGCACCGTGGGTCCGGTGGCGCTGGCCTCGGGCCTGGGGCAGGTCTTCTTTACCTCGGTGGTGGGTTATCTGCTGGCGCTGATGCTGGGCCTGTCCCCGGTGGCGGCGCTCTATGTGGCAGTGGCGCTAACCTTCTCCAGCACTATCATTATCGTCAAGCTGCTCTCCGACAAGCGCGAGGTGGACTCGCTGCACGGGCGCATCGCGGTGGGCTTTCTGATCGTACAGGACATCGTGGTGGTGCTGGTGATGATCGGCCTGACCGCCTTCGGCCAAGCCGACGGCGCGGTCCACCTGGGCTGGGAGGCGCTCCAGATCCTGCTCAAGGGGGCGGCCATGCTGCTCACCGTGGCGCTGTTGATGCGCTATGTGCTGCCCCGGCTGATGAGCCATCTGGCCCGCTCCTCGGAGCTTTTGATGCTGTTCGCCATCGCCTGGGCGGTGCTCGGCGCCTCGGCCGGAGACGCCCTGGGCTTTAGCAAAGAGGTCGGGGCCTTTCTCGCCGGCATCTCCATCGCCTCCACCCCGTTTCGGGAGCAGGTGGCGGCGCGCCTGGTGAGCCTGCGTGATTTCCTGCTGCTATTCTTTTTTATCGAGCTGGGCGCGGCCCTCGACCTGGGCGCCCTGGGCGGGCAATTGGGGGCCTCGGCGGTCTTTTCCCTGTTCGTGCTGATCGGCAACCCGCTGATCGTAATGGCGATCATGGGCTATATGGGCTACCGCAAGCGCACCGGCTTTCTGGCCGGGCTGACGGTGGCCCAAATTAGCGAATTCTCTCTCATCCTCGCTGCCCTGGGGCTGAGCCTGGGGCACTTGGATCAGGAGACGGTAGGGCTGATCACCCTGGTGGGGCTGATCACCATCAGCGTTTCCACCTATATGATCCTCTATTCGCACCAGCTCTACGCGCGCCTCGCCCCCTGGTTGTCGGTGTTCGAGCGCGAACTGCCGCATCGTGAACTGGATAGCCCGGTCGATGCCGACGCCCGCCCCGATATGCTGCTGATCGGTCTCGGTCGTTATGGCGCCGCCTTGGCGGCCAACCTGCGGGAGCGAGGGGCGCGGCTGCTGGCCATGGATTTTGACCCAAGCACCGTGGAGCGTCACACCCGCGACGGCTACCAGGTGCATTACGGCGACGCTGAAGACCCGGAATTCCTGGCCACCCTGCCGCTGGCGGACATGCGCTGGGTAGTCAGTACGGTGCGCGACCGCGACATCAATCGCATGCTGCTGCATGGGCTGCGGGCGCAGAAATATGGGGGCCAGGTGGCCATCTCCGCCTCCAATGTCCGGGAGGCGCGGCAGTTTGAGAGCGAGGGCGTGGACCTCACCTTTGTCCCCTATGCCGATGCCGCCCGCGATGCGGCGATGCGACTCGTGACCGAGCCGCCAACCACTGACCCGTCACCGGAGGCTGCGAAGTGAACCGATTTAAGCGGATTCTCTATGTCAACGAACCCCAGGCCCCGCAGCAGGCGGCGCTGGCCCGCGCCTTTTCGCTGGCGCATAACAATCAGGCGGGCCTGACCCTGCTCGATGTCATCCCCGATATGAGCGCCGGCATCGGCATGCCGGCGGGCGGCCCGCTACCCGGAGAACTCATGGATCGGCTCGCGAGCGCGCGGCGGGCGGAGTTGGAGGCCCTGGCGGCGCCGCATGCCGGTGGGGCCGAGGTCGCCCTCGAGGTGCGCACCGGCAAGCGCTTTCTGGAGGTGATCCGGGCGGTGCTGCGGGAGGGTTACGACCTGGTGATTAAGCCGGCGGAGGACCCGAGTTGGATCGACCGCCTGTTCGGCAGTGACGACATGCACCTGCTGCGTAAGAGCCCGGCTCCGGTGTGGCTGATGCACAAGGCGGAAAAATCCAACTACGGCGCGATCCTGGCCGCGGTGGGGGGCGCCCCGGGCGATTGCCAACCCCAGGAGCAGGCCCTCAACCGACGCATCGCCGAGCTGGCCAGCTCCCTGGCCCTGTCCGATTTTGCCGCGCTGCACCTCGCGCATGCCTGGGACGCCCCCGAGACCATGCTGAGCCCCTGGGCGTCGCGCCCGGACGAGATGGAGCGGGAATTGGAGCAGGCCGCCCGCGGGCGGCATCATGCGTTGATGGATCAAGTGAGCCGCGGATTGCAGGAGCGCCTTGGGCGCGAAACCTGGGACTACCTGAGACCCAAAATCCACCTGGTGCGCGGTGCGCCAAGCCACGAAATCCCGCGCCTGGCGCGGGATCTCGATGTGGATTTGGTGGTGATGGGCTCCGTGGCGCGCACCGGCATCGCCGGGCTGTTCATCGGCAATACCGCGGAGACCATACTCGACCAGTTGCAGTGCTCGGTACTCGCCATAAAGCCCGAGGGGTTCGTCTCGCCGGTGGCACTGGACGGCTAGCCTGTGCGTTGGTGGTTAGTGATTAGTGGTTGGTGATTAGTGGTGGTGGCAGGTGGTTGGTGCTTAGGTGAACGGGGCCTCCAAGCGCTGTTGATGCTGCGTCTAAGTATCGGAAACAACCCAGGCGCTTTCGGAACGCAGAGCACGCGGAGAACCGCAGCGGGCGCAGAGAGGCGTTTCGATTGCAAGGATCAGCGCCGCACCCGGCATCCGCCGCTTCAGCGGCGAATGCACTTTCCTTGCCCATCCCCTGTATGACTGCGGGCTCGGGCCGTACACGCCTTGGCCCGGGCGCCTAACCGGAAACCCGCACAGCCCGAGGGCTGTACTCCAAACGGCCAGGCGGCGCTTTGGCACCGGGCACAAAAAACTTTGCGCCCTTTGCGTTCTTCCTTCGCGTCCTTTGCGTTATATTTGCGTAGCCAGGCTTGGGGGGCTTGCCAAATCCTCGCTTCGCTCGGGAGGCCTTGATCATCGTTCCGGCCACCTTGACCACTCGCGGCGATCGTTTCACCGTAAGTGGTTGAAACTAAGGGGCAAAACCGCCTATTACCCGCGCCCTCCGCAGGGTATTGGCCGGGGGGATGACCAAGGCCGCTCGGGAAAAACTAAAGTTTTTCACTCCCGGCGCCTGGCTTCCGGCTGGAGTGCAAAACTTTAGTTTTGCATGCGTCCGCCGGCTACTGGCCTTGATCATCGTTTCCGCCGCGGATTAGGGCCGATTTGATGATTAAGGCCAAAGACAACTTCGCGTCCTTTGCGTTATATTTGCATAGCCAGGCTTGGGGCTAGCCAAATCCTCGCTTCGCTCGGGAAAAACTAAAGTTTTTCACTCCAAGCGCCTGGCTTCCGGCTGGAGTGCAAAACTTTAGTTTTGCATGCGTCCGCCGGCTACTGGCCTTGAT
>JAABTK010000097.1 GCA_011389885.1 Gammaproteobacteria bacterium | reverse complement strand
GTGATGGAGGCGGTCACCGCTACGATCCCCAGGCTCATGGCGATGGCGGACTTGGGCGGCACCGCCAGCAAGTAGAGCAACGCCGGCGTGGTGACGATGGAGCCGCCGCTGCCGAAGATGCCCAGCACGATGCCGGTGACCAGACCGGCGATAATCGCATCCCAACCCATTCGAGGCCCCCCGGCCGAAGCGAGTAATCAAGTGTTCGCTTGAATAATAGGCAGTGGATTCCGGCACGTCAAGGGCCATGCACCCAAAAAAAATCGCTCAGGCCAGCGGGCCAATGCTGGGGAGGGCGGCTGAAGCCCGCCGAAAGCCGCCGCGAAAGGCCCTGTCCAAGCTAGCCTCCGGGTGATCCAGACGGTTGCGCGGGAAACAAACGGGGGTCCGACGCATCATGACGGGGCACCGTGCAACAGGGGCTTACCGGGACGGACGGACCCGAGGCCCGCGGTTTGTGCTTTCAATTCTCAATTGTTCGATTTATTATCCACCCATCACTTGAATACGGGGCGCGTGAACATGAATTGGCAAGAATGGGTGACTGACTACGAGGGGGCGATTCGCCTCGGTTTCTTTTTCGGCATCTTCGCCCTGGTGGCGTTATGGGAGCTGGCGCGCCCGCGGCGGGCGCTGTCCGTGCCCAAGGCGCAGCGCTGGGGGGCGAATCTCGGGCTGGTGGTGCTGAATACGGTGATTCTGCGCCTGCTCTTTCCCGCCGCCGCGGTGGGGGTGGCGTTCACCGCCTCGCAACAGGGTTGGGGACTGCTCAATATCTACGCCGTTCCCTTTCCCATTGCCGTGGTGATTGGCGTGGTGGCGATGGATTTCGTCATCTGGCTTCAGCATGTGATGGTCCATGCCATCCCGCTGCTGTGGCGGCTGCATCGGGTCCACCACGCCGATTTGGATTACGACCTGACCACCGGGGCGCGTTTTCATCCCATCGAGATCCTCCTCTCCATGCTGATCAAATTCGGGACCATTCTGCTGCTGGGGCCGCCGGTGGTGGCGGTGATTGTGTTCGAGGTGCTGCTCAACGCCGTCGCCATGTTCAACCACGGCAACATCCACATCCCGGAGCGCATCGACCGCATCCTGCGGCTGTTCGTGGTCACGCCGGACATGCACCGGGTGCATCACTCGGTGCACGCCCCGTTGACCAACTCCAACTTCGGCTTCAATCTGCCCTGGTGGGACCGCCTCTTCGGCACCTATGTGGCGCAGCCGCCGGAAGGCCATAAGGACATGGAGATCGGCTTGTCCGACCTGCGCGACCCGGCCCAGACCGACCGCCTGCGCGGGATGTTGATGATGCCGTTTCGTAGCGGGCTGGGCGAATACACCATCAACCGGAGGTGGTGAAAATGACGCGATCCACGGACCGCAAGCGCCTGCTCGGCCTCGCCCTGCTGGTCGCCGCGGTGGCGGCGGCCCTTTGGCTGGGGCGGGATTTGGAAGTCGCGCACTTGGTGCGACAGGTGGAGGCCCTGGGGGCCTGGGGCTGGCTGGCCTTCATCGTGCTCTACGCCCTGGGCAGCGTCCTCTTTCTCCCCGGCTCGGCGCTCACCCTGGCGGGCGGGGCGCTGTTCGGGCCTTGGCTGGGCACGCTGATCAACCTCAGCGGGGCCACCCTGGGGGCGGTGCTGGCCTTTCTGTTGTCCCGTCATCTCGCCTCGGACTGGGTGGAGCGCAAGGTCGGCGGGCGGCTGAAACAGCTCAAGGAGGGCATCGAGTCCGAAGGCTGGCGCTTCGTCGCCTTCGTGCGCCTGGTGCCGCTGTTTCCGTTCAACCTCCTCAACTACGCCTTGGGCCTCACCCGCATCCGTCTCGGCGAATACGCCCTGGCCACCGCCGTGTGCATGATCCCCGGCGCCCTGGCCTACACCTACATCGGCTATGCCGGCCGCGAGGCCCTGGCCGGCGGCGAAAACCTGATCCAGAAAGGGCTGCTCGGTCTCGCCCTGCTGGCCGCCGCGGCCTTCCTGCCGCGCCTCGTGCGCCGCCTGCGCCAACGCCGCATCACCCTGGAGGAGACGGCGCGAAGAGTGGCCGAGGACAAGGATTTCGTCCTGCTCGACGTGCGCACCGCGGCGGACTACCACGGCGAGCTGGGGCATATCGAGGGTTCGCTGAACATCCCGCTGGAAGAGCTGGAGCAACGGCTGGAAGAGCTGACGCCCCGCCAGGCCCGCCCCATCGGCCTGATCTGCACCACCGACCGCCGCTCATCCGCCGCCGCACGGCTCCTTCGGAAGCAGGGCTTCGCGGATGTTGCCGTGGTCAGCGGCGGCATGAAGGCCTGGAGGGCGGCGTCCGACGCCTAGTACAGCTGCGCCTAAGTATCGGAAACAAAACCCAGGCGCTTTCGGAACGCAGAGCACGCGGAGAACCGCAGAGGGCGCAGAGGGCGCAGAGGGCGCAGAGGGCGCAGAGGGGCGTTTCGATTGAAAGGATAAGCGCCGCCCCCGGCATCCGCCGCTTCAGCGGCGAATGCACTTCGCTTGCCCACACCCCTGTATGACTGCGGGCTCGAAGCGTACCCGCCTTGGCCTGGGCGCGTAACCGGAAACCCGCACAGCCCGAGGGCTGTACGCCAGGCGGCTAGGCGGCGCTTTGGCGCCGGGCAGGCGCAAGCAAGCCAAAAACCTCCTCTGCGCGCTCTGCGGTCCTCGGTACCCTCTGCGTTCCTAAATGGCGGTGTTTCCGTTATTTGTGCGCAGGCGTACTAGTCCTGGGAACGCAGAGCACCGGAGAACCGCAGAGGGCGCAGAGATGCGTTTCGATTTCATGCCCATGCTCGTTCTGACAGTCTCCTTGGGAATGCCAGTGTTGCAAGCTCTAGTTTGCCGAATGGCTCGGGAAGCTAGAGCTTCCAAGACATGGGTCCCCAAGCTGGAGCTTGGGGACCAGCGGAACCAGAAATCCACCCGCGCCCTCTGCGGTCCTCGGTACCCTCTGCGTTCCTAAATGGCGCTGCCTCCGTTACTTCGGCGCAGGCGCACCAGGGCGCCGTTGGTTCCCACACGTTCTCGGGGTTGAAAGGCATCCCGCGACGCTCCGCCCTCGGAAGCGGCCAAGTACTTGCGCAAAACCCTTGCTCAAGTCACCCTCGTGGCTCTATGATGGGCCGTTTTGCGGTTGGTTTTTGCTGCTTTATAGCACCTAGTCGGTGATGGGAGGATAGTGATGCTTGAACAGGCTCCAATTCGTAGCGAGGCTTCAGAGACGGCCCGCCATGCCCACTGGCTGTTCTTCCGAAAGTGGGTGCAGTCTCCTTTAAGCGTCGCCTCGATTGCGCCCAGCAGTCCGGATCTGTCCAAGGCGATGGCCGCTTCGCTGCCCGATAGGGACGGTATCGTGGTCGAACTCGGCGGCGGCACGGGCGCTGTCACCCAGGCCCTGTTGGCGCAAGGGCTGCCGTTGGAACGGATCGTCATCATTGAGCGTGACGCGCATTTTTGTGCGTTTCTCGAGCGAAGATTCCCAGGAATCCGGGTCCTTCAGGGGGATGCCGGCTCCCTAAAATTCCTCTTGCGCGGCGCTAATGTGGCGCTACCCGTCAGCGCCGTGATTTCGGGATTACCCTTTGTTTCGATGCCGAATCGGCTGCAGGTGCGCCTGCTTCATCAGGCGTTTGCGGTCACGGGCGGCAAAGGCCCTTTCATCCAGTTCAGTTACAGCCCGCTGTCACCCCTGAAGCGGTGCGTCCGCGACCGGATGGGTGTCATCGAGCAGTGTACTCAACAGGTGTGGCGCAATCTGCCGCCAGCCAAAGTTTGGTGTTTTTATGGGGCCGGGATAAAGGCATCGCCCGGTCCGAGGCCGCGCCTATTGTTGGAAGGCCAAAGCCAGACTGGATAATCTTATGGTATTTGCGGGTCGGGCGACCCCGGCGATAGCCCGCCTAAAGGCTCAACCTCCGCGGGATTTCCGGCAATCGTGCGACCCCCCAACGCACCACGGCCCCCAAAGGCCACACGCGCAAGGCCTCGGCTTGCAGGCGGGGGAGGTCGCTGATCGGCCACCCAACCGCCAAGCGCAACTTGCCATTTTACCACACAGAATTCCATCTGCGCACCTCTGCGTTTTGCGTGTCCCTAAAAGCCGTTGGGGGCCCAGTTCCTCAAGGACAACGACAGCATCCTGCGCCAGCGTCGGCGCACCGAGAACAACCCTGAATTCAACCGCCCGGAGGTCCCGGGGCTGCTGGATGCGGTGATCGCGAGCCAAACCACCCAGCCCTATGTGAACGCCGTGCTGGTGCAACTAAAACCGGGGGCGGACCCCGCCGAGACCGCCGCCGCCATTCAGCGCTGGAAGCGGCTGGAGGTGTACACCCGGGCCGAGATGGGGGAAATCCTCCAGGCCAAGCTGATCGCCACCTCGGCGCGCCAGATCGGCATGTTTCTGGGTATTTTATCGCTGGTGAGCGCCGCCATCGTGGCCTTCATCATCTACACCATGACCCTGGGCAAGATCCGCGAAATCGCCGTGCTCAAGCTCATCGGCACGCGCAATCGCACCATCGCCGGGATGATCCTGCAACAATCCCTGGGGCTGGGGATGATCGGCTTCGTGGTGGGCAAGATCGCCGCCACCTTCTGGGCCCCGATCTTTCCCAAGTACGTCCTGCTGCTGCCCGGGGACACCGCCCGCGGGCTGGCGGCGGTTACCGTCATTTGCGTGCTGGCCAGCCTGCTGGCCATTCGCGCCGCGCTCCGGGTGGACCCGGCGGAGGCCATCGGTGGCTGAACAGATGCTCGGCATTCGCATTCAAGCTCTGCGTAAGCGTTATGGCCGCGGCGACACCGCGGTGGAGGCCCTCAAGGGGGTGGAGATGGAGGTCGCCCCCGGCGAGGTGGTGGGGCTGATCGGCCCCTCGGGCTCGGGCAAGAGCACCCTGTTGAAGTGCCTCGGCGCGGTGATCGAACCCACCGCGGGGCGCATGGAGCTGGGCGGCGAGACGATCTTCGACGACCGTTGGCGCATCCCCGACCTGCGCGCCCTGCGGCGGGACAAGATCGGCTTCGTGTTCCAGGCCCCCCATCTGATCCCCTTTCTGGACATCACCGACAACGTGGCCCTGCCCGCCATGCTCGGCGGTCAACCCAACGCCGCCGCGCGCCGCCGGGCGACGGAGCTGTTGGGGGCGCTGGATGTGGTCCACCGCGCCCAGGCCATGCCGGCCCAGCTCTCCGGCGGCGAACAACAGCGCGTGGCCATCGCCCGCGCCCTGATCAATCGCCCGCCGGTGATCCTGGCGGACGAACCCACCGCGCCCCTCGACAGCGTACGGGCACTGGCAGTGATCCAGATCCTCAACCGTATGGCGGTGGATTACCGCACCGCCATTATCGTGGTCACCCACGATGAAAAGATCATCCCCACCTTCGAGCGCATCTATCACATCCGCGACGGCCGCACCCACGAAGAGGCCGGCGAGGGACGCGCGCTCAGCTGAGCCGCCGACTGGAGCACGCTACAATCAGCCCTCACATACCAACAGCCATCAGATCATCGAGAGAACCCGACATGCGCCTCCTCTACTTCGCCCTATCCCTCGCATTAACCGCCCCAGCCCTATTCGCCGCCGATTTGGAACGAGCGAAGGAAATCGTGGAGAACAAGTGTCACCATTGCCACGGTCGAGACGGGGAGGGCTCCAGCGCCATCTATCCCCGCCTGGCGGCGCAACACGAAGAGTACATCGCCAAACAGCTCGCCGACTTCAAGAGCGGTCGCCGAAAGGGCACCATGAACGAAATGGCGGCGGACCTGAGCGAAGAGGAGATGATCGCCCTCGGCCAATATTTCGCCGCCAAACCGCCCAGATCACACCGCATCCGCGACCAGGAACTCGCCGCCGTCGGCTACTACATCTACCACAAGGGCAATAAGTTCAGCGACGTACCAGCCTGCGAGACCTGCCACGGCAGCCAAGGCGAAGGAACCATCCAGCTACCCCGCCTCGCCGGGCAACACAAACGCTACCTCGCCGACCAACTACGCAACTTCGGCAACCGCACCCGCAGCAACGACAACGCCATCATGCACTCCGTGGCCTCGCGACTCACCGAATTGGAGATCGAGGCGGTCTCGCTTTACGTCAGTGGCATGGTGCCGTCGGGCGAGTGATACACCAGACATCCCGAAGTGGCGCTCAAAAAGTAGTGTAACCAACCGATCAGCATGTTGAATCGTCGAATATTGGACAGTTGCCCAGCCGAGAAACGCGCCAGGTCCTTGGTTTCCGGCCTAGCAAAGATCGCACGGGACCATCTGCCCGCAAGGGGCGTCCAAAAATATCATGCGATTTGGCGCAGATTTGGGAGGTCTGTACACATAAATCGGCAAGCCTTTTTTCCCTGGAGGAACCCATGACCAAGCATTTTCCCGCCAACCCGAACATCACCCTGTTCGATCCCCTCGCCGAGATGCTCGGCGTGGGCGACGGACAGCTGGAATACACCTTCGACGACGCTGTACGGCTCTCCGGTCACGCCTGCCCGACGGTAGCCGGGGCCTTCCTGATGGCCCTGCACGCCCTGCGCGCCCTCTACCCCGAAGAAACACCCCGTCGCGGCGGCATCCGCGTCACCCTTCCCGGCCCCGTCGACCAGGGCGTCAACGGCCCCATCAGCCAGGTCTTCACCCTGATCACCGGGGCGGCGGCGGACAACGGCTTTCATGGTCTCGCCGGGCAGGAGGTGCGTCGGGGGCTGCTGGACGTTGATGCGGGCCAGGAGGGCTTCCTGTTCCGACGGCTGGACACCGGCCGTCAGGTCCAGGTCCGATACGACGCCTCGGCGATCCCGGCCGACCCCGAGATGCCGCCGCTGATGCAGCGTGTGCTGCAAGGCGAGGCGGATGCCGCCGCCCGGGCGAGATTCAGGGAACTCTGGCGCGGTCGGGTGCTCGCGATCCTGGAGGATGGCGGCGAAAATACGGTCCACACCCGGCTACTCTGACCCGAAGGAGCCGGGACCTGGCAAAGCGCTAGCGCCCTCGTTGTATTGCCGCCCCGGCGCAACCACCCCCTGCCAAGCTCAACCCGTACTCCAGGCCCTGGGTCGTTTCATGCCCGCGACCTTGCAGGCCTGTTTCACATAGCCGTACGGAAAGAGCTTGAACAACTCATTCCGGGCCTTTCGACCGTACCCCAACTCCTCGGCCATGAAGCGCACCACGAAGCGGGCGTCCGCGGCCACCCGGTGTTCGTCGTAATAGCGCCGCATGAACCGAATCACCTTCCAGTGCTCTGGCGCCAGGTGGAGGTTTTCGGTCTCGGAAAGCTCCTCCGCCACCTGTTCATCCCAACTGTCGGGATCGATCAAATAGCCCTCTTCGTCCATACGCACCTGGGTACCTTCGGAATCGTGCAGCATCTCGCTACCTCCCATGTTTTCTGTGAATGATTCGCTGGGCATCGCCCGTTACACAGAACAATAGGGGTGAAGAAAGCATTCGACAAACGAATTTTATTGCACTGTAATATCGGATATTTCGATATCTAGGAGCGCACGATGGACGTGGAGCTTGCCCGAACCCTGCTGGTGGCGGCCGCCGCCGGAAATTTCGTCACCGCCGCGGAGCGGCTGCATGTCACCCAATCCACGGTCAGCGCCCGCATTCGCAATCTGGAAACGCTGCTCGGCGTAAAGCTCTTCAACCGTCACCGCGGCGGCGTCGAGTTGACCGCCGCCGGACGACGTTTCCTGCGACACGCCAAGACCCTGGTGCAAACCCTGGAACAGGCGCGCCAGGACGTCGCCCTGCCCGAAGGCTTCGCGGGCAGCCTGACCCTGAGCGGACGTATCGCACTATGGGATGGATTTCTCCCCGCCTGGAGCGCCTGGATGCGCCGCAACTCGCCCCACACCTCCCTGCGCCTGGAGATCGGATTCGAAGAGGAGATCATGCAAGGGCTGGCCCAGGGCGCCCTGGATATCGGCGTGCTCTATACCCCGGGGAGACGCCCCGGCCTGGCCCACGAGCCGCTTTTCGATGAGACGCTGGTCCTCGTCTCCACCGACCCCGCCAGGCCCTGGCCCGATCCCGGGTACTGTCATGTGGACTGGGGACCCGACTTCCACGCCCGCTTCAGCGCCGCCTTCCCCGACGCGCCCGCCCCGGCCCTGCACGCCAACATCGGCTGGCTCGCCGTGCAAACCCTGCAAGCCAACGGCGGCAGCGCCTACCTCCCCCTGCGCATGGTGCGCCAGCTGGAAACAGGCGGCCAACTCCACCGCGTGCCCGCGGCCCCCGTATTCACCCAGCCGGTCTACATGGTCTACCCGCTCGACCGAGACGACGACGCCCTCGCCACCGCGCTGGAGGGGCTTCGGCTATTGGCTCGCAAGGAACAGCGGAGCGCACGGCTAGACGCGCCATTCACAGCGACGTATGACGAGGCGTCCCCGAGAGCGGTCTCTTCTCCATCGAGCGATTCGTCAACGATTGACTGAGCGGAATCGAAGCGGGTTGACATCGCTCAATGCGTCACGCCCGAGTGTCGTAGTAAATACATACATCCAGCCCACGAAACCAGGCCAAAGATCATGCGTATCAAGTCCCTGACGCTGCTTGTCCCGCTGCTGGTTCTCCTCGCGTCATCCCTCGGATTGGCGGGCGAACCGGAAGAGAACATTGAATACGGCGTATCCGAATATGCCACCACTTTTCAGGACAAAACCCTAAAAGAACACCACAAGCGCCCCTCCACCGCCGACCACGCGGAGTTTGAGGCGCTCAAAGGCCCCTTCAGCAGCGGCCCCGAGGTGACCAAGGCCTGTCTGGGCTGTCATAACAAGGCGGGTGAGCAGTTCGCTAGGAACAAGCACTGGACCTGGGAATACAAGCACCCGGTTACCGGCCAGCAGCTGGGCAAGAAGACCCTGATCAACGGTTTTTGCACCAATGCCCGCGGCAACGAGGGCATGTGCGCGCAGTGCCACGCCGGATACGGCTGGAAGGGTGAGCGTTTCGACTTCACCGCGCTGGAAAACATCGACTGCCTGGTCTGTCACGACTCCACCGGCAGCTACTACAAGACCCCCAACAGTGAGGGTCACGAGGCCTGCTCGATCATGTTCGAGGACAAACCGCCCATCGAGTGGGCACAAGTAGCCCAGAGCGTTACCCTGCCCTCGCGCAACAACTGCGGCAAGTGCCACTTCTTCGGCGGCGGCGGTGATAACGTCAAACACGGCGACCTCTCCTCAGCGCTGTTCAACCCGCCCAAGTCGCTGGATGTCCACATGGCCGCCGATGGCCTTGACTTCGACTGCATCACCTGCCATGTGGGCGAAGGCCACCAATGGGCGGGCAGTCGCTACCAGATGACGGTATTCGACGAAAAAGGCGCCGGCAAGCCGGGCATGCCCCGGGATACCGCCAGCTGCGCCAGCTGTCACGGCCATAAGCCGCACCCGCGCGACAACGTAACCAGCCTGCGCCTCAACCGCCACGCCGAAACGCTGGCGTGCGAGACCTGTCATATCCCCGAGTTCGCCCGCGGCGGCGTCGCTACCGTGACCCGATGGGACTGGCGCGGCGCGGGCAAACTAAAAAACGGCGAGGGCTACAAGCTGAAGGAATACACCCAGGGCGATGGCGAGCACCGCGCCACCTACAAATCAATCAAGGGGGATTTCCAATACGGCGAGAACCTCCAGCCGCACTACGCATGGTTCGACGGCGCCATGAGATTCACCACACAGGAGACAGTGTTCGACCCCAGCCAAGGCCCGGTAGAGCTGAACAGTTTCAGGGGCGGCGCCGATGATGGAAACTCGCGCATCTACCCCTTCAAGCGCATGCATACGTTTCAGCCCTACGACAAGGGCAATAATACCCTGGTTTACATGCATCTGTGGGGCAAGGACGAAAATGCTTTCTGGGGCAACTACGACCTGCAAAAGGCGATCACCGCCGGCATGGCCGAGTTCGACAAGCCCTACAGCGGTGAATACGGTTTTGTCGAGACCTACTCCTACTGGCCGATCAATCACATGGTCGCGCCCCGGGAGCAGGCCTTGGCCTGTGACGAATGCCACGCCGAACAGGGCCGTCTGCAGGGTATCGAAGGGGTCTATATGCCGGGCACGGGCGCCAGCCGGATGATTGACCGCATGGGTCTTTTGATGGTATTCGCCACCCTCCTGGGGGTGCTGGCCCATGCCCTTTTACGTCTTGTTTCCAGCCGCCGGAGGGCACACTGATGGCACTGCATAAGATTCAGGTATTTCGCATCTTCGAGCGGGTTTGGCACTGGAGTCAGGCATTGCTGATTTTTACCCTGCTTTTCACTGGCTTCGCCATCCGCGACCTGCACCGGCTAATCGACTTTCAGACCGCCGTCAACCTGCACACCTTGGCGGCCCTATTGTTGCTGGCTATCTGGATCTTCGCCACCTTCTGGCTGTTCACCACCGGCCAGTGGCGGCACTTTCTGCCCACCCGCAAGAACTTCGTGCCAGTGGCCCGCTTCTACATCCATGGCATTTTCAAGGGCGAGCACCACCCTTACACCAAGACCTACAGGCGCAAACACAATCCCCTGCAAGCCCTAACCTATCTGCTGCTCAAGACCGTCATTTTCCCCGCCATATGGATCTCCGGCCTGCTCTACCTGGCCATCAGCCTGGGCCTTTTCGACACCATCCCGGCCCCAGGCGTAGGCCTGCTGGCGGACATTCACACCATTGCCGCCTTCGCCGTGCTGGTGTTCATCATTCTCCATGTCTATCTGCTCACCACCGGCGGTTCCTTCGTCGATCACGTCCGCCCCATGATCACCGGCTACGATGAGGCAGACCTCACCGACGAGGAATACGCCTATCTCAAGCAGGACGAACCAGGCAAGATTCAGGACTGAACCCAGGGCCGCGGAAGCGGCGAAAACGCTCAGTCCTTGAGGAGTCGAACGCCGGGGAAGCGGTCAGACACGTACTTGCTATGGCACTCAATGCAATTGCCGGTCATTTTACTGAATAGCCTGTGCTGTTTGTTGGTGTCTTTGTCTCTGCCGGCTTCTGCCAGTAAAGCCGCGAGTCTGTGAAACTCCTTATCCAGGCTGATGAAACCCTTCGGGATAGCCGACATTAGGTCTTTGCGATCCTGTTCGGTCAGTTCCTGTTGCAGGATGAAGCTGTCATGAATCTGTCGGGCATTCTCGGCGACACTCTGATGTTGGCCCATTACAATGGCGGCATGAATCCTGGTCATGCCGCCCTGTACCGCCCTCATTTCCTCCTGAAGCAGCCCGCTCAGTTTGGCGGTGAGTTTCGGAGTGACGGGTTCCGCCGCCAGCGGGCTGGTTGACACTGTCAGGCTCAGCAATATGGCGGCCAGGATTTTTTCGGTTCCAGCGTTCATTTTAAATGATCCTTTTGTTCGCGGGTTTCAAATACTCAAGCAGTGATGCTAGGGCCTTTCAGGATTGGGTGTTTTCGCCCAACCGAGATCTTCAAGAATCGCGTACAGCGCCGGCAACGCCAGCAGTATCACCACGGTGGACACCAACAGGCCGAAGACCACCGAAATCACCAGTGGAATGACGGCCATGGCCTGCGTGCTGGTTTCGGCCAGCAGGGGCAGCAGGCCGGCGATGGTGGTGCTGGTGGTGATCAGAATGGCCCGGACCCGGGCGCGGCTCGCGGCGCCGGCGGCCTCCCGGGCGCTCATGCCTTGCTCCCGGTAGCCCTTGATGAACTGCACCAGCAGAATGGCGTTATTCACCACAATCCCGGCCAGTGAGGCGGCGCCGATCAGCGATGGCATGGACAGGTTGTAGCCCATGAGCAGGTGACCCCACACGGCCCCCATGAAGGCCACGGGGATCGCCAGCATGACAATGATCGGTTCCAGGTAACCGCGGAACTGGAACGACAGGATCAGGAAGATCCCGAGCAAGCCGATCAACAATCCGCGGGCGATGGACTGGCCGGTTTCGCGGGAGCGGGCGGTCTGGCCTTCCACCTGCAAGCGGATGTCAGGCCATTGTTCGCGCAGCCTCGGGAACGCTTGGTTCTGCAAGTCGCCCACGATGGCATCGGCGGTGGTTTCCCGGCCGTTCACATCGGCCGATACGGTCACGGTGCGCAGGCCGTCAATACGGGTGACCTGGGCCCATTGCCGATCCTCGGTGATCGTGGTCACTTCGCGCAACGGAATCATCCGACCCTGGCCTGTGGTAATCACGGTATCTTCCAGAAACTGGCGGGTGTTGCGTTCGGCGCTGGTCTGGCGGATCAGGATTTCGATGTGCTGGTCACCGATCTGCACCGTATCCACGATGTCGCCGAGCAAGCCCGCGCGGATCTGGCTGGCCACTTCGGCGGCATTCAGGCCGAGAGACAGGGCGCTGTCGTTCAGCGACAGAATCCGCTGGGGCTTGCCGGGGCGCAGGTCGTCGAGCACGTTGAAGGCGCCGTTATAGCGGGCGACCTCCTCGCCCAAAAAACGGGCCGCGGCCTTCAGCTCGTCCAGATCCGTGCCTTGCAGGCGGATCTCGATGGGGATGCCGGCCGGGCCGAAACCGGGTTCCTGGATGTTCAAGGCAATCAGCCCCGGAACCTCGCCGATTTCCTGATACCAGCGCTCGGCGAGGGTGGCGAGATCGACGGTGCGCCGTTCCGCGGTCAGCAAATCGGCCATGACGGTGGCCACATGGGCGCCTTTCTCGCCGGCCCCGGCGTGCCGGCTGAAGCGCGTTTGGATGTTTTGCACCAAGGCTTGCTGGTCGGGCTGTCGCGGGGCATATTCCTCGTTGAGCCTGAGCATGGCCGCGGTGATGCGGTCGGTAATGGCCTGCGTCTGGTGCAGTGGCGTGCCCTGGGGCATCAGCAGCCGCGCCTCTAGTACGTCGCCCTCGATCTCCGGCATGGCTTCCATACGCACATGACCGCCGGCCATCAGCCCCGCCGAGCCAAGAATGACCAACAGCATGGTCGCCAACACGCCATAACGGAAGCGGATGGCGCGGTCGGCCAATTGCCCCACCGTTTCACGAACCTGTTCAAACCCACGGTCGAACGCGGTGCGAAAGCGGGAGGGCGCCTGCTCCTCGCGCTTTTGGCCCAGACCGCTTTTGAGGTGGTGGGGCAGTATCCAAAAGGCCTCGATCAGCGAGGCGGCCAGGGCGGCAATCAGCACCACCGGCAAGACCTCCAGCACCGCCCCCAATTCCCCGGCCAGGAACGCCAGCGGGATGAACACGGAAACCGTGGTCAGGAAGGACGATAACACGCCCGGCAGGATTTGCTGGGTGCCTGTGACGGCCGCCTCCAGCGGGCTAGAGCCCTCGTCTGCCTGCTGGACGATGTTGTCGGTGATCACCACGGAGTCGTCCATGACGATACCGATCGCCATCAGCAGGGCCACCAGTGTGATCATGTTCAGGGACAGGCCGGTGAGGGCCATCACCACAAAGGCGCCGGCGAAGGCCGATGGCAGGCCGAACAGGGCCCAGAAGGCGAGGCGGGGGCGGAAGAACAGCGCCATGACCAGCCCCACCAGCAGCAGGCCGGTGATGCCGTTGCCCACCAGCATCTGCAAGCGGTCCCGGACGATAGAGGTCATATTTTGGGTGATTTCCAGTTCCACGGCGCCACTATGGCGGGCCTCTTCCTCATCCACAAAGGCTTGCAGTGAATCCATCACCCGCAGGGCGTCGTCATGCCGGCTCTTGTGGATCTCTAGAACAATGGCGCGCTGGCCGTTGAACTCCACCCGTTCTTCTTCCCGCTCATGGGCTTCGGTAATGCTGGCCAGGTCGCCCAGGGTGAGCACGGCGCCGGCGTCGCCGCCGATTACCGGAAGCGCCTTCAGGGCTTGTAGCGAGCGCCGCTCATCCACAAACCTCAATTGGATGTCCTGTTTGTCCGTTTCAATATTGCCCAGGGGCATGTCCAGGCTCTGGCTGCTGATGGCGCGGGCGATGTCGCCTATGCCCAAACCATACTGACGCAGCAGGTCCTGGGAGATCTCAATGTGCCATTGGCGCTGGGACAGACCAACGGGAACGACATCGGCCACGCCGTCCGTGGCGAACAACCGGTCTTCCAGCTCGTTGGCGTAGGCCTCCAGGTGGGGAAAACTCA
>JAABTK010000096.1 GCA_011389885.1 Gammaproteobacteria bacterium | reverse complement strand
CCCCTGCCCCTGCACCCGCCGGGGCTGGGCGGTGCGGAGCTGGACCCGCAGACCCGCGAGCGCCATCGGTCGCAGGCGGAGATGGCCGCGGCCACTGCGGCGGCGTTGCTCCCGGACTGTTTGGCGGACGGCGGCCTGCGCGGTCACCCCTGGTGCGGGGTCTGCAATACGGCCCTGCCGGCGGGGGACGACGGGCCGCTGCGCGACCTGGCGGCCTGGCAAGCGGGGTTGCAGGGGCTTGAGGATTGGCGGGCGGCCTGCGCCCGGGGGCTGGGGCTGGATGCGGGGGCGATAGCCTCGAACCCTGAGGGGCTGGAACAGTTGCACGACGCCCTAGCGGGGCTGCCGGCCGCCCCTGCGCCGGCGTTATTGACCGGGCTGCCCCGGCTGGATGCAGCGGCCCGAGGGCTGCTCCGCCAGCACCTGGCCTTGGCGCAGGAGGACACGGCGCTGCGCGCCGAGTTGGCCGCGGTGCTGCACGCCGAGGCCATGGACCTGTTGCAGGATCCGACCCCGTTCGCCGCCGACTGGGCCTTGGTGCAGACCCGCCTGGGGCCGGAGGCGGATTTGGACGCATTGGATGCGGCATTGCCCGATTTGCAACGCCTGAGCGGGCTTGTCGCCGAGCTGGCGCAACGCATCGAGCCGCTGCGTCAGGCCCTGGGGGCCGAGCGGTTCCCCCTCTGCGAGAGCGGGCTGGAGGATTTTGCCGAGGTGTTGGCGCTGGCCGCGGCCCTGCCGGCGCCGCTGTGGTCCTTGCGCGCGGCTTTTTTGCAGCGCGCCGAATTGGATCGGCTGTTGCCCGAGTTGGGCGGCCGTATCGCAGGTTTGCGCCAAGAGCGGGCCGAATTGAGCCGCTGGTTGAACCTGGCGGCGCTGCCGCCGTTGCAGGCATTGAAAGGCCGTTGGTTGCAGGCCGGACGACAGGATCTGCTGCGCTGGGCCAGCCGGGATTGGCACGCCGCGCGGCGCGAGATCGCCCCTTGGCGCGCCGCGCCCGGGGTGTCTTTTTCCGAACTGCGGGCCGCCCTGCCCCGGGCGATTCGTTTGCTGGAGGCGCGGGCCGAATTGGAGGCCGATCCGCGGGCCGCCGAGCTGCTGGGCGAGCGGTTTCGCGGCCTGGATACGGACATCGAAACCCTGAGCGAACTGCGCGACTGGGTGCGCCGCGTGCAGGGGCGTTTCGGCGGTCTGCCGGGGCCGCGGGCGGCCCTGGAGCAGCTGGTGCTGCAATTGCCGGAGGACCGATTGCAGGCCCTGGCGCGGTTGCACGAGCAAGGCGTCGGACAACAGCTGCGTGAGCGGCTGCAAGCGCTGGGGCGCTGGCGGCGGAGCTTTGCCAATGCCCGCTGCGCCCCCGCAACCCAGTCGCCTTTATTGGGCGCGGCGGGGCTGCTGATGCAATTGCATCAGGAGCTGGAAGCCGCCTTGGCGCCCTGCCTGGCGCGATTCCGCCCGCAACACCCGCGGTTGAACCAAGTGCTGCGTTGGGCGGAGGCGCTGGGGCGCCTGGGCGCCATCGAGGCGGAGTGGGCGGCCTTGGAGGCGCGCTCGAATGGCTTGGCCGCCGAACTCGGCCTGGGCCTGGGCCAAGGCCATGCAGCGGGCCCGAATGCCGGACCGGTGCAGGATCTGCTGCGACTGGCCGAGGCCTTGGACGAGGATCCGCGCCTGGCCCCGCTGGCGGTGCGCGAGCGCCCGCTGGCGGCGTTTTTCTCGGAAATCGATGCCCGCCGACGGGAGCTGAGCGCCGCCCTGGACCGGCAGCGGCAGGCGGCGGAGGCCTTCGGCCAGCGCATGGCCCTGAATGCCGCGGCTTGGACGAGCGGCCTCGACGGCGCCATCGAGTCGCTGATGAGGCGCAATGCCCGAGCACTGGAGCGCCCCGAAGCCCTGGACCGCTGGCTGCGTTACCGCCACCACCGAGAGGAGTTGGCCGGGCTGGGGTACGCGGGCTTGCTCAATGCGCTGGAAGAGGGGCTGTTCCCGCCGGAGGACCTGCTGGAGGCCTGGGAGTTGGCGCTCACGGACCGCCTGGCGCAGGAGATCCGCGAACAGGCCCCGGAGGTGTTCGAGCGCAGCGGGACCGAGATCGAGACCCTGCGCGCCCAACTGGCCCGCCACGATCAGGGCCTGCAACGGGCGCAGCAGGGGCGCATCGCCGCCCGGCTGGCCCAACGCCGCGGCCCGGAGGGTCTGGCCGGCCCGCGCGCGGGTGATAAGACGGAAATGGCCCTGGTGCAACACGAATGCGCCAAGCAGCAGCGTTATATCCCGATTCGGGAGCTGTTGAGCCGGGCCGGCGAATCGGTTCAGGCGCTGAAGCCGTGTTTTCTGATGAGCCCGCTGTCGGTGGCCCAATACCTGCCGCCGGGTGCGCTGGAGTTCGACCTAGTGGTGATGGACGAGGCCTCGCAGGTGCGCCCGGAGGATGCGCTGGGGGCCCTGGCGCGGGCCAAACAGCTGGTGGTGGTGGGCGATCCGCAGCAACTGCCGCCGTCGGACTTTTTCGCCCGCAGCGGGCTCGATGAAGACGCGGAGGATACCGCGACGCAAGAGAATGCCGAGAGCATCCTGGAGGCCATGCTGCCCCAATGCGCGGTGCGCCAACTTAACTGGCATTATCGCTCCCGCCATCAGGATCTAATCGCCTTTTCCAACCGCCATTTCTACCAAAATCGGCTCGCGGTGTTCCCCTCGGCCGCAGCCGCCACACCCGGTCTCGGCCTGGATTGGGTGCGCCTCCCGAATGGCCTGTATGCAGACCATAAAAACCCGGCCGAGGCCGAGGCCGCCGCCGAGGCGGTGCGGGAGGCCTTGATCAACCGACCCGAGGAGTCCCTTGGCGTGGTGGCCATGAACATCGCCCAACGGGGCCTAATTGAAGACGAAATCGAAAAGCTGGCGCAACAGGACGCCGCGTTTCGCACGCGCTACGAGGCGGCGCAATACGCGCCCGCGCCCTTTTTCGTCAAAAACCTGGAAAACGTCCAGGGCGACGAGCGAGACCATATCATTATCTCGCTCACCTATGGCCCGACCCGCACGGGCGGGGGCGTGGCCCAGCGTTTCGGCCCCATCAACCGCGCCAAGGGCGCGCGCCGACTGAATGTATTGTTCTCCCGCGCCAAACGCCGCATGCAGGTGCTCGGGTCGATGAGCGCCGCGGATATCACGGCCAATGGCGATGGACCCAAGGCGCTGCGGGCCTTTCTGGAATTCGCCGAAAACACCGACCGGGGCTCCTGGAGCGCAAACGCGGACAAGAGGCCCGTAAATGACTTCGCCGAGGCGCTGGCGGCGCGACTGGAACAAGCCGGCCACCCCTGCGTGCGAGATCTCAGCGCCGGCGGGGTGCGGATCGATGTCGCGGTCGAAGACCCGAATCGGCCGGACGGCTATCGGCTGGGCATTCAATGCGACGCCAATATCTACCCGCACACGACCTCGATCCGCGACGCCGACCGCCTTATTCCTGAAGTGCTGAAGGGCTTGCACTGGCGGATCCAGCGGGTCTCCGCCCGTGATTGGCGCCTGTACCCCGAGATGGTGCTGCGCGAGCTGCTGAGCGCCCTGGAAAATGAACGCCAGCGCTACCGCCAAGACCACCCGGAGGAGTCTAAAACCATGAGTCTGTTCAGTGAGCGATTGATCGAAGAGGGGGTGCAGCTCGGCGCGCATCGGGGGGAGGCGAAGACGCTGCTGAAACAACTTGCACTCAAATTCGGGCCGGTGCCGGAGGCGGTGTGCGAGCGGGTCGAGACGGCGGACGAGGCGCATCTACAGCAGTGGCTGGAGCGGGTGTTGACGGCGGAAACCCTGGGCGCGGTGTTTGACTGAAGCCGCGTCGGCGGGGCTTTGCGTTATACAGCGGAGGCATCCGGCCCGGGATGGTGCGTTACGGCGCGCGGAGGCGTTGGTGTGTGATCCCGGTCCGGTGCCGGCGCGCCTAACGCACCCTACACAGCTCGCGTTGGGGTACACGCCTTGGCGTGTGTGGGCCAGACCGCACAGCCCGAGGGCTGTACTCCAATGGGCGGGCTGGATTCCCGGCTTATAATTTAGCTACGCACAAGACGAGGTGTTCGACTGAACCCGTGTCGGCAAAACACCGGCAGGTTGAGGCCTTAGCCGGTGCCACCCGAGCCCCGGTCCGGCTAAAGCCTCGGCCTCCAAAACGGTTATTTCCGCGAAATGAACGAGCGCTCGGGCGCCGCAGCCGCAATAACCTTCGCGCCCTTTGCGCCTTCTTTGCGTCCTTTGCGTTTTAAAAAGAACCCCTGAATCAGTTGCCCAGGGTCTGCTGCATATACGCCAGCACCTCGTCAGCGGTGGCGTCGAGCACCGCGCAGCGGGTCTCTTTATCCATTAGCCCTTGCAGGGAGGGCGGCGGTTCGGCCTCTACGCCGATGGCGTCCTTCACCGCGTCGCCGAACTTGGCCGGGTGGGCGGTGGCCAGGCAGACGGCGCCGGTGTAACCCTGGGCGGCGCTGACGCCGACGGCGGTGTGGGGGTCCAGGATATAGCCGGTGGCCGCGTAGGTGGCCTTGATCTGGGCCTTGGTCTCTTCTTCGGACACCGCCGCCGCGGCGAACAGCTGTTTCACCTCGGCCTGCTTGTCCGCCGGGATCTCGAGCTTGCCGGCCTGCGCCATTTGCTCCATTAGCGCCTTCACCTGATGGGGATCCTGATCCATTAGGAAATAGAGGTAGCGCTCGAAATTGGAGGAGACCTGGATGTCCATGGACGGGCTGATAGTGGGATAGACCTCGCTCGCCTGGTAGACCCCGGTGTTCACGAAGCGCGACAGGATGTCGTTGCGGTTGGTGGCCAGCACCAGCCTCTCCACCGGCAGGCCCATGCGCTGGGCCATGTAACCGGCGAAGATGTCGCCGAAGTTGCCGGTGGGCACGGAGAACACCAGCTTGCGCCCGGTGTCGCCGCCGCTAACCCGGCCCCAAGCATAAAAATAATAGACGATTTGGGCCAGGATGCGGGCCCAGTTGATGGAGTTCACCGCGCCGAGGCGGTAGGCGTCCTTGAACTCCAGGTCGCTGAACAGCGCCTTCACGATGCGCTGGCCGTCGTCGAAATTGCCGCGCAGCGCGATGTTGTGCACGTTGGCGTCCAGCACCGTGGTCATCTGCCGCTCCTGGATCGGCGACACGCGCTGGTAGGGGTGCAGGATGAAGATATTGATCCGCGGCTGACCGCGCACGCCGTAGATGGCCGCCGAGCCGGTATCGCCCGAGGTGGCGCCGAGGATGTTCAGTTGGCCGTCCTCGCGCTCCAGGATATGCTCGAACAGATTGCCGAGGAATTGCAGCGCCACGTCCTTAAAGGCCGCGGTGGGGCCGTGAAACAGCTCCAGGATGCGCGCGTCGCCCACCTCCGCCAGCGGCGTGACCTCGGGATGGGCGAAACCGGCATAGGAACGCTGCACCAGGTCCGCCAGCTCATCGCGGGTCAGATCCTCGCCCACATAGGGCCGCATCACCTCCACCGCCAGCTCCTGAAACGACAGCCCGGCCCAGCGCCTCAGCGCCGCCGCATTCACCTGCGGGACGGACTCAGGCAACAACAGACCGCCATCGGTGGCCAGACCCATCATCACCGCCTGGGCAAAGCCAATGGGCGCCACCCCGCCCCGGGTGCTTATGTAACGCATCGCAAAAGATCCTCGATGTTTGCTTGTGCTAGAGAGGGCAGGCAGTATATCAAGGAATTCGCTGAGTTCTTAGTGCTGGGCGCCGCGGGTTGAGTGGTGACGGTTGAGTGCTAGGCTAGGCGCGCCGGCGCAGGGCTTGACTTTCGCACCAACCCCTGTGCGCGCCGTAACGCACCAAACCCGGCTCGGCGCGGCCCATGGTGCGTTACGCCCCGCGCGGCGCTTCGGGGGCGGCGGCGCTTATTGGATTCCGAGCCACCTTGAATGGCGGCGCTCTCGGATGGGCGGGGCTAACGCACCCTAAGGGCGAACCGCTAACCACTGACCACTGACCCCCTAAGCCCATGAAACAAGACGATTTAAGAGATAAAATGAAGGCCGGTTACCTGGTGGATCCGGATACGGGTTTGGCGAGCAAGGTCTATGCGGCGGTGACCGCTGGGCGGCGGGCGCGTAATCGGTTTCCGGAGAATGTGGTAACGGTGGCGGCGGATCGTGCGGCGGCGGTTGCGGCGGCCGATCCCGCGGCCAACCGGCGGCCGGCGCTGGTTTACGGGCCTTGTCGCTCATCCGAGGGTTTTAGGCTGTATTATTTGCTAGAGTGGCTGGACGAGGCGCCTTGAACGCGCCTCCGGCCCGCTTCGGATCATCTTTGCACCGCTGTCGCTCAAACACTGGCCTCAACAAACCCATGAAACACTTTGCACCGTCGCAACCCCTGGGGCCGGGTCGGCCCTCTCCTTGGCTCGGTTTGCTTCTGGCGTGCCTGCTGTGCGCCTGGTTGCCTGGCGCATCGGCCGAGGCCCCGGGGGTTTCCCTAAGCGCCGAAGAACGCGCCTGGCTGGAGGCCCATCCAAAGATCCTGCTCGGCGTCGATCCAAGCTGGCGCCCCTACGTCATCCGCCACAGCGACGGCAGCCTGACCGGCATCGAGCCGGACCTGCTGGCGCGCATTAACGCCCTCACCGGCGCCAATATCCGCCTAGTCACCGGCCAATGGGACGAACTGGTGACGCAGGCCGAGCGCGGCGAGCTGCACGGGCTGGCGATGTCCGCCGTGCATGCCGAACGGGCGGAGGATTTCCTCTTCAGCTCCAGCCCGTATCGGGTCTCGCGTTATATCTATACCCGCCCCGGCAGCCCGATTCAGTCCATGGCGGACTTAAAGGGTCAGCGGGTGGGCGTGCTGCGCGGCAACCGGGCCGAACAAAAGGCATTGTCGCGCTGGCCGGAGGTTATTCAGGTCAAGGCGGAGTCGTACACAGCCCTGGCCATGCGCCTGCAAAGCGGCGACCTGGAGGCCGCCATCATGGGAACGGGCGTGCTGTTGGACCAGGCGCAGGACCTGTACCCCGGCCTGGGCCTTGCCTTCCCGGTGCCCGACAGCGAAACCCCCATCGTCTACTCCATTCTCAAGGACCACCCGCAGTTACTACAGATTATCGACCAGGCGCTGGCGGCCATCGAGCCGGCGGAGGTCCGCGCGTTGCATGAAAAATGGGATCAGAATTATATCCCCGAGAAATATCTGGAATTGACCGCCGAAGAACGCGCCTGGCTGCGCGCCAACCCCCGTATCCGGCTAACCGCGGCCGATCATCAGCCGCCGTTTTCGATGGCGGCGGCGGATGGCAAGCCCAGCGGCATCCTGGCGGATATTTTCGCCCGTTGGAGCAATCTGTTGCAGCACCCGGTGGAGGCGGTCCTGGTGGACAGCACCTTGGCGCTGCATGAACAAGCCAAAGGCCCGGGCGTACACGGCGCCGCCACGGTGCTGAAAAACACAACCAACGAACAGGCCTATCGGCTCACAGAACCGTACATCGAGGCGCCGCTGCTCATATACACCCGCAAACAGCCCTTGAACGCCATCCAGGACCGCCGAGACCTGCGCGGCAAGCGTGTCGCCACCATCAGAGACAGCCGGGTCTTCACGCAATACCTGCAACGCATCGGGAACATCACCCTGGTGGAGGTGGATACGCCGCTGGCGCAAATGGAAAAGGTCCTTAACGGCGAGGCAGACGCCCTGGTGGGGTATATGACCTACCCGTACATTATCAATAAATACCTAATGGTGGATCTGGCGCTGGCCTTCAGCACCGAAAACGAGTTTGCCGTGCGTGTCGGCGTCAACCCAGACCACGCCCCCTTGGCGGGTATCCTCAATAAAGCCATTGCCACCCTCACCGACCAAGACCGGCAGGCGATTTTTTCAAAATGGATAAACGCCCCCAAGGAAGCCAAAAGAATCGATTGGACGGAGCAAGAACGCGCCTGGCTCGAACAACACCCGGAGATCGTCCTCGGCTACACCACCCAATTCCCCCAAGACCTGTTCCGCACCGCCGATGGCGACTATGCGGGCCTGGTGCCGGACTATATTCGCCTCATTAATAAACATTTGGGGGGGCGCGTTCGCTTGCAGGTGGAAGACACCTGGAACGCAGTCACTGAAAAGGCGATGCGGCACGAGATTGACGGCCTCGCCTCCTCCGCGCCCAACCCGGAATGGGACCGCCACTTTCTCTACTCAAAACCCTACGACTTCGGCCACTTCTATTATTACAGCCGCAGTGACGCCCCCGACCCGCCCGACACCCTGGAAGACCTCGCCAGTCGCCGCGTGGGTTACCTGCGCGGCATCAAAAGGGCCGAGCACCTATTGGCGGATATACCGCCACGTCGGCGAATCGCCTACGATAGCAACGCACAGATGGTCAAGGCGCTGCTCCGCGGCGAGGCGGATGTCTTGGTTCACACCGCCGACCTCGAATGGTGGCGCCAGGAAAACCAGAATTACGCCATTAAGATCCAAGGCATGGTGGCCGGGAGCCGCTACGCCCTCGTGATATCGACCCGCAAGGACTGGCCGATCCTGCGGGATATTCTCAACAAGGCGCTGGCCGCCATCCCGCCAGAGGTGCATCAGGATCTCCGCAATCGATGGCGGGCGGGGCTGCCGGATAAGGATGCCGGGGGCTTGCGTCTTACCGCGGCGGAGCGCGCCTGGCTCGACGAACTCACCCTGCGCCGCCCCCGCGCCATCGACTGGATGCCCTTCAACTTTCTCGGCGAAGAAGGCGAGGTGATCGGCATTGGCGAAGACTACTGGGCACTGGTGCGCGACAAACTGGGCATTAAAGAACAGACCGCCCCCCCCATAGGCTTCAGCGCAATCCTTGCGCTGATGCAACAAGATCAGGCCGACCTATACGCCAGCACCACCCGCACCCCGGACCGTGAGGCCTACGCCCGCTTCACCGACAGCCTCGAAACCTATCCCATCGCCGTCGCCACCCGCCGCCGCGGCAATTTCATCACCGACGCCCGGAGCCTGGAGGGCGAAATTGTGGCCGTGGGCCGGGAATACAGCGCCTACCGTCTGCTCAAGGCGCGCTATCCGGGCATCGAGTTCCTGCAAGTGACCGACACCCGCGCCGCCCTAGAGGCGGTGGAAAGCGGCCAGGCCTTCGCGGCGGTGGACGTCCTGCCGGTGCTGCAATACCAAATCGAGCTGTTCGGCGCCGACAGCCTGCGCCTGGCTGGCATTACCGACGTGGAATTCGACTTGCGGATGATGGTGCGCGATGAGCTGGCCCCGCTGGTGCCGCTGCTCAACCGCGCCATCGCCGCCATTACCCCGGAAGAGCGATTGGAAATTCACAAAAAGTGGATGCTGCGCGAGGTGGTGAAGGAGACCGACTACGGCCTGCTGAGGCAAATCATCGGCACTGGCCTGCTGATCCTTTTGCTAATGCTGTTTTGGAACCATCGCCTGCGCCGCGAGGTGGAACGCCGCACCCAGGCCGAGGCGCGTTATCGCGAGGTCAGCGACCGCCTGACCAAGATCGCCCATCGGGTGCCCGGAATGATCTACCAATTCGAACACCGGCCCGACGGCACATCCCGCTTCCCCTATTCCAGCGAAGGCATACAGGGGATCTACGGCGTCACCCCGGAGGCGGTGCGGCAGGACGCCAGCAAGGCCTTCGATCGCATCCACCCCGACGACCTCGGGCGGGTCGCCGCCTCCATCGAAACCTCGGCGCGGGAGTTGAGCAATTGGCGGCTGGACTACCGGGTCATCCTGCCCGGCACGGGCGAGCGCTGGATCGCCGGGGACGCGGTCCCGGAACGGCAAGGCGACGGCGGCATCCTCTGGCATGGCTACATCGCCGATATCACCGCACGCAAGCAGGTGGAACAGGCGGCCCAAGACGCGCTCAAGAAGCAGCACGCGGCGGAGCGCTTCGCCCGCGCCACCATCGACGCCCTCTCGGCCCATCTGTGCGTACTCGACCAAAACGGCATCATCCTCACCGTAAACCAGGCCTGGCGCGACTTCGCCGACGCCAACCCGCCGCCGCCGCCCGACTACGGCGTGGGCGCCAATTACCTGGACGTTGCGCACAAAGACCCTTGCGCTACCGCCCTCACCGACCAATTACGGGCCGTGTTGAACGGCCAACTGACCTGTTTCCACTTCGAATACCCCTGCCCCTCGCCCGCCGTCAAGCGCTGGTTTATCGCCCACGTCAGCCGCTTTGAGATCGACGGCGCGGCGTGCGTGGTGGTGGCCCACGAAAACATCACCGACCGCAAGCAGGCGCAAATCGCCCTCGAATGGGAACAGCAACGCCTGCGCCTGCTGATCAATACCATCCCGGACCTGGTCTGGTACAAGGACACCGAGGGCCGCTATTTGGGCTGCAACCCGCGCTTCGAGGCCTTTTTCGGTGCATCCGAAGAGGCCATCCTGGGCAAGACCGATTTCGACTTCGTGGAGCATGAACTGGCCGGCTTCTTCCGCCAACACGACCGCCGCGCCATGGCGGCCAGTGAGGCACTGGTTAACGAAGAAGAGATCACCTTTCACGACGGCCACCACGAGACCCTCGAAACCACCAAGGCCCCCATCTACAACCAACAGGGCGCGCTGATCGGGGTCATGGGCATAGGCCACGACATCTCCGAGCGCAAACAGATCGAGCAGGACCTCACCCAGGCCCGCGAAGCGGCCGAGGCCGCCAATCACGCCAAATCGGCCTTTCTCGCCAACATGAGCCACGAACTGCGCACCCCGCTCAACGCCATCCTCGGCTTCTCCCAGGTGTTGCTCCAGTCGCCCCGCCTGCCCGCCGAGCTGGCCCCCCAGGTGGAGCGGATTCAGCGCGGCGGCGACTACCTGCTGACCCTAATTAACGACATCCTCGACCTCTCCAAGATCGAGGCCGGGCGCATCGAACTCTTTCCCGAAGAGCTGGATCTGCACACCTTTCTGCGAGAAGTTAGCGAAATGATCCGGTTTCGCGCCGAGCAAAAGGGCGTGGCCTTTGAATACAGCCCCGAGGGGCACCTCCCCAGTTGCGTGCTAATCGATCCCAAGCGCCTGCGCCAGGTGTTGCTCAACCTGCTGGGCAACGCCGTCAAGTTCACCGAAAGCGGCCAGGTGCGCCTGCGCCTGCGCTATGCGGATGATTCCCTGTATGTCGCGGTGCGAGACACCGGGCCGGGCATTACCCCCGAACACCTGGAAACTATCTTCGAGCCCTTCACCCAAAGCGGCGCCCGCCACTACAAAAGCCAAGGCACCGGGCTCGGCCTGACCATCAGCCGCATGATCGTCGAACTCATGGGCGGCGAGCTGTGCGTGGAGAGCGAGCCGGGGCGCGGCAGTTGCTTTTACTTCCAAATCCCGCTGGAGGTGCGTTTCAAGACAATCGCCAAGCCGGAAGACCACGAACCAGCGCACCAAGCACCCAAAATCACCGGTTATCGGCGCACGATTCCAGGCCAGGAACAAGCACCGCTGCGGGTACTGGTGGTGGACGATACGGCCGACAACCGGCAATTACTCACGGACCTCTTGACCCCGCTCGGCTTTGCCACCGCCGAGGCGGATTCCGGCGAGGCGTGTCTGCAACAGGCCCCGCATTTCAAACCGCACCTAGTGCTAATGGACGTGCTAATGCCCGGCCTCGACGGCCTAGAGACCATGGAGGCCCTGCACGCCATGCCCGAATTTAAGCAACTGCCGGTGATCCTGGTCAGCGCCCAGGTGTTCAAGGAACATCGCGATGACGCCCTCGCCCGCGGCTGCGCGGCCTATTTGGACAAACCGGTGGAACTGGCCGATTTATTGCTTAGTCTGAGTGAATGCCTGCCCCTGGAGTGGCGGTACGCCGAAACGCAAGAGCAGCCAAACAACGCCCCGGAAGCGGATATCCACTACCCCGCGCCTTGGCTCGACGCCCTGGCGCAGGCCGTCAACATCGGCAACGCCAAGGCCCTGCGCAACCTGCTGGCCGAACGCGAACAACAGGGCGAACCCGTACCCCAATCCCTGCGTGGCTGGGCGGCCAACTACCAATATGAACGCATTATCGATTGGATTGAAAAGCGGCAGGGGTGAGCTTTTAAGCTACTCGTGCCATCGCACCAAAGTTTTCATAAGATCTCTCACGGAGGCACAGCGATCACGGAGGAGGATTTCTCTGTGTGCCCCGTGCCCCTCTGTGAGAGGAATTCCTTACCCAGCCCTGGGGCGGCGCTAGGGGTTTGCAGCGTTCACGCGGGTCGCCAAGGGCGACGGGGCGAATGGGATGGTCATCCTGTTAAAGTGCTATAATCGGACTGTTTTTTTACCGCCCCGCCGGTCTCTCAGGCCCTGGATAAAACCCAAGCCAACACTATGAACCACAAACTCTATCTGCAAATCATCCTCTTCCCGGTGCTGCTTATCGTGCTGACAGCGGCCATTATTACGGCCTTTAATGTCCGCCAGTTTCAGCAGCATGCGCAACAGCATATCGAAGAGACCACCAACGCCTTCATTGAACAGAAAAAGGCCGAGGTGCGAAAAAAGGCGGAACAGGCCCTGACCATCACGCGCTTTCGCCATACCCAAAGCGAGGAGAAGCTCAAGCGCGAAATCCAGAACCAGGTGGATCATCTGATCGCCTTAATGCTGAGTTACCATGAAAACCACCAACCGCGACCCGAACAGCGAGATCGCGGCTTCCTCAAGCAGCAACTGCTAGGTCTTGTCGCCGGCGCGCCCTTCGACGGCCCCAACCGCTTTTCCCTGGTCATCGACCGCGACAACAACCGGCTGCTGCACCACCAGCGGGACGAACTCATCGGCCGCGACATCAGCGGCTACAGCGACGCGCGCGGCCAGGATATCGCCGCCGCCAAGGAGGCCATTACTGAAGACTGGGGCTCCGGCTTCCAGCGGCTCCCTGAGGTCAAACGCGCCGCTGCCGAGGGCGCGTCCCCGCACATCGTCTATTTCCGCACCTTTCAGGCCGGCGAATTTAACTGGCTAATCGGGGCCGGCAAAGACCTCGGCGCCACGGAGGCCGAACAACAGCAGGCGGTAATCCAGGAGTTAAAGGCCCTAGATCGCAACGAGCGGACCTATCTGTTTGTGGTCGAGCTGCACGACTTGCAGGGCGGCGAGGGCTTCGGCACCGTGCTGTTATCGGAAAACAAGGCCATCGAGGGACGACGCATCGACGATGACTGGCAAGACGCCAAGGGCGAGTATCACCGCCGCAACTACCTAAAGCTGCTGCGCGAATCGGGGCAAGGCTTCCTCGAATATTGGTATCTGCGGCCCCGCGGCGATGGACAGGGGCGCAAGATCTCCTATTTTCTTTATTACGAGCCCTGGAATTGGGCCATGGCCAGCGGTTTCTACTTTTACGACCTGGACCGAGAGGTCGCCCGCATCCACCAAACCGTCGATGGCGAGATCGCCGACCGGCTCCGTCAGGCGCTTTGGGTCGGCCTGCTGCTGATCACCCTGGCGGTGGCCGTGTCGCTGCTGTTCGCCCGCAATACCAACCGCCGAATCCGCCGCTACAGCGACCGCGTCGAAGAACTGAACGCAAGCCTGAACCAACAGGTGGCGGACAAGACCCGCGACCTGGCGGAGAGTCAGCTAAGGCTCTCCGCCATTATCGAGCAATCGCCCGACCCGATCTTTTTGGTGGACGTGGAAAACGCCCGAATAACCGACTTCAATCCGGCCTTATGCGCGCTGCTCTGCTACAGCCCGAAAGAACTCAAGGGCATGCCGGTGACCAAGATCGACGCCGAGGAGACCCCCGAAGAGACCCGCGAGCGAATCGCCACGATTCAGCGCCAGGGCACGGCGCAGTTCACCCGCCCCTGGCGCACCCAAACCGGGGCCTTGCTCCAGCAGGAGATCCGGGTCTCCGCCATCGAACTCGGCGGTAAGCCGCTTTTTCTGTGCATCACCCGCGATGTCACCGAACGCCTGCGCATGGAGCGCGACCTAGTGGAGGCCAAGGAGCGCGCCGAATCGGCCAACCGCGCCAAGAGCGCCTTTTTGGCCAATATGAGCCACGAACTGCGCACGCCCCTCAACGCGGTGCTCGGCTATGCCCAAATCCTGTTGCAGGACCACGCGATAGGCCCCGAACAGCAACGCTCGCTGGAGGCCATTCGCCGCGGCGGCGACTATTTGCTGCAGCTGATTAACGACATCCTCGACCTGGCCAAGATCGAGGCCGACCGCTTCGAGCTATTCCCCGCCCCCGCGGACCCGGTGAGCGTGTTTGAGCAGATCGCCGAGCAGTTCGCCTTTCGCGCCCGGCAAAAGGGCGTTGCTTTCGTCATGCAGGGGCTGGAGGAGCTGCCCGCCGCCCTGGAGACGGACGACAAGCGTCTGCGCCAGGTGGTGATGAATCTGCTGGGCAATGCGGTGAAGTTCACCGAGCAGGGCGAGGTGCATCTCAGCTTGGCCCATCGCGACGACACGCTGTTTGTCAGTGTCAGCGATACCGGCATCGGCATCCCGGAGGATCATCTGCCCCACGTCTTCACCCCCTATACCCAGACCGGCGGAGCGGAGTACAAACGCCAGGGCACCGGCCTCGGGCTGGCCATCTGCAAGACCCTGGTGGAGCGCATGGGCGGGCTTAT
>JAABTK010000095.1 GCA_011389885.1 Gammaproteobacteria bacterium | reverse complement strand
CTCGGGGCGAGAATCTTCGCCAGAATCCGCAGCTATCTCTCCACCTGCCAAAAAAATGGGATCTCCGCCGCGGAGGCTCTGCGACTACTTCACGAAGGGTAATGGCCAGAATTTATGGGGGTGACCTCTGAGTAGTTACGTTCGATTTAGCCCTTCCGCTCCTCCGCGCTCCTCCGATTCGGCCCGTTTGCTCCCGCAACGCACCGGCTGCATCCCGCTTCACCAGCCTTAGGCGGCTCGGCCTTTGCCCTGGTGATGGCCGCCAGCCAGCCGCCGTTCCAGCTTTGACGTTACCGTGACCTTTTCCCCGTCTTTATTGAAATTCCCAGTTTGCTATACTATAATTCCAGTGGATTCCGCCCAAGGGGTAGCCCGCTGTTTGGCGTTAGCGTCCTTTGGGAGGGCGGCCTTCGGGCTGCTGAGATTGGTCGCCCTGTTGGGCGCGCTTGGGTGTGGTTGCCAGGGCGTCCCCCGATGCCTAGTTCCGGTCCTGGGGGGCGAAGCCGGGGAGTCGCTTCCAACGGCGTGATCAGTCGCGTCTGAGTTACAGTACTGGCATTGGTTGAGCGGCCCCATTCGGGCTGTTTTTTTAAGTATGGTCGAATAATCCTAGAGAGGGGCGAAATGGCGCAGTCTAGTGCAAAGTCGGTCGATGCGGTCGTGGATCAACTGAAATTGACCTTGGTTAAATCCAAGGATCTGTCTGATATTATGACCTTTTTCTTCGATGAGCTGATGGCCGTGCCGGGTTTTATGGCGATGGGCGTGCCGTGCCAGGGTGATGCCACTATGAACCGGATCATAGGGGCGGTGGAGACGATCTACCGCCAACAGTTTCCGGGGGAATCGGCGGCTAAACCGCATGTGCTTTCGCTGTTACGGCTGAAAAAATACAAGTTTTTCCATGGCAGCTGCATCATCAATGGGAAGTTAGGCGCGCTGTTTTTCTTCGAGGATCTGGATATGGGTCTGGTGTCTCTCGGCGGTATGCCGCCGGATCATCAGGTGATGCACTTCCGCTTTCAGGCCGTCCAGTTGCCGGACGATCAAAAGAAGAGGGGCTATCAGGTGGATCGCAGCGGCTACCGCCACTGAGCCGCGTCCGCGTTGATTAGGGGGGCGGCGCCCCCCCCCGGCGTGCTGATCGCGGCGGTTTCCGGCGTGCGGTGCAGGGGTTTGGACGCAGAACGGCGGATGCGGGTGAAGGCCTGGGTGTCCCATTCCTCATTCCTCTCCATTCCTCTGTCCTCATCCATCTTCCGTTCCTCTTTGTTCGGGTGCCCCGGTCCTCTGTGATTCCTCTTCCCATTCCTCTGATTGCTGGACCTTTCCCCTCCGTCCCCTTCGTTTTGCCACAAGTGTGCATTCGGCGAGCCGGTGGATCCGAGGCCTTAGCGGGAACCGGCCGGTGTCGCCTCAGCCCGCCAAGCGTTCAAAGATCCGAAAGCCCGCGATATAGGTGCCCGCGGCGGAGCCGAAGGTGCTGAACAGGAACACCAACAGGGTGCGCGAGACCCGATTGCGCCACCAGCCGCGCAGGCGCACGGTGTCGCTGCGCAGGCGGCCGAAGTCGCCCACGGACGGTTTGCGCAGGTAGATTTCGGCCGCGGCGGTGACCATGCCGGCGCCGATGGTGGGGTTGAGCGAGGTCAGCGGGGCGGCGAGGAAGGCGGTGATTACGGTGAGCGGGTGGGCGGCGGCGAGTAGGGCGCCGAGGGCCGAGAGGGCGCCGTTGATCAGCACCCAGTCCGCCACCATGGCCCAGCCGAGGTCGCTGCTGCGGCTGAAGCCGATGCCGAAGCCGACGAGGACCAAGCCGACCACCACCCAGGGAATCAGTTTGGGCCAGCGCTTGGGCTTGGGCAGGGCCTCCAGGCGCCGGATTTCCTCATCGACATCGTCGGGCTGTTGTTGCAGTTGGGCGGCGATGCCCTTGAGGTGCCCGGCGCCGACCACGGCCAACACATGCTCCCTGGGGTTGGCGGTCAGCTCCTGGCGCAGGCGGGCCGCCATGTAGCGGTCTCGCTCCTCGATCAGAGGCGCAAATAGGTCCTGGCGGTCTTCGGCGAATTCGGAGAAGGTGGTTTCGAGGATGTCGCCCTCCTTGAGCTTTTCCACCTCTTCCTCGGTCACCTCGTCCTTGGACAGCAGGCTGCCGGCGAGCCCGGCGAACAGTGCGAAGCGCTTCCACCAAGGGATGTTGGCGGCCACCCGCTTGAGGGTGACGCCGATTTCGCGGTCGATCAGCAATACCGGCTTGTGGTGGGCGCGGGCGTAGTCCACCGCGGCCCGCTGCTCGGCCCCGGGTTCGATGCCGAATTGGTCGGCCAGGCGCTGCTGGTAGGCGCCGAGGGCCAAATTGGCGGCGACCATGGAGGCCCTGCCCTCTTTGAGCACCCGAAACAGGTCCATGCGGGCCAGGGCGTCGGGGTCGAGCAGGGCGTTGTAGCGGCTGGGGCAGAGTTCCACCGCCACGGCGTCATAGGCGTGGGTTTCCAGCAGCTCGCGCACCTTGTCGGCGCTGGCGCGTGAGACATGGGCGGTGCCCAACAGGGTGATTCGGGCGGTTCCGACCCGCACCTCGATTTGCGGTTCTTGCGGTTGTGCGTCGCTCATGGGGGCTCCCGAGATAGATGACGGCGTATGATACCAGCGCTTCGGGTTGGCGCGAATGCGCGCGGCGCCTTAACATGCCCCTTATTCGTTTGCTTTGGAGTCGAGCCGAGTCCGCCAATGAACCGACCCTTGAGACTGTTATGGCCTGTGGCCCTGTTGCTGCTGGCCGCCGGCTGCGAGAGCATGGCGGAGCGGCGGCAGGCCGAATCGCTGCGCCAGGCGTTGCGGGGCTTCGAGACCGCGCTGCGCTGGGACCGCATCGAGCAGGCCTACGGCTTTTTGTCCCCCGGGGTGCTGGAGCGGCAGGAGACGCCGCCGAATACCGCGGATCTGCGGGTGGTGCGCTACGAGGTGCTGGAGCCGCCGGTGTTTCTGGCCGAGGATCGGGTGACGCAACTGGTGCTGCTGGAGTATGTGCATGAGTCCCGGCAAGTGCTGAAGCGCTTGCAGGATCGGCAGTATTGGCGCTTCGACGCGGAGCGCGGCCAGTGGCTGCGCACCAACCCGATTCCGGATTTCGAGTAACCCAAGATGGCGCCTTCCGGACGAGACCTAATTCAACCGCAGAGCGTGCAGTGGCTGATCGCTGGCGCGGCGTTCGTGATCATCATCGCCGGGATGCGCGAGTCGCGCGATATCCTGGTGCCGTTTCTGCTCTCGTGCTTTATCGCCATCGTGGCGGCCCCGGCGTTGTTAAGCCTGCGCCGCATGGGGTTGTCCGCGGTGAGCGCGCTGGCGGCGGTGATCCTCGGCATCATCGGCCTGGGCACCCTGTTGGGGGTGCTGGTGGGCGGCTCGGTGGAGGATTTTTCGGCCCAACTGCCGAATTACCAACAAAAGCTCAATGCCCAGCTCGGGTTGTTGCGGGGCTGGCTCGGCGGGTTCGGGATCGAGGTGGAAACCAAGGCCCTGACCGCCTTGCTCGACCCCGGGCGGGCCATGCAGATGGCCGCGCAGGGCTTGTCCAGCCTCGGCGGGTTGTTGACCAACGCCCTCTTGATCCTGCTTACGGTGTCCTTCATCCTGCTCGAGGCCGCCAGCTTCCCCGCCAAGTTGCGGGCGATTTTGCCCCATCCGGAAGAGTCTTTCGGCCAGCTCGGCAAGATGCTGCAAGACATTAAGCGCTATATGGCCATTAAGACCCTCACCAGCCTGGGCACGGGGCTGGCGGCGGCGGGCTGGCTGTGGTTTTTGGGGGTGGATTACCCGGTGCTGTGGGGGGTGCTGGCGTTTTTCCTGAATTTCGTGCCCAACATCGGCTCCTTTATCGCTGCGGTGCCGGCGGTGTTGCTGGCCTTGGTCCAGCTCGGCACCGGCGGCGCCCTGTGGAGCGGCGCCGGCTATTTGGTCATCAATAGCGTGGTGGGCAATGTGGTGGAGCCGCGTTTCATGGGCCGCGGCCTGGGCATGTCCACCCTGGTGGTGTTTCTGTCCCTGGTTTTTTGGGGCTGGGTGCTGGGGCCGGTGGGGATGTTTTTATCGGTGCCGCTGACCATGACCGTGAAGATCGCGCTCGACAGTTGGGAGGAGACCCGCTGGATCGCGGTGCTGCTCGGGCCTGAGGTGCCGACCGCCGGGGATGCGCCTGCGAAACCGTCGTTTTTCGAGCGGTTGCCGCGCATCGGCCGCCCCAAGGCCAAAGACTGACCCCCAACAAGAGGCCCGATCGTCCTATGCTTCTGTTCAGTGACAAGCCGGGGCGCCACGAGCGCCATTTGCTGCGCAAACGCAATAATCCGTTATTTGCGGAGGACCAGCGCAAGGTCTCCAGCGCCGCCCTGCAAGAGGCCCAACGCCTGGACCACGAGGAGTTGGCGGTGTTTTTGGAGGCCTTGCAACAGGCGGTGCAGCAGGCCGCCACGCTGCAGGCCAACGCCGAGAGCCGCGTGATCCTGGAACTCAAGGAGCGATTGGACCAGCTTTACGAGCAGGCTAGCGGGCTGGCGGACGACCAGACCGGCACGCGGGAGGGGCTGCAACACCTAACCGCGGCCATCATGCAGGCGGTGCGTCAGGGCGCGGCGGGCGATGCCTTGGCGCTGCGTGAGCTGGCTGACGAAGAGACGGCCCGCAGGCTGCACTATGCGCTGCTAGAGCACCCGCTGGTGGCCGATCTGCTGGCCCCGCAATCGCCGATCCGGCCGGAGGATCTGGCGCCTGTGCTATTGTCCGCGCAGGCGGCGGAACTGCAAGCCGTGTTGGAGCTGTTCGACGCGGATCAACGGTCGCTGCTGGCGCGGGATGCCGCGGCGCTGCTAGAGGGCGCGCCGGAGGCCCCGGCCGCCGCGGCCGAGGCCTTGTCGCTGATCCGCCGCCAAGCGGGGGAATGAGCCGGTGCTTGGCCCCTGCGCGGCAAAAGGGCGATTGCGTCGCAATTTTGCGTTTCGCGGTTGCAAGCCGCGATAAAGAAGCTGTATAAAGGCGGGTTCGAACGCTAGGGCCATGTGGCGGCCCGCTCAAGCCGAGGGGAAGCATTGCAGTCATGGCGCAGGCCGGCTCTACATTCGATCTGAAGGCGGGAAGCTTTACCTTTCCCACCTTGTTTTTGCAAAGCGGCAATCTCGACACCCTGTCCGAGGAGCTGGATGCGCGCGTGGAGCAGGCCCCGGAGTTCTTCCGGAATACACCGGTGGTGATCGATCTGTCGGCGCTGGAGAGCGGCGGGGTGGACTTCCCGCTGTTGGTGGGGTTGATGCGCGGGCACGGGATGTTGCCGGTGGGGGTGCGCGGGGGGACGCCCGCACAGCAGGAATCCGCCGAGTTGATGGAGCTGGCGGTGCTCAGCGAGGCGCGGGGGCGGCGTCCGCCGCCCGAGCGCACTTCGCCTAGCGCCAGCGGTCAGAGCGAGGGCGCAGCGGCCGGCGAGCCCAAATCGGGCGCGGAGCAGTTGCGCAGCGCCAATCAGGCCACCATCGTGGACCGGCCAGTGCGCTCGGGGCAGCGGATCTACGCCCCGGGCGGCGATTTGGTGGTGGTCGCGGCGGTGGTCAGCTCGGGCGCCGAGCTGATGGCCGACGGCAATGTGCATATCTACGGCACCCTGCGCGGGCGCGTGCTCGCCGGCGTGAAGGGCAACCGGGAGGCCCGCATCTTTTGCCGGGATCTGCGCGCGGAATTGGTCTCGGTGGCGGGCCGCTATTTGATCAGTGAAGATATCGAAAGGCGTTTTAATGGGGCGCAAGTGCAGATTCGCCTCGACGGGGATCGTTTGATCGTGGATGACCTGTAACGCGGCCGCTGCATCGCAAGCAGCGCGGCCGGTCGCCGTTTAACGGCAGGAGAAACAGACTTGGCTAGAATCATGGTAGTGACCTCAGGCAAGGGCGGCGTGGGCAAGACCACCACCGCCGCAGCCTTCGGCATGGGGTTGGCATTGCGCGGCTACAAGACGGCGGTGATCGACTTCGACGTCGGCCTGCGCAACCTCGACCTGATCATGGGCTGCGAGCGGCGCGTGGTGTACGACTTCGTCAACGTAATCAGCGGCGACGCCAATCTCAACCAGGCCCTGATTCGCGACAAGCGCTGCCATCAGCTCTATGTGCTGCCCGCCTCCCAGACCAAGGACAAGGAGGCCCTGACCCTGGAGGGCGTGGGCCGGGTGCTGGAGGCGATGGGCAAGGACTTCGACTACATCCTGTGCGACTCGCCGGCGGGCATCGAGCACGGCGCCAACATGGCCATGTACTATGCCGACGACGCCCTGGTGGTCACCAACCCCGAGGTCTCCTCGGTGCGCGATTCGGACCGCATGCTCGGCATCCTCTCCAGCAAATCCCGGCGCGCCGAGAACGGCGACGAGCCGATTCGCGAGTTCCTGCTGCTCACCCGCTACAACCCGGTGCGGGTGGCCTCGGGTGATATGCTTAGCGTAGAAGATGTGCAGGAAATTCTGGCCCTGGAACTGCTAGGCGTGATTCCCGAGTCCGAGGCCGTGCTCAACGCCTCCAACTCCGGGGTGCCGGTGATCCTCGACGAAACGAGCCACGCCGGCCAGGCCTACGCCGATCTGGTGTCGCGATACTTGGGCGAAGACCTGCCCCATCGCTTCCTAGATGTCCCGAAGAAGGGCCTGTTCGGCCGACTATTCAAGGGGTGAAGCATGAATCTTTTGGGATACTTCAAGAACAAAAACAAAAAAACCAGCGCATCTGTGGCCAAAGAGCGCCTGCAAATCCTGGTGGCCCACGAACGCGCCGCCCGCAACGGCCCCTCCTACCTGCCGCAACTGCAAATGGAACTGCTCGACGTGGTGCGCAAGTACGTCAAGGTGGATCAAGAGGCCATCACCGTCAGCGTGGGCCAAGAGGGCAACCAGGAGATCCTGGAGCTGAACGTGACGCTGCCGGAGAGCGAGTAGCGCTAAAAACTGCGGCCCCCGCATGGACCGGCGGCGCCGTTTTCCGACAGACGGCGGTTGCGCAATTTTTGAACAACAGGTAAAGTTGGAGGCCGGTATAGCCGGGTGCTTGCTTGTCTCAGTGTCACGGTCAGGTGGCGTAATCCAGTGACTGCGGAAAACCATAAAAACCATACCCCATTCTCACTGTTGCTCATCCTGTCGTATTTGGTTGGCGATAATCATCAAGAGTTCTGAATCCCCATGCGAATTTTACTCACTTCACTGCTTGTAATAGCTGGGGCTATGGCTAGCTCAGTGGCGCTGGCCGTGGATGCCAGATTCAACAACGATGTTGTGTGGAATGCCGATTATAGCGAAAGCGAGTTCAGTATAGAACTGAGCGCAGGGCACGGATTTGCTTCCGAAGGCTTCTGCATAAACCATAGTTCTCAGGGTGTAATTACTCCCGCCAAAGCGCCGCTGATTGGCAACAATGTGTTGATAAGGATCGACAATATTGATGCCACGCCGTGGACGCCCGAGACCTTTTCGGTATTCGCAGTAACCGCTGGCGGGGATTGCCAGACAGCAACGCGCACGCCTATAGCCTGGATTCAAGAAGCCGAGTTCAATGTCGATTTTTATTATTTCGACCAAAACGGCAACAAGGTTTCCGGTCTTCCAGGCTTGCGCGAGAGCACGCAGGCTCAGTTTTATTTCACGGTAAATCCAGTTGCCGTTCTGCCCTCGGAACACCTATATTCCTTGCAGGTATCCAACAACTCGGCGCTTGCGGGTCGTTCGCTGAAAGAAGCCGTCATCACGTTCGAAGATTTCTCCGGCATCATTTCGCTATTCGGCAGTCAGCTCAATGGCGGTTATATCTCCAGGCTTGAAGGGGTGCCGACGAACGACAGTCTGGTGTTGGATATCGTGCTGTTTCGCGACGGCATTGCCACCGGCATCAATGTCCAGAGCGCGCAGATTCCCAGCGGTGGCTCTTCCACCCCGATTCAAAACGGCATTCGTCTGACGCTGCCGGTCAATGCGACCACAACTACCACGACAAGCACGACGAATACGACGTATACGACCACAACGAGCACCACGACCACAACGCTCGCTGGCGACTTCAATGTCTCGGATTATACGTTTTCTATCGCATTGAAATCCGGCTCCCGTGAGATTCGCTGCGGTGCTAGCGGTGTAGACATGGCCGCGACGGGTCCTCTTTCTTTTTCCGGTTCGGCTTGTGAGGCGAATATTGGCGGCGAAATCGATTATTCCCGCGCCTACTTCACCATCGGCGGGGCCAATGCCTGCAACTTCCGCGAACTGGCCTATGGCGCCACCCTTACGGACCCCGACATCATCCTCTACACCGACGATACCTGCCTGGCCAATATCAGCACCGCAGCCAGTCGCACCGTGACCAGGGAAGAGAACGCCAGTTGGTGTACCCCCAACGCAAACGGCGACCTTGCCCTCCAAGGCTCAGTGGATGTGGGCTCGAATCAGGTGGCCACCTGCGTAGTAGACGGCAACCTCAGCACCTCCGCGTCCCCAAATACCTTCATTGTGCGCAGGGGGGCGGACGTCAACCTTCGCTCGGGAGAGACCGGCATGGTGCGCCTCCTTCCGGGATTCCGCGCCGTGGTCGGCGGCTATTTCAGCGCCAAAGCGGGCGCCGATCTGGCTGCACGGCCGTTGGCGCAGGAACGCCTGACCTTAGAGTCCTCGACCGCGGCCGACACCCCGACGCAAGGCTACACCGCCGCGCCGCGTCGTCTGGCCGCAGCAGATCTGCCCGCAGGCCTGGCCGAGCTGTTGGCGCGCAAGGGTGCGGACATCGCTGAGGCCTACGCCTCGGCCGACGGGCAATGGGTGGTGTTCGCCACCGCTGCGCCGCTGAGCTACATGGATGCCAACGGGGTGGCGGATGTATACCTGTACTATGATCCGGCGGCCGAGTTGACCCTGGTGAGCGCGCGCGCCGATGGCGCGGCCGGTTCCGGCGCCTCGTCCCATCCGCGCATCGACGGCTATGGCAGCTTCCTGGTGTTCGGCTCCGAGGCCGGCGACCTGGTGGCGGGCGACGCCAACGGCGTATCGGACGTGTTCCTGTACGACATCGCCGCCGAGCTGATCCGCCGCGTAAGCTGGACCCTGGACGGCGAGGAATCGGCCAATCCGGCGCGCAACCCGGTGCTGGCCACGGCGCAACCGGAAATCGTCTACGACCGGCCGCTGGCGGCCACCGGGCTGCGCAGCCTCTATTACCTCAACTACAACTGGCCGCAGCAGGGCACGGTGGACATGGGCGAGGCCTGGGGCCGCGATTGGGAGCTGCACCACCCGGCCATCACCGCCGACGGGCGTTTCCTGGCCCAGTTGGAGACCCTGCCCGGCGCCGACGGCGGCCTAGCGGAGTGCGTGATTCGCATCACCGACTACGCCGCGGGGGCCTCGGAGCTGTTCGCCTGCACCGATGAACAGCTGCAGGGTCATGGCTACGACCTTGAGTTCGCCGGCGATGGGCTGTACCTGGATCTGATCCCGCAGGCCGGGGCGGATGTGCAGGCCTATCGGATCGACAACCCCCTCAAGTGAGCCCGACGCCCGCGCCCTGAGCGGGTCTCAAGGCGCGGGCGGTTCTGCGGCTGGCTTTCCGCCGCCGAATCGCCTATCCTTACGGGTTTTTCGATTCCACAGCGAGGGACCCCATGGGTTTCAAATGCGGTATCGTGGGCCTGCCCAACGTGGGCAAATCCACCCTCTTCAACGCCCTGACTCAGGCCACCATCGCGGCCGAGAACTATCCCTTTTGCACCATTGACCCCAACGTGGGGGTGGTGCCGCTGCCGGATCCGCGATTGGACATCCTGGCCGGCATTATCCAGCCGCAAAAGGTGATTCCCACCACCATGAGCTTCGTGGACATCGCCGGCTTGGTGGCCGGGGCCTCGCGGGGCGAAGGGCTGGGCAACAAGTTTCTGGCCAACATTCGCGAGACCGACGCCATCGCGCATGTGGTGCGCTGCTTCGAGAACGACGACGTGGTGCATGTGGCGGGCAAGGTGGATCCGCTGGCCGACGTCGAGGTGATTAACACCGAGCTGGCGCTGGCGGACCTGGAATCGGTGGAAAAGGCGCTGGATCGCGCCGCCCGACAGGCCAAGACCGGGGACAAGAAGATCCTCGTCCGCAAGGCGCTGCTGGAGCGGGTGCGCGACCACCTGGATACGGGCCGGCCGGTGCGTTCCCTGGGGCTCGGCGAGGAGGAGCTGTTGGAGATCCGCGACCTCTTCCTGCTCACCGTGAAACCCACCATGTACATCGCCAACGTCTCCGAGGACGGCTTCGAGGGCAATCCGGCGCTGGATGCGTTGCGCCGGCTGGGCGATGCAGAGGGTGCGGCGGTGGTGCCCGTGTGCGCCGCCATCGAGGCGGAGATTGCGGAGCTCGACGAGGCCGATAAGAAGGACTTTCTGCAAGACCTCGGGCTCGAAGAGCCGGGCCTTGATCGCGTGGTGCGCGCGGGTTATCGGTTGCTCGGGCTGGAGACCTATTTCACCGCCGGACCCAAGGAAGTGCGGGCCTGGACCGTGGCCGTCGGCAGCACCGCGCCTCAGGCCGCAGGCGTCATCCATACCGACTTCGAACGCGGCTTCATCCGCGCCGAGGTGGTGGCCTATGCCGATTTCGTGGCCTGCAAGGGCGAACAGGGGGCCAAGGAGGCGGGTCGATTACGCTCCGAGGGTAAAGAGTACATCGTGCAGGACGGCGACGTGGTGCACTTTCGTTTCAACGTATGACCTCGCCGCAGATCCTCGGACCCTTGAGCGCGGTCCACCAAATGCAGATCCAGCTGCTGGAGGGCCTGCCGGAGGCCGATTGCTACCGCAGCTATCACCCCGCCTTGCCGCCGCTGGCCTGGCTGCTGGGCTTCGGCGTCTATCAGGAGAGCTATTGGCTGCGCGAAGTGCTGCAAGGCGACGCCGCCCTGACCGCCCGCGTGCGTCACCTATTCGCGGGCGAGGTCCAGGGCCCGGCCCAGGGCGCAGGCCTGCCGCCGCGGGAGCATTTGCTGAACTGGGCCCTGGAGGCCCAGGACGAAAACCTGATGCGGCTGGCCAACCCGGCGCTGTTGCCGTCGAGCCCGCTGCTGGAGCAAGAACGCCTGCAACAGCACATCCTGCAACAGCAGCACCTCATCTACGAGCGCATGCTCTCGGTGATGGCCGAGCGGGGGCTGACCCTGCCGCCGGACCGGGGCTTTCGGGTCGGCCAGCCGCTCATTCCGGCCCGCCCCGACGCCGCGAGCTTTGTCGGCATCGCCCAGGGGCATTACCGCATCGGCGCCCGAGACCCCATCGGCGCCTTCGACAACGAACTGCCGCAACAGATGCTGGAGCTGAGCAGCTACCGCATCTGCCGCCACCCGGTCAGCAATGCCGAATGCCTCGCCTTCCTCGCCGACGGCGGCTACGAGACCCCGGAACTGTGGGACCAAGACGGCCTGCAGTGGCTCGAACGCACGGGCCGCCGCCAACCCCGGCATTGGCGCCGCGACGCCGCCGGCAAGTGGCACGGCGTGGGCGTAAGCGGCCCCTTTGAACTTATGGGCGAGGACGCCGTGATGGGCCTAAACCGGCACGAGGCCCAGGCCTTCGCCCGCTGGGCCGCCCGCAGCCCGGGGCTGGAGGGCGCGGTACTGCAACACGAATACCAATGGGAAGTCGCGGTGCGCACCCAGGCGGTGCGCGATCACGGCCGGGTGCGGGAATGGTGCTCCAACGCCTTCATGCCCTACCACGAGTTCCGACCCTCGCCCGACGGCCTAGGCGCCAGCGGCGACTTCGGCCGCCGCTTCAGCCTGCGCGGGGCCTGCCTACACACCCAGCCCTCCCTGCGCCGTCCCAGCTTCCGCTACCACGCCCCGGCGGATGCGGACTACATCTTCGCCGGGGCCCGGTTGGTGCTGCCGCCGGTCGTCCACGACACCGCCCCGTAATCCACCGCCCTTTTATCCCGCCGCCTGCAACAAGGCCGCCCGGCAGAGGCCCTCGCCCCACCGCCCGGCGACGGCCTCTGCCGGGGGGGGCAAAGGCGCTGTCCGCCGCCTGTCCGCCTGTTGTCCCCTCGAATCGATTGCCGCGCTCGGCTTTAATTGGTAGTTTCCGTCTCCAAGGAGGAACCTCCGATGAGCTGGCTAACACCCTTTCGTAAAAACACCGAGTATGGCAAACAGTCCGTCTTCGCCACGGTGATGCATGTTTCCACAAAAACGGTCCAGCGTTGGGAGAATCACCACCCCGATCACGGCCCGATCCCCTTTGGTCGGATCGCCGCGCTCTTGGGCGCCGACGAGATGGTCCTGCGACAGGCCCATGCGACGAGTCTGGAGTCGCACCAAGTGAGCAAGCAGGACGAGGCAATTCAGGATCACAAGGCACCCGCGCCCGTCGATAAGAAATTGCTGAAAAAGGCGGTCGCGCGTAAGGAGCTGAAGCCCTTTCACCCGTTTCTGCTCGAACAGGCCGAGGCGAATGACATGGAGCGGGCGGTGGAGCTATTGGCCGGTCACATCCAGCGGGGAGAGGATGGAGAATTGCAGCGGATCCTCAATCAGGCCATTGGCGGTTTCCTCGAACAGGCGACGAAAAAGGATGAGGCCGCGCTGCGGGCCTTGCGCGAGCTGTATCCGCTGACACTGCTGGCATGCGCCGTGCCCCTTCCGAGTCTCAAGGTGGCGGGCCGGGCCGAGGCCGGATCGAGCCATGAGGTGCATGGGGTGCGCAAGGCCCATACCCTGATCTTCGCCATCGACAGAACCAGGGACCTCAAAGGCCATCGACGGTTGGCGCGGCTGAGCGAGGATGTACTAGACGACAGCCCGGACACCACCCTCTGCATCGACCTCAACGACAGCGACGCGGAGGAGGACAACCCGCAGGAGTGGGTGCATCACTTTGTTTGTCAGGTGGGAAGGGTCGCGGGCTTCGACCGGGAATGTCCGCCCTATCACCAGCCCAACAGCGAAGCGAGGTTCCGGGCCTACTGCGCCGACCTCGACGATATCCTCGGCGCCCGCAACGAGGGCGACTTCTACCTGATGGCCCGTCAGCAGGGCCCGATCCCCGCCGGGGTGTTCGATCTGCTGAAGGAGCGGCTCCCGAGCCTGCATCTCTTCGAGTGTAAGGATTCGGATGGGAAGGAAGAGTGTAGCGTGATGCGCGGCAGGCCTGGCAAGCTAGGGTCCTGGATGGCGCGAGGTATCCATCAGGTGGATCACCGGTTGAAATCGCTGGGCCTGGAGATTCCGAAGGAATGGCCCTTGGTGGCGGATGCCCGATCCGCCAAAAGAAAAGCGAGCAGCGGCGAGAAAGTTGCGGCCATCAGGGAGAGAATGGAAACCGCCGTTGAAATCACAAGCTATTTACCGAAGATCGGACGCAACCTGAAAAATTTCTTCAAGGCTCTTTTGCCGCGCTGGTAAACCCGCAGACAGGAAACTGCAAGACATGAAAAAACAAGCCTCGAAAGAATTCTCTCCGGAACAGCTCAAGGCCCGTCGTTTGGAAGAGATCACCCGAATCGACAAGGCCCTGAAGGAGCCGAACGAACCCATCGTTCTGGAGGTCCAGGGCACCTGGCCGGCGACCCGCTACCTGTTCGAGCAACCGGCGGCCGACGCCCTGATCGCCGCCATCGCCTCGGGCAAGCCGCTGCTGGTGCGCGGCGAGCCGGGCATCGGCAAGAGCCAGCTGGCCCGCGCCGCGGCGGCCATCCTGGAGCGGCCCCTCGTCTTTGAGGTGGTCCAGCCCGACAGCGAATATACCGACCTGCTGTGGCGGCTGGACCACACGAAGCGGCTGGCGGATGCCCAAATGGCCGGGCGCGGTGGGAGTGGCGACGAACACGCCTCCGCGCCCGCGACGTGAACGAAATCGGCCACTACATCGGCCCGGGCCCCGTCTGGTGGGCTATCAACGCAACCAGTGCTCAGCGGCAGCACGACGACGGCGCCCCCAACTTCCTGCCGAACCCGCCGCTGGACTGCGAGGAATGCGCTGAAAAGGGCGTGGTGTTGCTGATCGACGAAATCGACAAGGCCGACATCAGCCTCACCAACGGCCTATTAGAGACGCTCGGCAACGGCGGCTTCAGCGTGCCGGCCATAGGGCGCTCCATCGGCCCCATCGGCCCGCCGCCGTTGGTGGTCCTCACCAGCAACAACACCCGGGAGCTGCCCCCGGCCCTGCTGCGCCGCTGTGTGGTGCTCTCCCTCGGGCTGGATGGGGACGTCAAGGGGCATCTCGTTCGCATCGGGCGAACGGTCTTCCCGAAGATGCAGGAGTCACTGCTCGCGAAGGCCGCTGATCGGATCATCGCGGATCGCGATGATTGCACGGACCTGCCGCGAACAGGGCTCGCCGAGTACCTCGACCTGCTGGGCGCGTTGAACGAACTGACCGAGAGCGGCAAGGACGCCGACCACTGGCTGGAGCGGGTGGGCCGCTATTTCCTCAAGAGCCAGGTGAATCGGGACTGAGCATGGGCCGCCGCGCCGACCTGTTGCGAACCCTGGCCGAGGCCGAAGAGGCCCTCGGTGCCGATGCCCTCAGGGCCGCCCGGCTGGCGGGGCTGTTGGGCTTCGAGGGCGGGGGATTTCCGGAGCGCGATAGCCGGACCTATGACGCCCCTGGTGGAGAAGGTCCACCGGCCGAAGGCAACCAAAGCTCGGGCGGTAGCGGGCCCCCGCTCTACACCGCCCGCCGCCCCATCGGCATTTGGGCGGTGACCGCCTGTGA
>JAABTK010000094.1 GCA_011389885.1 Gammaproteobacteria bacterium | reverse complement strand
AGATCGGCAACGACGACCCACTCTCACCAAGACGCAAAGTGCCTAAGAAAAACCTTCGCTTCTCTGCGCTCAGCGCAAAAAACCCGCGACATTCTTCGCCGCATATAAAAGCCAAAAACCGGGAATTTCTTTGCTCGAATAATGGCCCGATTTCGACAGCCTAGAACGAGCCTCTCCCCCTTTGAAACCCCCAAATCGTTGTGTCACTATCCAGCAATCCTGCTTCCGCAGGATCTGCTGAATAGTTACGATGTTGTGTCTGATCCTTCCGCGCAAGCCGCATGGGGTGTGGATCTCAATGGCTTGCCAACTCAGGCAACCTATGCGATATTAGGCCTTTGGATTTTTGTTTTGACTGATTGGCAATAGGCACTCGATTCCCCTCATCAGGAGGAGCGCAGGATGTTCAACGAAGCGCAAGGCGTTTCTTTTGTGCAATACAGCGGCGACACGGCGGAGTTGGGGCCGCTGGCCGTGGCGATGCTGAATGCGGCGCCCCAGGCCCACCTGCTGCTGACCAAGGATTTCAGGGTGTGGCTGGCAAACCCGGCTTATTTTCGCCTCTTTCCGGCGGCGCCGCGGCAGATTTTGGGCGAACCCCTGCATCAGCTCTGGGACGACGGTTGGGACATCCAGGCCTTAGAGCGCCTGGGGGAGTCGATCCCCGGAGGACGCGTCACCCTCAAGATTCAACGCCGGGGGGCCGATCAGCGCATCATCTCGCTCAGCTTGATCACGCTCGATGGCGGCGACTGGGACGGCATGATCCTGGTGGTCCTGGAGGATGTCACCGCGCAGGAGGGGCTTACCGCGAGGCTGATCGGCAATGAGGAGTTGCTTGAAAAGCTGGTGGACAGCCTGCGCGAGGGCGTCCTGGTGCTCAGCTCGGATCTTCGGGTGGAGCGGGCCAACCAGTCCTTCTGCCAAATGTTCCAGGTCACCGCGCAAGAGACGCTGGGCCGCAGTTATCACGAGCTGGGCAACGGCCAATGGGACATCCCCGAGCTGAACCGGTTGCTGCAAGAGGTACTGCCGCGCCAGTCCAGCTTTGATGACTTTAAGGTGGAATGCGAGTTCGAGGGCATCGGTTGGCGGCGCATGAGCCTGAATGCCCGTCGCCTCGACCACATGCCGCTGATCCTCCTGACCATTCGCGATCTCACGGAGTCGCATCAAGAGGCCACCCGGCTGCAAGAGAGCGAGGCGCGCTTTCGCAGCATGACGGACGACCTGCCGCTGCTGGTTTGGATGCATAATGCGGAGGGGGGACAGGAATATGTAAACCGCACCTTTCGGCGCTTCTTCGAGCTGTCGGAGACGGAGCGCAGCGCGGATTCATGGATCCGTCTGATGCACCCGGAGGATGGCCCGCAGTACGCCGCGGCCTTTCTCAGCGCCACTCGCGAACAGCGCCCTTTTCACGGCGAGGTGCGGGTGGGGCGCGACGGCGATTGGCGCTGGCTGGAGTCCTGGGCGACGCCGAGGATGGTCGATGGGGTCTTTATCGGCATGGTGGGCGTGAGCGCCGACGTGAGCGAGCGCAAGGCGGCGGAGCAGGCCCTGCGGAACATGACCGTCAACCTGGAGCAACTGGTCGCCGAGCGCACCGCGAAGCTCAAACAGGCGCACCAATTCAGGCAACAGGTCCTGCATAGCGTGCCCGCCCTGGTGGCGCTGACGGATCGCGCAGGTCAGTTGCTGGGTTTCAACCAGGCCTGTGAATCGGCCACCGGCTATACGGAAGAACAGGTGGCGGGGCGACTCTCCATCTACGACCTAATCCCGCCGGAGCAGCGGGCCTCGGTGCGGCAGGCCCGCGAGCGGCTCTGGAACGGGGGCGGCCCCTTTACCCATGAGCACCACTGGCAGCACCAGGACGGCGGGCTGGTGCTGATCCGCTGGAACGGCACGGTGCTGCGGGACGAAACGGGGCATAGCCGCTACATCCTCTGCGCCGGGGCGGACATTACCGAGCAGCGGGAGGCCCAACAGCAGGTTCGGAGCCACCTGGAAGAGGCCGCATGGTTGCAGCGCGTGCAAACGGTGAATGAACTGGCCACCCTGCTGGCGCATGAACTCAAACAACCCCTGGCGACCATCGCGATCTTGGCCGATAACGGCCGCCCGTTGGCCGGCAGCGGCGCCGCTGAGGACCAACAGGAGCTTGCAACCAAGCTGGACAACATCGGGCAACAGGCCCGCCGCGCGGATGAGATCATCCGCCGCTTGCGGCGCTTTGTGAACCAGGGGCAGGTGGACGCCAGGCCGCTGGATATGGCCCCGGTCATCGCCGACGCCTGCCGCTTGGCGGAGTGCAAGGCCAGGCGCCACCGCGTGCGCATCGAGACGCAGGCGGAGGCCGATCTGCCGTGGGTGATGGGCGCACAGGTGCAACTGGAGCAGGTGCTGCTGAATCTGCTGAACAACGCCATTGAGGCGATCGAGGACAGCGGCGCGGCTTCGGGTCGGGTGGACATCGCGGCCCGGCGCGAGGGCGACCGAATACGCGTCACCGTGAGCGACAGCGGACCGGGTTTGGACGCCGAGCAGGCCGACCGGCTGTTTGAGCCCCTCGCCAGCACCAAAAAGCACGGCCTGGGGGTGGGCTTGCGCATCAGCCGCAACCTGATCGAGGCCCACAACGGCCGCCTGGAGGTCGAGATCCGCAAACCCGGCGGCGTGTTCCATTTCACCTTGCCCCTGGCGGAATCAGCCGCCGGGGATGAGGTTTAGGCCTATGCAGGGTTTAGGCGCCGCGCCCTCTGATCGAAGATCCCCCGCGACGAACTCGGTTTGATGATCAGCCCGCTGGGCCGTTGGGCGCCCGCTTTGCGGCATCCGGCGGGTCTCGCGGGGGTCCGGCTCGCCCTTGCCCCAGCGCCATGGCGCCGACCGGTTGCTCAGCCGATTTCGCTGCCGGCCCCATGTCGGGTATCATCATAGCGAAACGGGCTTTTTCAGGAGGTACGGTGATGGCCGGTCCGCTATTCGACATCTATTTCTCGGGGCAAATCCTCGACGGACACGATCCGGCCCGGGCCAGGAAGGGCGTGGCTGCGCTATTCAAGGCCAAGGAGTCGCAGGTGGAGAAGCTGTTCACCGGCAAGGCCGTGCGCATTAAGGCCGGGGTGGATCAGGACGTGGCGGTGAAGTTCCGGGTGGCCTTCCGCAAGGTGGGGGCGTTAGTGGACATCACCCCGGCGGGGACCAAGCCCGCGGCCAAGAAGCCAGCGCCCGCGGCGCGGCCGGCCCCGCCCAAGCCGGCGCCCAAGCCGGCGCCCAAGCCCGCCCCGAAGGCGGCGGCCCCTGGGCTTGCGGATAAGGACGCGCCCAAGTCGGAACCGCCGAAACCCGAGCCCCCGCCGCCCCAGGCGCCGGGGAATGTGGAGCTGCTGCCGCCGCGCACCGGCAGCCTGGAGGAGTTCGGCGAAGAGGAGACGCCGCTGGAGTTCGACCTCGGCGACCTCGATATGTCCGACACGGACGAGCCGCTAGACCAGACCCCGGAGCAGAAGGCCCCGGCCATCGACGTAAGCGACCTCGATATGTCCGACACGGACGCGCCGCTGGATCAGAGCCCGGAGGAGAAGCCGCCGGCCATCGACATTAGCGACCTGGAGGCCGCGCCGCCCAATACCGGCAGCCTGGAGGAGTTCGCGCAGGAAGAAAAGCCGCTGGATATCGACATCAGCAGCCTTAAGCTGGACGAACCGAAGTGATTCGGCGGCGGATCAGCGGGCGCCGATTTCCAGCCGGTCCACGCCCGAGAGGTTGATGGTGCGGCCGTCGATGGTGCGAAACTGACCCTGATTTTGCTGGATTTCCCCCTTGTACGCCTGATAGGTGGAGGAGTTGCCGGTGTTGGAGTTGACCACGGTGACGGAAACGATACGATGGGCGTCTGTCCAATAGTGGTACAGGTACCAACCGCTGCCGGCGAAGGTGGCCAGCAATAAAAACGCGGCGGCCCAATGCCAGGGCCGAAAGCGCGCCGCCGGAACCGCGTCGTAGGCGTAGGGTGAGCGCTGCTGCGCCACGGCTGGCGGACGGTAGCCCTCCCGGGGCGGAGACAGGCGGTTGCGGGCGCGTAAAAACAGCACCGCGCCGCCAATTACCAAGAGAGTGAGGAGTATCTTGCTAAGCATGGCGGATACAGTATCACGGCCCCCGAGCGCGGCCAAATGTTAGCGCCGGAACTGAGGTGACAGGCATGAAACGCGGGATCCTTTTGCTGCTGCTGGCCCTGGTCGGCGCGGGTTGTTCGCAACCCAATCAGCCCGACATTGAGTTGTACCTCGCGGTGCATCGCGGCGACCTCGACCAGGTGAAGCGCCATCTTTACTGGGACAGCGACATCGACGCGCGCGACCCGGACGGGCGGATGCCGTTGCATGTGGCCGCTCTGCGCGGCCAGCCGGTGATTGCGAAGCTTTTGCTGCAACACGGCGCCCGCACCGAGGTGGAAGATACTGAAGGGCATACGCCGCTGTATACGGCCTTGGAGACGGGGCGGACTCAAATCGCCGAGCTGCTGCTCAAGCAGGGGGCGCGCTTTGAGCCCGATCAGATGTTGCTGGCGATGGCGCGGGCGGGCGTGGCGGATCGTGACACCCTGGATTTCCTCGTGCGGCGGGGCGCCGATCCGGATTTCAGCGGCCCCGAGGGCTGGACCCCGCTGACCTTGGCGCTGGCGGCGCAAAATCGCAAGCTCGCCCGGTTCCTGATTGACCTGCAAGCGGATGTCAACAAACCCAACAGCGAGGGGGTGCGGCCTCTCGATCTGGCCCTGTCGAGCGGGCGCGACGACCTCATCTCCTTGCTGCGCCGTCACGGGGCCGCGGCCGACGCGAACGAATGAACCTGTAGGTATAGCGCCGTTGCGCGCTCTATATTTGCATTAACGCATCTTGAAACCAAGCGATAGAGGGTGATATGGCATCGACCGTGGACGAACTGACCATCAGCTACTCCGAGGGCGGGGTGGAGCTGGTAAAAGAGCTGGATAAGGTGGTGCTCACCAAGGGCGCCTGGTCCACGCTGCTGTTTCGCTACCAGGAGTGGGATAACAAAAAGGAGGAATACGGCAAGGAAAAGTACACCATCCGCCGCTACCAAAAGCGCAACGGCGAGTATCTGCCCAAGTCCAAGTTCAACATCTCCAGCCCCGACCAGGCCCGGGCCATCGTAGAGGCGCTTTCCGGCTGGTTGGAATAAAAATCATCTCTGCACGCCCCGCATGCTCTGCGTTCCGAAAGCGCCCTTGGGAACGGGCATGCAACGCCGAACCACCGCCCTTTGGGCTCCGGTCCATACCGGACTAAAGCCCGGGCTCCGGGCGATTGCGGCTTGGCGCTCCAGCTCGTTACCAAGCTCCGCTTGGTAACGCCTGTTCGGCAAGCTCTGCTTGGCGCGATGCAGGGCCGCAGAGCGCGCCTTCGCCGGGCGCGGCGCTGATCGATCGCGACCCATGCAAATGACCGGGGGAGCGCCTTTGGCCATCGTGCCGCGGGCGTTCCATGCCGGACTAAAGCCCGGGCTCCGGGCGATTGCGGCTTGGCGTTGGAGTACACGCCTTGGCGTGTGCGTCCCGGAGCGCACGGCCCAGGGGCCGTGCTCCAACGAACGGCCGCGAATGCGGGCGGTTTAGAGCGGATACAGCTCGGTGATGCCATCGTTTTGGGTCTCGACGTTGGCGTAGAGGTCGTACAGCGCCGCCTGTAGGGCCTCTTCGATCACCGGGTGGTAGAAGGGCATGCGCAGCAGATCGCCCACGGTGAGGCCTTGGGTGATGCTCCAGTTGAGCAGATGGGCCAGGTTTTCGCCCTTCACGCAGGCCATTTCCGAGCCCAGCAGCCGGCCGGTCTTCTTGTCGGCATAGACCCGCAGGATGCCCTTGTTCTTGCCCATGATCATGGCCCGCCCCACCGGGGCGAACTTGACCTGCCCCACGGCGGTGGTCTCGGGATCCAACTCGGGCCAGCGCCGCCCCACGAAACAGATGTTCGGGTCGCAGAAGGTGATGCCCAGGGGAACCTTGCGGCGGAAGGCGCTGATGTCCTCGTGGCTGGCGTTGCGGCCGGCGATGCGGCCCTCGTCGCCCGCCTCGTGCAACAGGGCGCGCTCGCCGGTGACGTCGCCGGCGATGAAGATGTGGCTGTCGCCCGCCTGCATGGTGTGGCGGTCGAAGACCGGGATACCGTTGTCGCCCAGCGCGATGCCGGCGTTTTCCAGCGCCAGTTGGTCGAGGTTGGGGATGCGGCCCAGGCTGGCCAGCACCCGGTCCGCCAGCACCGACTGCTCGCCCGCGGTGACCCGCAACTGGTCACCCTCCTCGACGATTTCGGCCCCGGCCCCCAGGTGCAGCGGAAACTCCTTGCCGATGAACTCCACGGCGGCGCGGATCACCTCGGGGTCTTGCAGCCCGCCGATGGTGTCGGCCAGGTCGAAGCCAGTGACCTCCACCCCGAGGCGGTGCAGGGCCTGGCCGAGTTCCAGGCCGATGGCCCCCAGGCCCACCACGGCCAGGCTCTTAGGCAGGTGTTCGAGTTCGAATACCTCGTCGGTGGTGATGATGCGGTCGCGGAAGGCCTCCCAGGCCTTGGGGATCAGCGGCCGGGTGCCGGTGGCGATGACGATCTTTTCGGCCCGAATGCGCTGCCCGTTCACCTCCAGGGTGTGGGGGGCCACGAAGCGCGCGAAGCCTTCGATGAAGCGCTCTTCGGGCATGCGGTCGGTGCTGTTGCCGCGCACCCGCTCGACGAAGGTGTCGCGCAGGTCGCGCACATGCTCCATGGACTCGCCCGTATCCAGCTCCAGCTCGTCGTGGCCCTCCACGCCGTAGCGGCCGAGGATGCCGCGTCGATGAAAATCGTCGGCCACCTGAATCAGGGCCTTGGAGGGCATGCAGCCCACGCGGGCGCAGGTGGTGCCGGTCTCCCCGCCGTTAATCAGCACGAAGCGCTTGCCCGATTTGCTGACTTGGCCCAGGGCGTACAGGCCGGCGCTCCCGGACCCGATGATGGCCACATCGACTTGTTTCTCTTCCACGGCAGACTCCTTGGTCGGTTGTTGTGCGATCGATAACGAGATTGTACCGGATTCGCCGCGGATTATTCCTTTCCGGGCTTGCGGCCGATGGCGTCGATGGACACCACCTTGGCGGCCGACTGCTCATCGGTGAAGTAGGGGCGTTGCTCGGGGATGCCCGCGGCCTCGGCCAGTTCGCGCTCGCGGGCCGAGATCAGGCCGAAGCACTGGCGGATGTCTTCGATGGTGCGCTCCGACAGCGGATGGCGGAAACCGGGATCCGGGGTGGTGTCCTTCACCACCGCGGCCAGCACCTTGCGCATCACCATCAGGATTTCGCGTTCTTTCTTCGATTCGTCGGTCATGGGGATCTTCCGGGGTTGTCTTCGGGGCGATTTCAAGCGCCCCGGCATAGGTCGAATACCCGAGCTTACAACTCGGAAAGGAGGTCGATCAATCCCTGCTCATTAAGGATATTCAGCTCCAGCTTTTCGGCCTTGTCCCGTTTCGAGCCGGCGCCGGGTCCGGCCACCACATAATCGGTCTTTTTGGAGACGCTGGAGGCCACCTTGGCCCCCAGGGCGATGAGTTCGCTTTTGTAGTCCTCCCGCGGCCGGCTCAGGGTCCCGGTGAGCACGAAGGTTTGGCCGGCCAGGGGTTGGGGGCGCTCGGAGGCGGGGCTAGCCTCTTGCCACCAAATACCGGCGTGGTTGAGTTTCTCCAAGACTTCACGATTATGCGATTGGTCGAAAAAGGCCTCCACATGGGCGGCTACGATGGGGCCCACGTCGGAAACCTCTTGGAGCGCCTCGCGATCCGCGCCCATGAGCCCCTCGAGCCCCCCGAAATGGGCGGCCAGGGCGCGGGCGGTGGCCTCGCCCACCTCGCGAATGCCCAGCGCGAACAGAAAGCGACTGAACTCGGTCTCCTTGCTCCGCTCCAGCGCCGCCAGCAGGTTCTTCGCCCCCTTGGACTCCTGCCCCTTCTCCAGCGCCGCCGGTTGCAGAAACAACGGGGCCAATTGGTCGTAGTTCAGGGCGTAGAGGTCCGCCGGGTCCTGGATCAACTCGCGCTCCAGCATCTGCTCCACCAGCTTGTCGCCGAGGCCGTCGATGTCCATGGCGCGGCGGGAGGCGAAGTGCTTGATCGCCTCCTTGCGCTGGGCCGGGCAGAACAGGCCGCCGGTGCAGCGGGCCGCCGCCTCGCCCGCGGCGCGCAGGATGTCCGAGCCGCATTCGGGGCAGTGGTCGGGCATTACGAATGCTTGCGCCCCCGCCGGCCGGCGGTCCGGCACCACCCCCGTCACCTGGGGGATCACGTCGCCGGCCCGGCGCACGATCACGGTGTCGCCGATGCGCACGTCCTTGCGCCGGATCTCGTCCTCGTTGTGCAGGGTGGCGTTGGTGACCGTAACCCCGGCCACCTGCACCGGCGCCAGGCGGGCCACCGGGGTCAGGGCCCCGGTGCGCCCCACCTGGATATCGATGCCGAGCAACTCCGTCATCTCTTCCTGGGCCGGGAACTTGCGGGCGATGGCCCAGCGCGGGGCGCGGGAGACGAAGCCCAGGCTCTGCTGCTGGTCGAAGCGGTCGGCCTTGAACACCACGCCGTCGATGTCGTAGTCGAGTCCGTCGCGCCGTTCCGCCAAGGCGTCGAAATAGGCGTTGCAACCGGCCAGGCCCTGGACGGTCTGTTGTTCGGGGCAGACCCGCAGGCCCCAGGCCTTCAGGCGCGCCATGGCGGCGCTCTGGGTCTCGGCCAGGGGGCCGCCGCCCACCTCGCCGAAGCCGTAGCAAAACATCGTCAGCGGGCGGGCGGCGGCAATGCGCGGGTCGAGTTGGCGCAGGCTGCCGGCGGCGGCGTTGCGGGGGTTGGCGAAGGTCTTTTCGCCGTTGGTGCGTTGGCGTTGGTTGAGCGCCTCGAAGCCCGAGCGGGGCATATAGACCTCGCCGCGCACCTCCAGCACCGGCGGCCAGTCCGCGCCCAGCAGCTTGAGCGGCACGCTGTCGATGGTGCGCACGTTTTGGGTGACGTCCTCGCCGCGGGCCCCGTCGCCGCGAGTGGCGGCCTGCGTCAGGCTCCCGTTCTCAAAGCGCAGGTTGATGGCCAGGCCGTCGAGCTTGGGCTCGGCCAGGTAGGTGACGTCCGCATCCGCGCCCAGGCGCTCGCGCACCCGGCGGTCGAAGTCCTGCATTTCCTCCGCGGAGAAGGCGTTGGCCAGGGACAGCATGGGGACCGCGTGCTCCACCTCCGTGAAACCCTCCAGGGGCGCCCCGCCCACGCGCTGGGTGGGCGAGTCGGGGGTGATCAGCTCGGGGTGGGCGGTCTCCAGCGCTTGCAGTTCGCGCAACAGGCGGTCGTACTCGGCGTCCGGGATCTGCGGGTCGTCCAGCACATAGTAGCGGTGGTTGTGGTGGCGCAGCTCGGCGCGCAGGCGCTTTATGCGCCCGCGCGGATCGGTGTCGGCGGTCATTTCTTGATGCGGGCGAGGCGCACTTGGCGGCGGTGCTCCAAGATCTCTTCGCGCATGGCCTCGATGGTTTGGTTGCTGAGGGCGCTGTGCGAGCCGTCTTGCAGCTCGCCGCCGAGGAGCTTGGACAGGCGCTCGGCGGTGGACAGCATTTCGGAGAAGATGCTCAGGCTGTCCTTGGGCCCCGGCAGTTGGGCGAACAGCAGCAGGCCCGGGGTGGAGAACTGGCTCATCTGTTTGATGGGAAAGGAGCCGGGCTCCACCATGCTGGCCATGCTGAACACCGGGTTGCTGCTCTTGCCCTCGCGGCGGTGGAAGATGTTCATTTCGCCGAACATCAGGCCGAGCTGTTGGGCCGCCTTGGCGATCTTCTCGCCGGGGAAGGGCTCGCCGGGGGTGACCACGTTGATTTGAATGATCATCGGCGGTACGGCCGCCGGCGGCTCGGGCGGCGGGGCGGATTTGCGTTGCGGCGCGCCCTTGCGCTGAGGCCCGCGGGGTTTCGGCCGCGGCGGATCCTGCACCCGCGCCTTGTCCTTCAGCTCCTTGCGCTTGGGCGGGGTGTCGTCGGGGAGGTTTTCCGCGTCGATGCTCGGCTCGGTGGTCGGAAAGGTGATTTCGTCGGAAAACGCGGTCAGCGGCGCCAGGCCGGAGGGCGAGTCCACGCCCTCGCCGTCTTCGCTGCGCCAGCCGGGTTCCTCGCGCCCCATGGCGCGACGGCGTTTTTGCGCGATTTGAATCGCGGTCACGCGCCCATTGACCCGCTTGTAGCGGTCCCATAGGTAGATCCCGACCACCAGCGCGACACCGGCGAGAAACAACAGCAGTCTTATGATATCGGCTTCCATTCGGATGACTTCATGGTTGCGGTTTGCGGTTCAGACGGCGGCCAGGTCCACCGCCTCGTTCACGTCCACCGAGACCAGCCGGGAGACGCCAGGCTCATGCATGGTTACGCCCATGAGCTGGTTGGCGGCCTCCATGGTGATCTTGTTGTGGGTGATAATGATAAACTGTACCCGGTCGGACATGGATTTTACCAGTTCGCAGAAGCGACCGACATTCGCATCGTCCAACGGCGCGTCCACTTCGTCAAGCATGCAGAAGGGCGCCGGGTTCAACTCGAAGATTGCAAACACCAGCGCCACCGCGGTCAGGGCCTTCTCGCCGCCGGATAATAAGTGGATGCTGGCGTTGCGTTTGCCCGGCGGGCGGGCCATGACCGCCACCCCGGTGTCGAGCAGGTCCTCGCCGGTGAGCTGGAGGTAGGCGTGACCGCCGCCGAACAACTTGGGAAAGTTTTCCTTGATCCCGGCGTTGACCCGCTCAAAGGTCTCCTTGAAACGGGTGCGGGTCTCGCGGTCGATCTTGCGAATCGCGTTTTCCAGCGTCTCCAGCGAGTTCAGGATATCCGCACGCTGTTCTGTAAGATAGCTCATGCGCTCGGATTGTTCCTTAAATTCGTCGATGGCGGCCAGGTTAATGGCCCCCAGGCGCTTAATGCGACCGTCCAGCGCGCTTAGCTCGGCCTCCCAGGCCTTGGGTTCGGCCTCCGGCGGCATGTCGGCCGCGGTGGCCGCACGGTCAAAGCCGCCCTCGCTAAAGCGCTCCTCCAGGGTCTTGCAGCGGATCAGGGTCTCGTGGCGCTGCATCCGCCCCTGGTCCAGCGACTCGCGCTGCTGTTGCACGCTGCGCTCGGCCGCCGCCCGCTGCTGTTCCAGCTCACGCACCTGGCGGTCGATCTCCTCCAGGGCCTGGCGCGCGCGGTTCAATTCGTCTTCGATCTCCACCCGCCGTTGCAACTGTTGCTCCAGCGCCGCGCGCTGTTCGTCCAGCGGCGCCGCGCCCTCTTGCATGCCCTGTTCCAGTTCGCTGCGGCGGGCCTGCAATTGCGCCAAGCGCCCGGCCATGCGCTCCAGGTTCTCGCGCAGCGCATCGCGGGCGGTGCGGCGGCCCTCCACGCGCAGGGCCAGTTGCTGGGTCTCGCGGCGCAGGCGGTCGGTTTCGCCGCGCAGGTCGTCCACCTGATGCCGCAGGTCCTCGCGCCGGCCGGCCAGGCCCTCGCGCTGCTCGGCCAGCGCCTCCACCTTCTCCAGCGCGTCGTGCAGCCGTTCGCGCGTCTCTTCCGCCTGCTCCAGGTCCTCCTCGCGCTGCGTGCGCAGTTCCTCCATTTCGCCTTGCAGGCGCTCGCGGCGGGCGCTCAGGTGTTCCAGCCGGGTGCGCTTGGCCCCCAGGCCTGAGCGCAGGGCGGAGAGTTCGCGATTGGCCTCGTCCAGCGCCGCGCGTAGCTCTTTGCGCTGGGCCTCGGCTTGCTGCAACTGTTCGCGGCCGGCCTCCAGGCGTTCGGCGGCGGCGTTTGCCGCCTGTTCCAGGGCTTGCAGCTCGGCGTTCAGGGTGCGCAGTTCTTCTTCCCGCTCCAGCACCCCGGCGGACTCGCCGCCGCCGCGCTCCAGGCGCAGCCAATTGGCCCCGATCCAAAACCCGTCCGGGGTGATTAGGGATTCCCCCGCGGCCAGCGCGGGGCGTTGCTCCAGGGCCTGCTCCAGGCCTTGCGCGGTGCGGATGCCGGCCAGCAGGTGGCCGATGGCGGCTGGCGCCCGCACCCGCGCTGCCAGGCTTTCGGGCGGGGCCGCGGGGGCGTCCGGGCGTTGCAGATCGAATAGGGCCAAGGCCCCCTGGTCCAGCCCGCCGAGGCGTGCGGCCAGGTCGTCGAAGGCCTCCACCCCCACCGCTTGCAGGTGGATGCCGAGCACCAGCTCCACCGCCCGCTGCCAGGGGGCCTCGACCTGAATCCATTCGGCCAGACGACGGGCGTCGTCGAGGCCCTGCTGTTGCAGCCACTGCACCAGCCCCTTTTGCTTCTTGCCCAGCGCGGCCTCTTGCAGGGCATCCAGGGATGAGCGCCGGCCCTGGCCTTGGGAGAGTCGGCTGCGGGTCTCGTTCAACTCCCGGCCCAGGGCCTCGTTGTCGCTGCGGCAGCGGCCGATGACCGCCTCCGCCTCGGCGCCGGCGCTCTCCAGCGCCTCCACGCGGGCCTGGAGATCCTGCTCGCGTTGCGCGAGTTGCGCCAGTTCCTGCTCAAGCTCGGGGTCCGCCGCCTGCGCCAGCTCCTGGTCCATGCGGCCCAGGCGCTGGGCGGTATCGCGTTCCTTTTGTTCCAGGTGGTTGAGGCGGGTGCGCTCCACCTGGGCCGCCTGGGCCGGCTCCACCGAACGCTGATTGAACTCGTCCCACTGGTTCTGCCACTGTTGCAGCGCGGCCTGGGCCTGCTCCAGGCGATCCGCCGCGTCCGCCTCCTGTTCGCGCAGCTCCGCGAGTTCCGGCGTCTCCTCCGCCAGCGCCGCCTCCAGTTCGTCCAGCCGCTGGCGATCCCCGGCCTGGTGGGCGCTCACTTCCTCTTGGGTCTCCAGCGTCTCCCGAAGGTCCCGCTGCAGGCGCTCGCGGCCCTCCACGCCAAAGCGTATCGCCTGCTCCAGGCGGGCGATCTCACTGCCCGCGGCATAGAAGCGCCCCTGCACCGCATTGAAGGCGTCGCTGGCCTCGGTGTGGGCATGCCGCTCGTGTTCGATCTCGGCCTCCAACCGCCGCTGCTTGGCCACCGCGGCCTCCAGTGCGGTGTCCTGCTCGGCCAGGGCCCGCTCGCGCTGCTCCAGCTCCCGCTCCAGCTCGCGCCAACGCAACAGCAGCAGCTCGGCCTGGGTCTTGCGCTCTTCCTCCTTGAGCTTGCGATAGCGCTCGGCGGTGGCGGCCTGGCGCTCCAGGCGACGGATCTGCTTCTCCACCTCCTCCACCAGGTCGTCCAGGCGCTCCAGGTTCTCCCGGGTGTGGCGCATGCGGTTCTCGGTCTCGCGCCGCCGCTCCTTGTATTTGGAGATCCCGGCCGCCTCTTCAAGAAAGGCCCGCAGGTCTTCGGGGCGGGCCTCTATGATGCGCGAGATGGTGCCCTGCTCAATGATCGAGTAACTGCGCGGGCCTAAGCCGGTGCCCAGGAACAGGTCGGTGATGTCGCGCCGGCGGCAGCGCACGCCGTTGAGCAGATAGACCGACTGGCCGTCGCGCGAGACCTGCCGCTTGACCGAGATCTGGGCGTACTGGGCGTATTGCCCGCCGGCGCTGCCGTCGGCGTTGTCGAACACTAGCTCAATACCCGCCTGGCCCACCGGCTTGCGGGTGTTGGAGCCGTTGAAGATCACATCCGACATAGACTCGCCGCGCAGGTGCTTGGCCGAGCTTTCGCCCATCACCCAGCGCACCGCGTCGATCACATTAGACTTGCCGCACCCGTTAGGCCCCACGATCCCCACCAAATTGGAGGGAATGGGCACCAGGGTGGGGTCCACGAAGGACTTGAAGCCGGCGAGTTTGATCTTTTCCAGACGCATAGCCGGCCTAAGATACTGGCAGGACGCCGGACGCACAAGCGCCAATGCGCCGGACGGGCGCCGCCGAGGCGGCTTTTCGCCCCTCCCATTTTCCACCGGGCGCGCGGCGCCCCCTCGGCGAAGGCCCAAAGTTTCCGTATAATCCGTCCCCTGCGGCGGACCCCGGGCAAGGCCCTGGCCCGCCCCTTGACCCCCTTCAACCCTGCCTCAGAGACCGTGATGCCCAGCCAGCCGAGCAAAGACCTGGAAACCTTCGACAACCCCCAGCCCGAGCGCGACTACACCATCCGCATTCGGGTGCCCGAGTTTACCTGCCTATGCCCCAAGACCGGCCAGCCCGACTTCGCCGAGCTGACCCTGGAATATGTCCCCGAGAGCCTGTGCGTCGAACTCAAGGCCCTAAAGATGTACGTTTGGTCCTTCCGCGACCAAGGGGCCTTTCACGAGGCGGTGACCAACCGCATCCTAAGCGACCTAGTCGCAACCATCCATCCGCGCTTCATGCGCCTCAGCGCCGACTTCAACGTGCGCGGCGGCATCTACACCACAATAGTGGCCGAACACCGCGCCGAAGGCTGGCAGCCCCAACCGACGGTGCATCTGCCGTAAGGCCATTGCCGGAGATCCTTAGAGGCCGCCTGAGAATAGGATCCGTAGCGAGGGGATGCCATTTCGAGGCCGTTTTATTGCACTCAGCGCCCTGTTAAAGAACCACAAATGGACACGGATAAACACAGATTTGTGTTTAGAGGAGCATTTATCCGTGTTAAAACGCGGAACCAGGAATGGACACGAATCGACACGAGTTTTTACTCTGCGGGTTTTCGGGGCTTACTTCGTTTTAGAGTCTTTTTCGGTCCCTTGGCGGTCTTTGCGTTTCCTGGCTCAGCGCTCTGTTAAAGAACCACAGATGGACGCGGATAAACACAGATTTGTGTTTAGAGGAGAATATTCTAAACCACAAGGATTTAAGAACGCAGAGGGCGCAGAAGACCGCAGAGCGCGCGGAGGGATTTTTGCTTGATCGTCCCCGCGCTAAAAAGCTCTAATCTCCAAAACCTCCCGCGACGGGGGTCGAGGCGTTACCCAGACCGAACGAAGCCCCTAAAGCCCGGCTACGAAAAGATAACGCAAAGGACGCGAAGGAAGAACGCAAAGAACGAAAAGTTTTTTATGCGGATTGCGGGCGGGCCTTGGTCATCTTTTTAGCTTGGCGTTGTACAGCCCCAAAGCCCGGCTAAAGCCTCAACCTCCCAAGCTACTCCCAACGGAGGTCGAGATTTTTAGCGGGTGGGCAAAGGCGCTCCCCCGGTCATTGGCTTTGGTCGCAGTCTATCAGCGCCGCGCCCATCGAAGACGCCCTGTTGCAGAACCACAGTTGAACACGGATCAACACGGACTTGCGTCTAGAGGAACATTTATCCGTGTTAAGGAGAGGAGGACCCACGAATAGACACGAATAAACACGAGTTTCTGCTTTGCAGCTTTTCGAGGGCTTGTTTCGCCTTGGTGATCCTTACTTTTTTTGCACTCGGCGGTTAGTCGGAGATGGTGCGTTACGGCGCGCGGCTCTGTTGGTTTTGGATTCGAGTTTTGTGGTTAGCGCGCCTAACGCACCCTACGCGCACTCACCACTCACATTTCACCATTCACCATTCACCATTCACCATTCACCATTCACCATTCACCATTCACCATTCACCATTCACCATTCACCATTCACCATTCACCCCTTAGCCGGAGATGGTG
>JAABTK010000093.1 GCA_011389885.1 Gammaproteobacteria bacterium | reverse complement strand
TCGTAGAGTTCGCCGATGGTTACGTCCGGAAAATGCCGGCGCAGGCCGATGCGGTTGGCCCAGGCGATGAAAGCCCGCCGCAGGCTGTCTTGATCGGGCCGTTGCATCCAGTCGAAGAGACGGTCCCACAGCGCACGAAAGTTATCCGGATCGGGGCTGAATTCCAACTGAAACAGCGCGGCGCAGCGGTTGGAAGTTCCGGGTCCGGGTGTTCGGCAATGCGGCCCTCGTCGAGCAGCAGGTCGCGCAACTGGGGCTGAAAGCGCGCCAGCGAGGGCGGCAGGTCCGTCTCGACCAGTGCGGCGAGGTTGTCCGCTGCGTTCCAGCGCGCATCGCCATTATAGAGCAGGATGGGCAGCACCGGCGGCAGCGACCCCGCGGGATCGAGACGGCCGGTGCGCTTGAGGTCCTGATACAGCAGGCCGACCTAGGTGATCATCCGCACGGCCATGAAGGCATCGACACTGGATTGAAACCCGAGCAGCAGGTACAGGTACAGCCAGCGTTTGCCCCAGCGAACCCGCCAGATGATGTCGTCCGCGCGGTCGCGCAGGCTTTCGCTGACGAGGCTGTCGGGCATGCGCTCCAGGGTGGCGAAGTCCACCTCCGCCACCCAGTCTTCATGCACATAACCACGCAGCAGGTCCGCCACCATCTGCGGATGGGCGTAGAGCTGGACGTAGGCCCGATCACGGGTGTTCGCCATGGCGACAGTTTAGCGCAAAACGCGGTCAGGTTTCATCATCCAGACCTCCCAAAGTGGCGCTCAAAAAGTAGTGTAACCCACTGATCAGCATGTTGAATCGTGGAATATTGGACAGTTGCCCAGCCGAGAAACGCGCCAAGTCCTTGGTTTCTGGCCTAGCAAAGGTCGCACGGGACCATCCGCCCGCAAGGAGCGTCCAAAACTATCGCGCGGTTTGGCGCAGATTTGGGAGGTCTGTCATCGAAAATGCCCTCTAAGGCATGCGCGCACCCAAAGGTTTCGCCCCAGGCCTCCAGTTGTTCGATGCCCGCCGCAAGCCGCCGTTACCCGCCACCCAGTACCCGGCACTCAGAACTCGAAGCCGTTTCGGATCAAAATTCTGCAAAAGGCGTTGCGAAATTCCGGCGGGGCGGGTAAAATTCCGCGCTCATATTCGGCCCCTGGAGAAAGTGATGCGTCAACCATTCGTGGCAGGCAATTGGAAGATGAATGGCTCCCTGGATAGCGTCAACACGCTGTTGGACGGGATCAAAGCCGGCATCGGCGAGGTGAAGGAGGCGGAAGTCGCGGTCTGCGCGCCCTTCGTGTTCATCCCTAAGGCGCAGCAAAAGCTCAATGGTTCGCCCGTGGCCTGGGGCGGGCAAGACCTGTCGGTCCATGACGCCGGCGCCTACACCGGCGAGACCGCGGGCTCGATGCTGAAGGATTTCGGCTGCCGGTATGTGATCATCGGTCACTCGGAGCGCCGCACCTATCACCACGAGAGCGACGATCTAGTGGCCGCGAAGTTTCAAGCCGCGCTGAAGGCGGGGTTGATCCCGATCTTCTGCATCGGCGAGACCCTGGAACAGCGCGAGGGCGGCATCACCGAAGAGGTGGTGGGCCGTCAGCTCGACGCGGTGCTGAACCTGGATGACGGCGCCACTTTGGGCCGCGGCGTCATCGCCTACGAGCCGGTGTGGGCCATCGGCACCGGCAAGACCGCGAGCCCGGAACAGGCGCAGGACGTGCATGCCTTTATCCGCAACCGGGTCGCCGGCAAGAACGGCGCAGTGGCGGAAAAGATTCGCATCCTCTACGGCGGCAGCATGAAGCCGGGCAACGCCGCGGAGTTGATGGCCAAGCCGGACATCGACGGCGGCCTGATCGGCGGCGCCGCATTGCAGGCCGAGGATTTCCTCGGCATTTGCACCGCCGCCAACTAAGCCGGATCGATTGATCCCATTCGCGACCGGAGCGGCCTCCGGCGCTTAGCGGAGTAACGCATGCAAACGATTTTCGTCGTCATTCACCTGTTCGTATCCCTCGGCTTGGTCGGCTTGATCCTGATCCAGCACGGCAAGGGCGCGGACGCCGGCGCCGCCTTTGGCAGCGGGGCCTCGGCCACCGTGTTCGGCGCCCAGGGGTCGGCGAACTTCCTGAGCCGGACGACGGCGGTCTTGGCCGCGGTGTTCTTCCTGACCAGCCTCACGCTGGGCTGGTTCGCGATGCAGACCACCGAGCAAAAAGGGGTCATGGAGCAGATTCAGAGCACCCAGCCGGCGCCCCGGCCGCAAGAGGTTCCGCTACCGAGCGGGGCCGGCCCCGAGGCGGACCCCACGGCAGAGGTTCCGGCGATTCCGGAATAGGTGAGACTAGAGTTTTAAGCCGAAGTGGTGGAATTGGTAGACACGCTATCTTGAGGGGGTAGTGGCGCATGCCGTGCCGGTTCGAGTCCGGCCTTCGGCACCATCTGACGAACGGCGATGCGCGCAAGCGAATCGCCGTTTTTTTTGCGCTCGAGAGACGGGCGGAAATGAAACTTCGCGTCTCAAGCCCTGATTCGCGCCCGATGCGGGAAATCCGCCGGGTCGTGAAATCGACATAGGGTTTTTCTATGGGCGACCAAAAATTTATAAATCTCTGAATGTAAAGCAAATCCGCCTTTGTGCTTTCCTTGACAAGGCTCGGGGAACTGCACTAAACTTTCACCCTATTGTTGTTCGGCGCAAAGGCTCGGATCCACCCTGAGCGGAGGGCGAAAACAAAAAATGTTGGAAAACTATCTGCCCGTCCTGGTGTTTCTCGCCGTGGGGACCATCGTCGGCGCCGCGATGATCGCCGTGGGCTTTGTCCTCGGGACGCGTAAGCCCGACAGCGAAAAGAACTCGCCCTACGAATGCGGATTCGAGGCCTTCGAGGATGCACGCATGAAGTTCGACGTGCGCTTCTACCTGGTCGCCATCCTGTTCATCATCTTCGATCTGGAAATCGCCTTCCTGTTTCCCTGGGCGGTGGTGCTCGACCAGCTCGGCATGACCGGCTTTATCGCCATGGCGGTGTTCCTGGGCATACTGGTGATCGGTTTTATCTACGAGTGGAAGAAGGGGGCCCTGGAATGGGAGTAGAAGGCGTCTTCGAAAAGGGCTTCGTCACCACCAGCGCCGACGACCTGATCAACTGGGCCCGCACCGGCTCCATGTGGCCCATGACCTTCGGCCTCGCCTGCTGCGCGGTGGAGATGATGCAGGCCGGCGCCGCGCGCTACGACCTGGACCGCTTCGGCATCCTGTTCCGGCCCTCGCCCCGCCAGTCCGACGTAATGATCGTGGCCGGCACCCTGGTGAACAAGATGGCCCCGGCCCTGCGCAAGGTCTACGACCAAATGGCCGAGCCGCGCTGGGTGATCTCCATGGGCTCCTGCGCCAACGGCGGCGGCTATTACCACTATTCCTATTCCGTGGTGCGCGGCTGCGACCGCATCGTGCCGGTGGACGTCTACGTCCCCGGCTGCCCGCCCACCGCCGAGGCGTTGTTGTACGGCATCCTGCAATTGCAGGAGAAGATCCGTCGCACCAACACCATCGCCCGTTAAGCCGGATGCCCCGATGAACGAAAGCGTGACCGAAACGACACAAGACTCCCCGGCCCGACAGCGCGTGGACGCCCTGCAGGCCGCGCTGGAATCGGCCTTCGGCGACACCGCCGTCGGCATTGAGCGCTTCCGCAATGAGCTGACCCTGGAGCTGACGGCCGACCGCCTGCTCGACACCGCCGCGCGCCTGCGCGATGAGGCCCCCTTCGTCTTTGAGCAATTGATCGACGTTTGCGGCGTGGACTATGCGGCCTACGGCCAAGACGAATGGACCACCGACGCGGCCTCCCTGAGCGGCTTCGGCCGCGGCGTGGAGCGCATGGACCTGTCCGAGCCGGACCCCGACCGCCGCTTCGCCGCCGTCTATCACCTGCTTTCCATAAAACACAATCACCGCCTGCGCATACGGGTGCGGCTGGACGGCGAAATGCCCCGCGCACCCTCGGTGATCGCGGTCTGGAACGCCGCCGACTGGTTCGAGCGCGAGGCCTTCGACCTCTACGGCATCCTGTTCGAAGGCCACCCGGACCTGCGCCGCATCCTCACCGACTACGGCTTCATCGGCCACCCCTTCCGCAAGGACTTCCCGCTGATCGGCCAGGTGGAGATGCGCTACGACCCCGAAAAGCGCCGCGTGGTCTACCAGCCGGTGAGCATCGAAAAGCGCCCCAATGTGCCGCGGGTGATCCGCGCCCAGGCCGGCCCCGGCGAAGAACCCCAACCGCCGCAGGACGCCGCCGATGCCTGAGATTCGCAACTACACCATCAACTTCGGCCCCCAACACCCGGCGGCCCACGGCGTGCTGCGCCTGGTGCTGGAGATGGACGGCGAGGTCATCGAGCGCGCCGACCCGCATGTCGGCCTGCTCCACCGCGGCACCGAAAAGCTGGCCGAAGACAAGCCTTATAACCACTCCGTGCCCTACATGGACCGCCTCGACTATGTGTCCATGATGTGCAACGAGCACGGCTATGTGTCCGCCATCGAAAAGCTGCTGGGCGTCGAGCCGCCCGAGCGCGCGCTCTATATCCGCACCCTGTTCGACGAGGTCACGCGCATCCTCAATCACCTGATGTGGCTGGGGGCGCATGGCCTGGACATCGGCGCCATGACCATGTTCCTCTACTGCTTTCGCGAGCGCGAGGACCTGATGGACGCCTACGAGGCGGTGTCCGGCGCCCGCTTGCACTCGGCCTACTACCGGGTCGGCGGCGTCTACCGCGACCTGCCGGATGCAATGCCGCGCTTTGAGCGCAAGCACCTCAAGGACCCCAGCGAGGCCAAGGCCCTGAACCGCAACCGCGAGGGCTCGCTGATTGACTTCCTGGACGACTTCGCGGACCGCTTCCCAGGGCTGGTGGACGAATACGAGACCCTGCTCACCGACAACCGCATTTGGAAACAGCGCACCGTGGGCATCGGCGTGGTCGCCCCCGAGCGCGCCCTGCAACTGGGCTTCAGCGGCCCCATGCTGCGCGGCTCCGGCTTCGAATGGGACCTGCGCAAGAAGCAGCCCTACGCCGCCTACGACCGGGTGGACTTCGACGTCCCGGTAGGCGTGAACGGCGACAGTTACGACCGCTACCTGGTGCGGGTGGAAGAGATGCGCCAGTCCGCCCGCATCATGAAGCAGTGCTGCCAGTGGCTGCGCGACAACCCCGGCCCGGTGATGGTGGACGACCACAAAATAGCGCCGCCGCCCCGCGGCGAGATGAAGGCCGACATGGAGGCCCTGATCCACCACTTCAAACTCTTCACCGAGGGCTACTGCACCCCCGTCGGGGAGGTCTATTCCGCGGTGGAGGCCCCCAAGGGCGAGTTCGGCATCTATATCGTGTCCGATGGCTCCAACAAGCCCTATCGGCTGAAGATCCGCGCCCCCGGCTTTCCGCACCTGGCGGCCATGGACGAAATGGCCAAGGGCCACATGCTGGCCGATGTGGTGGCGATTATCGGCACTATGGACATCGTATTCGGGGAGATCGACCGCTAATGGGCTTCAAGATGCAACCCATGACCGTGCCCGAACCCGCGCCGGGCAAAGACCAGTTGTTCACGCCCGAGATCCGGGCCGAGATCGACCGCTGGATCGCCAAGTATCCGGCCGAGTGGAAGCAGTCCGCGCTAATGGCCGCCTTGGTCGCGGTGCAGGACGCCGACACCGATAATAATCCCGGCTGGCTGAGCCAAAAGGACCTGGACGACGTGGCCCACTACCTCGACCTGCCACCCATCGCGGTCTACGAGGTGGCCACCTTCTACTCCATGTACGAGCTGAAGCCGGTCGGTAGACACAAAATCTGCGTCTGCACCAACGTCTCCTGCATGGCCTGCGGCTCGGATGAAATCGTTTCTCATTTAGAAGGCAAGCTCGGCATCAAGCTGGGCCAAACCACCGAGGACGGCCACTACACCCTCAAAGAGGTGGAGTGCCTGGGGGCCTGCGGCGGCGCGCCCATGTTCCAAATCGGGAAACAGTATTACGAAAACCTGACCCCGGATCGCGTAGACGAGATCCTGGACGGGCTGGAGTGATTTGATGGCCAACGAAGTCTGTCTGCGCACCCTCGACCACGACCAGCCCTGGAGCCTGGAGGCCTATCGGGCCGTGGGCGGCTATGAAGTGCTCAAGCGCGTGCTCCAGGAAAAGACTGCCCCGGACGACATCATCGCCGAGGTGAAGAAGTCGAACCTGCGCGGCCGCGGCGGCGCCGGCTTCCCCACCGGGGTCAAGTGGGGCTTCATCAACCGCAGCGCCCCGGGCGATCGCTATCTGGTCTGCAACTCGGACGAGGGCGAGCCGGGCACCTTCAAGGACCGTGACATCCTGCGTTACAACCCCCATCAGCTGATCGAGGGGATGATCATCGCCGCCTACACCATCGGCGCGGCCCGCGGCTACAACTACATCCGCGGCGAGTTCCAGGAGCCCTACGAGCGCTTCGAGGCCGCGCTGGAAGAGGCCCGCAAGGAGGGCTTCCTGGGCGAGGACATCCTCGGCTCGGGCTTCGACTTCCAGCTGCACGCCCACCTCGGCGCCGGGGCCTATATCTGCGGCGAAGAGACCGCGCTGCTCGAATCCATCGAGGGCAAAAAGGGCCAGCCGCGCTTCAAGCCGCCGTTCCCGGCCCTGTTCGGGCTCTATGGCCGGCCCACCATTATCAATAACACCGAGTCCCTGGCCTCCATCCCGGTGATCCTGGAGAAGGGCGGCGACTGGTTCAAGGACCTGGGTGTAGAGAACAGCGGCGGCACCAAGGTGTTCTCCATCTCCGGCAATATCAATAACCCCGGGGTATTCGAGATCCCCATGGGCACGCCCTTCAAAGACCTGCTGCAGATGGCCGGCGGCATGAAGGACGGCCGGCCCATCAAGGCGGTGATCCCGGGCGGCTCCTCCGCGCCGGTGATCCCCGGCGCGCAGATGATGGAGCTGACCATGGACTACGACGCCATCCAGCAGGCCGGCTCCATGCTGGGCTCGGGCGCGGTGATCGTGCTCGACGACACCAATTGCATGGTGCGGGTGCTGGAGCGCATGTCCTACTTCTATTACGAGGAGTCCTGCGGCCAATGCACCCCCTGCCGCGAGGGCACCGGCTGGCTCTATCGCATCGTGCACCGCATCGAGCAGGGCAAGGGGCGGCAGGAGGACCTGGAGCTGTTGGACGACATCACCGGCAAGATCGCGGGCCGCACCATTTGCGCCTTAGGCGACGCCGCGGCTGGGCCGGTGCAGGGCATGCTCAAGCACTTTCGCGACGAGTTCCAGTACCACATCGACCGTAAACGCTGCCTGGTTTCCGCCGGCGGCTGAACGTAGAGACGGGTGAAGATGACAGAGGAATCCACGATCACCATCGAGGTCGATGGCCGGGCGCTGAAGGCGGCCCCCGGGGCCATGCTGATCGACGTCTGCGACGCCGCCGGCATTCATATCCCCCGTTTCTGCTACCACCGCAAGCTGTCCCTGTCCGCCAACTGCCGCATGTGCCTGGTGGAGGTGGAAAAGGTTCCGCGCCCGTTGCCGGCATGCGTGACCCCGGTGAACGACGGCATGAAAGTGACCACAAACTCGCCCATGGCGGTGGAGGCCCAAAAGGGCGCCATGGAGTTCCTGCTGATCAACCACCCGCTGGACTGCCCCATCTGCGACCAGGGCGGCGAGTGCGAATTGCAGGACGTGGCCCTAGGCTATGGCAGCGACGCCTCCCGCTATGCGGAGGCCAAGCGCGTGGTGGCGGACCCGGACATCGGTCCGCTGGTGGCCACCGACCTGACCCGCTGCATCCACTGCACCCGCTGCGTGCGCTTCGGGGCCGAAATCGCCGGCATCCGCGAACTGGGCGCCACCGGCCGCGGCGACCACATGACCATCGGCACCTATGTGGAACACGCCATGGGCTCGGAGCTGGCCGGCAACGTCATCGACCTCTGCCCGGTGGGGGCCCTCACCTCCAAGCCCTTCCGCTTCCAGGCCCGGGCCTGGGAGATGGTGCAGCGCGACGGCATCGCGGCCCACGACGGCGTGGGCTCCAACGTCCATTACCACCTGCGCCGCGATCAGATCCTGCGCGTCCACCCGAAAGACAACGAGGCGGTCAACGAATGCTGGCTGTCGGACCGCGACCGCTTCAGCTACCAGGCCCTAAGCGCCGCAGATCGGCTCCTGAAGCCGCTGGTCAAGCAGGGCGGCGAGTGGCGCGAAACCGACTGGCAGAGCGCGCTGGAGGCCGCCGCCCAAGGCCTGGCGCAGGCCCGCGGCGACGACGGTAATCAACTTGGCGGCCTGCTCTCGCCCTCGGCCAGCCTGGAAGAGCTGTATCTGGCCAAGAAGCTAATGCGCGGCCTCGGCAGCGCCAACCTCGACCACCGACTGCGCCAGGCTGACTTCCGCGGCGACCCGCCCAAGGTCCCCTGGCTCGGCGGCCCCATCGCCGAGCTGGAGGAGCAGGATCTGGTGGTGATCATCGGCGCCAACCCGCGCAAGGATCAGCCCCTGCTCGGCCACCGCATCCGCAAGGCGGCCATGAAGGGGGCCGAGGTGGTCTACTTCAACCCGCTGAAGCTGGACCTGAACTACCGCGCCGCGCAGTGGGTTGCCAACCCCCGCGACTGGGTGCTGGAGGTGGCCAACCTGGCCAAGGCCGCCGGGGTGCGCAAGGGCGTGGTGAACAAGATCAAGGTGGCCGACCACCACAAGGAACTCTTCAAGCGCCTAAAGGCCGCCGACAAGGCCCTGGTGCTGGTGGGCGACCTGGCCATGGGCCACCCCGATTACGGCCTGCTGCGCTGCCTGGCCGCCCAGGTGGCCGAGGCCGCCGGGGCCCGCCTCGGTTTCCTGACCCCGGGGGCCAACGGCGTGGGCGCGGCCCTGCTCGGCGTGACGCCGGGGGAGGGCGGTCTGGACGCCCAGGCCATGCTGGCCGAGCCGCGCAAGGGCTACCTGCTGCTGGGCATCGACCCCGGTTTCGACCTGGAAAACCCGGCCCAGGGCCTGAATGCGCTAATGAAGGCCGAGTGCGTGGTGGCCCTGAGCAGCTTCCGCAGCCCCGACCTCGAAACCGTGGCCGACGTGATCCTGCCGCTGGCCGCCGCCCCCGAGTCCGCCGGCACCTTCTTTAATATCGAAGGCACGCAACAGGGCTTTAACGGCGCCGCGCCGCCGGCGGGCGAGGCCCGACCGGGCTGGAAGATCCTGCGCGTATTGGGTAACCTAATGAACCTCGGCGGCTTCGATTTCAACACCCCGCTGCAGGTGCGCGACGAGGCCCTGGGCATGCTGGGCGACGCCGCGCCGGACAACGGCTTCGAGCCGGACCCCGCGCTCGAGCTGACCCTGCCCGAGGCCGAGCTGCTGCGCATCGGCGAGCTGCCCATTTATAGCGTGGACCCCATGGTGCGTCGCGCCCCGGCCCTGCAGGCCACCGCCGATGCCCAAGACGCGGCCTATCTGCGGCTCAACCCCGAGGACGCCAAGCGGCTGGGCTTCACCGCCGGCGACCGCATCACGGTGTCCCAGCCGCAGGCACGCAAGGCGGTGTTCGAGGCGCGCCCGGACCCGGCCGTTCCCCAAGGGGCCGTGGCCCTGTGTACTGCGATACCCGGCAGTCAGGCGCTGGCCGGACGCTTTGGTGAAGTCACCCTGGAGAAGGCTTGATGGATACCTTGATCGGACTCTGGGACACCTTCGGCCGGGACTGGCCCTACCTCGCGACCCTGATCGAGATCCTGGTCAAGATCGTGCTGATCGTCGCCCCCATCATGCTGCTGGTGGCCTACTACACCTATGCCGAGCGCAAGGTCATCGGCTACATGCAGTTGCGCCTGGGCCCCAATCGCGTCGGCCCCAAGGGCTGGCTCCAGCCCATCGCCGACGCCGTAAAGCTGATGTTCAAGGAGGTCATCCTCCCCACAGGCGCCAACAAATTCCTGTTCCTGCTCGCGCCCCTCATCACCCTGGCCCCGGCGCTGGCGGCCTGGGCGGTGTTCCCGTTCGACGAAGAGCTGGTGCTGGCGGATGTCAATGCCGGGCTGCTGTACATCCTGGCCCTGACCTCGGTGGGCGTCTACGGCGTAATCATCGCCGGCTGGGCCTCCAACTCCAAATACGCCCTGCTCGGGGCCATGCGCTCGGCGGCGCAGATCGTGGCCTACGAAATCGCCATGGGCTTCGCCCTGGTGGGGGTGCTGGTGGCCGCCGGCAGCCTGAACCTGGGCGACATCGTGCGCGCCCAGGCCGGCGGCATCTTTAGCTGGTTCTGGCTGCCGCTGCTGCCGCTGTTCGTGATCTACTTCATCTCCGGCGTGGCCGAGACCAACCGCGCCCCCTTCGACGTGGCCGAAGGCGAGTCGGAGATCGTGGCCGGTTTCCATGTAGAGTACTCGGGCATGGCCTTCGCGGTGTTCTTCCTGGGCGAATACGCCAACATGATCCTCATCTCCGCACTGGCCGCGCTGATGTTCATGGGCGGCTGGCTCTCCCCTTTCCACGGCTGGCCCATCCTCGGCCCGCTGTTCGAGTGGGTGCCGGGCATCGTCTGGCTGTTCCTGAAGACCGCCATCTTCGCATTCCTATACCTGTGGTTCCGCGCCACCTTCCCGCGCTATCGCTACGACCAAATTATGCGCCTGGGCTGGAAGGTCTTCATCCCCATCACCATCGTCTGGATTCTGGTGGTGGGCTTGGCGGTGGTTTACGAACTGCCCTGGTGGTTCGACTGAGGGGTGACGCATGAAGGCATTCATTGACTATTTCAGAAGCCTCTTCCTGCTGGAGCTGTTCCGCGGGCTGGGCGTCACCGGGCGCTATCTGTTCGGCAAGAAGTTCACCCTCGAATACCCCGAGGAGCGCGCGCCCCAGTCGCCCCGTTTTCGCGGCCTGCACGCCCAGCGCCGCTACGACAACGGCGAGGAGCGCTGCATCGCCTGCAAGCTGTGCGAGGCGGTGTGCCCGGCCCAGGCCATCACCATCGAGGCCGAGCCCCGCGCCGACGGCTCGCGCCGCACCACGCGCTACGACATCGACCTGTTTAAGTGCATCTTCTGCGGCTACTGCCAAGAGTCCTGCCCGGTGGACGCCATCGTCGAGACCCGCATCTACGAATACTGCTTCCTGGAAAAGGGCCAAAACGTAATCACCAAGGACAAGCTCCTGGAGATCGGCGACAAACACGAACCCCAAATCGCCGCCGACATCGCGGCCCAGGCGAAGTACAGATGATCGGCGCCGCGGCAATGCAACGGCTCCAAGCAGCCCCTTATCGCCAGGCGATTAAGCCCTTGGCCGCTGCCGGCCAAGCCGCGGCCCGCCGCAAGGCCCAAGCGCCGCGGGCGGGGCGACCGGTCGCCCCGCGAACACTCTATTTGCACGGATACCCGACGGCATGAGCTTCGAAAGAATCGTTTTCTTCGCCTTCGCGGCGATCCTAATCTACGCCGCCACCATGGTCATCACCCGGCGCAACCCGGTGCATGCGGTGCTGTTTCTGGTGTTGGCCTTCTTCGCCAGCTCCGGCATTTGGATGCTGGCCGAGGCCGAATTCCTCGCCATCGCCCTGGTGCTGGTCTATGTGGGCGCGGTGATGGTGCTGTTCCTGTTCGTTGTGATGATGCTCGACATCGACCTGGCCACCATACGCGCGGGCTTTATGCGCTACCTGCCGATCGGCCTAATCGTGGCCGTGGCCATGGCGGCGCTGATGATTATGGTGGTGGGGCCGACCAACTTCGGCCTGGAGCAGATCGCCGCCCCCGAGCGCCTGGGCGCCGACGCCTCCAACACCGAGGCCCTGGCCATGACCCTGTTCACGGTCTTTCTGTACCCCTTCGAGATCGCCGCCGTGCTGCTGCTGGTGGCCATCATCGCCGCCATCGGCCTGACCCTGCGCCAACGCCCCGAGACCAAGTATCAGGACACGGGCAAACAGGTGCGGGTGCGCAAGGGGCCGGACCGGGTGCGGGTGGTGTCCATGCCCGCCGAAAAGAAGCTGGAGCTGAAATGATCGCGCTATCCGACTATCTTATCCTGGCCGCCGTCCTGTTCTCGCTCAGCGTGGCCGGGATCTTCCTCAACCGCAAGAACGTGCTGATCCTGTTGATGTGCATCGAGCTGATGCTGCTGGCGGTGAACATCAACTTCGTGGCCTTCTCCCACTTCTTGGGCGATACGGTGGGGCAGGTCTTCGTATTCTTTATCCTCACCGTGGCCGCGGCGGAGGCCGCCATCGGCCTGGCCATCCTGGTGGTGCTGTTCCGCAACCGCGGCACCATCGACGTCGAGGAACTGGACAGCCTGTCGGGCTGATAGGACAAGCGCCGAGATGAAGACGATCTACCTACTCATAGTCCTGCTCCCGCTGTTGGGCGCGGCCATCGCCGGCTTCTGGGGCGGCCGCATCGGCCGCGCGGGGGCGCATTGGGTGACCTCCCTCGGCGTGGGCCTGTCCGCCGCGCTGTCGCTGTTCGTGCTGGGCCGCTTCATCTGGGGCGACGCCCAGCCCTTCAACGAATCCATCTACACCTGGATGGTCAGCGACGGCCTGACCTTCGAGGTCGGCTTCCTGGTGGACGAACTCACCGCCATGATGATGGCGGTGGTCACCTTCGTCTCGTTTTGCGTGCATATCTACACCATCGGCTACATGGCCGACGACCAGCACAACTGGCCCAAGGAGAGCCTGGCCGGCACGCACAGCTACCAGCGCTTCTTCAGCTACATCTCGCTGTTCACCTTCTCCATGCTGATGCTGGTGATGGCCAACAACTTCTTGCAATTGTTCTTCGGCTGGGAGGCGGTGGGCCTGGTCTCCTACCTGCTCATCGGCTTTTGGTCCGTGCGCCCCTCGGCCACCTTCGCCAACCTCAAGGCCTTCCTGGTGAACCGCGTGGGCGACTTCGGCTTCATCCTCGGCATCGCCGCGGTGGCCATGTACTTCAACAGCCTGGACTATGTGGAGGTCTTCGAGCAGGCCAAGGACCCGGCCCTGGGCTTCGCCGACATGCAGATCCAAATCTGGGGCGATGCCTCCTGGTCCCTGATGAGCGTCATCGGCATCCTGCTGTTCATCGGCGCCATGGGCAAGTCGGCCCAGGTCCCGCTGCATGTCTGGCTGCCGGACTCCATGGAAGGCCCCACCCCCATCTCCGCGCTGATTCACGCCGCCACCATGGTCACCGCCGGTATCTTTATGGTGGCGCGCATGTCGCCGCTGTACGAGCTGTCCGAGACCGCGCTGACCTTCGTGCTGGTGATCGGCGCCACCACCGCCTTCTTCACCGGCCTCATCGGCCTGGTGCAAAACGACATCAAGCGGGTGGTGGCCTACTCGACCCTGTCCCAGCTCGGCTACATGATGGTGGCCCTGGGCGTGTCCGCCTACGCCGCCGGCGTGTTTCACCTGATGACCCACGCCTTCTTCAAGGCCCTGCTGTTCCTGGCCGCGGGCTCGGTGATCATCGGCATGCACCACGATCAGGACATCCGCAACATGGGCGGCATCCGCAAGTACATGCCCATCACCTGGTTCACCGCGCTGCTGGGCTCGCTGGCGCTGATCGGCTTCCCCGGCTTCTCCGGCTTCTTCTCCAAGGACGCCATCATCTCCGCGGTGTCCCACTCCGAGATCGCAGGCTCCGGCTACGCCTATGTGCTGGTGGTGCTCGGCGTCTTCGTCACCGCCCTGTACAGCTTCCGCATGTACTTCCTGGTGTTCCACGGCGACGGTCCGCGGGACGAGCACGCCAAGGCCCACCTGCACGAAACGCCCAAGGTGATCACCGTGCCGCTGATCCTGCTGGCCATCCCCTCGGTGTTTATCGGCGGCCTGACCATCGGCCCCATGGTCTTCGGCGACTGGTTCGCCAACGCCATCTATGTGCTGCCCCAGCACGACACCCTGAGCCAGGTGGGCTATACCGGGGTGATGGGCTTCGTGCAGCACGGCTTCATGACCGCGCCCCTGTATCTGGCCCTGGGCGGTCTATTCGTGGCCTGGTTCATTTACATGCAAAAGCCCGAGCTGGCGGACAAGGCCAAGCAGGCCCTGGCCCCGGTGTACACCATGCTGGACAAGAAGTACTGGTTTGACGAGGCCTACCAAACCGTCTTCGCCGGCGGCAGCCGCGGCATCGGCAAGCTATTTTGGTTCGTGGGCGACCGCGGCCTGATCGACGGCCTGGCGGTGAACGGCTCGGCCAAGACCGTGGGCTGGGCGGCCGGCATCGCCCGTCAGGTCCAAACCGGATACCTCTTCCATTACGCAATCGCCATGATCCTGGGTCTGCTCCTGTTGCTGACCTGGTTCGTGCTCTGAAGGTAGGACGCATCGCATGCTTGGAGACTGGCCCATCCTCAGTTTAGTCGTCTGGCTGCCGATCATCGGCGGGGCCTTGGTGCTGGCCAATGGCGACAAGCACCCCGAATCCACCCGCTGGACCGCCCTGGTGGTGGCCGTACTGACCTTCGTCGCCAGCCTGTCGCTATGGATCGGCTTCGACCCCGGCAGCGCCGAGATGCAGTTCGTGGAGCGGGCCGCCTGGATCCCCGCCTTTAATATCGACTACTACCTGGGCGTGGACGGCATCTCCATGCCGCTGATCATCCTCACCACCTTTATTACCATCTTCGTGGTAGTGGCCGGCTGGGAGGTCATTCAATACAAGCCCCATGTCTACATGGCCGCCTTTCTAATGATGGAAGGCGTGATGGCGGGCGTGTTCTCCGCCCTCGACGCCATGCTGTTCTACGTCTTTTGGGAGGCCATGCTGATCCCGATGTTCCTGATCATCGGGGTCTGGGGCGGACCCAACCGGGTCTACGCCACCATTAAGTTCTTCCTCTACACCTTCTTCGGCTCGGTGTTCATGCTGGTGGCGCTGATCTATATGTACATGCAGACGCCGGAATACCTGGGCCTGAGCAGCTTCTCTATCCTCGACTTCCACCGACTGCCGCTCACCGAGAACGCCCAGTTCTGGATCTTCCTCGCCTTCCTCGCCGCCTTCGCGGTCAAGGTGCCCATGTGGCCGGTGCATACCTGGCTGCCCGACGCCCATGTGGAGGCCCCCACCGGCGGTTCCGTGATCCTAGCGGCGATTATGCTCAAAATCGGCGGCTACGGCTTCCTGCGCTTCTCCCTGCCCATCACCCCCGACGCCTCCATGACCCTCGATTGGCTGATTATCGCCATGTCCCTCATCGCGGTGGTCTACATCGGCTTCGTGGCCCTGGTGCAGGAGGACATGAAAAAGCTCATCGCCTATTCGTCCATCGCCCACATGGGCTTCGTGACCCTGGGCTTCTTCATCGTATTTCAAATCGGCGCCCAGGGCATCCCCGGCGCGGCCCTCGGCGTAGAGGGCGGCATGGTGCAGATGATCTCCCACGGCTTCATCTCCGCCGCCATGTTCCTCTGCGTAGGCGTGCTCTACGACCGCCTGCACAGCCGCAATATCGCCGACTACGGCGGCGTGGTGCATACCATGCCCATCTTCGCCGGCTTCATGGTCTTCTTCGCCATGGCCAACGCCGGCCTGCCCGGCACCTCCGGCTTCGTGGGCGAATTTATGGTGATTCTGGCCAGCTTCCGCGCCGACTTCTGGTACGCCTTCCTGGCCGCCACCACCCTAATCATCGGCGCCGCCTATACCCTGTGGATGGTCAAGCGCGTGGTCTTCGGCGCAGTGGCCAACGACGGCGTGGCGGGCCTGCAAGACATCAACAACCGCGAATTCTTCGTCCTCGGCGCCTTGGCCCTGGCAGTCCTGGCGCTCGGCCTCTGGCCCGCGCCCCTGGTAGAGGTGATGAGCGCCACCGTCGCCAACCTGCTGGAGCACATCGCCGAATCGAAGATCCCCGGAGGCTGAGGCCTCGCCCGGAGCCCGGACTTCAGTCCGGCCGCGGAAAAGACAAACCGCCCGGAGCCCGGACTTTAGTCCGGCCGCGGAGAACACAAACCGCCCGGAGCCCGGATTTCAGTCCGGCCGCGGAAAAGACAAACCGCCCGGAGCCCGGACTTTAGTCCGGCCGCGGAAAAGACAAACCGCCCGGAGCCCGGACTTTAGTCCGGCCGCGGAAAAGACAAACCGTCCGGAGCCCGGACTTTAGTCCGGCCGCGGAAAAGACAAACCGCCCGGAGCCCGGACTTCAGTCCGGCCGCGGAAAACACAAACCGCCCGGAGCCCGGATTTCAGTCCGGCCGCGG
>JAABTK010000092.1 GCA_011389885.1 Gammaproteobacteria bacterium | reverse complement strand
TTCATCCCGGCGCTGGATGCGGCCCTTGCATGTTTCGGCACCGGGCGTGGATGAGTATGGAGAACACCGTGGATGATCTCGGCCACCTGATGTTCCGGCACGGCGAGCAGATCCTCGTAGGTGGCGGCCTTTTCCGCGGCTTGTGTCATGGCATGGCTCCGGGGTTTCGGCAAAAGGGCGGTGCAAGCGCGCTAGACAGGCCCTTGCACCTCGGGTTCGCTGCCGGGTTCGGGCAGTTCGAAGACCTCCCACAGCGGGATCTCCTCCCCTTCCAGAACGGCGAGCGGGAGGGTTTCCTGCGGTCCGATCACGGCGCCCGGGTCGAACTGGCCATCATCACTGAGCCGGAACAGGATGGCATAGTGCTCCAGCGGGTCGATGACCAGATACTCCGCCACCCCGGCGCGTTGATAGAGCGCGCGCTTTTCGCGCAGGTCCTTGGTGGAGGTGGAGGGCGAAAGGACCTCCACCACCAAATCGGGGGCGCCTTCGATGTGGGAGGGGGTGATTTTCGACGCATCGCAGACCGCCAGGATGTCGGGCTGCACTACGTCGAAATCGGAAAGCTTGACGTCGGTGGGGGCGATGAAGGGGCGGCAAGGCTTGCCGCTCAGGTGCTGCATCAAGGCACTGAACAGATTTCCGACCATGGACTGATGCTTCGTCGTTGGCGCGGGCGTCATGTTGTACGCCACCCCGTCGATCAGCTCCCAGCGCTCCTCATCCGGCCATTGCTGGTAGTCGGACCAGGAGTGGCGACGTAACGGTGCGGTTGCGACGGGCATGTTGATCTCCTGAAGGGAAAATGAATCAACCCCAGGAGTGGCAGTCCTTGGAGGACTGCCACTCCTCGCTAGATTCACAGTAACTTTCGGCGCTACAGGTTCGTTCGGAGCGCGCCTGAATCCCATTTGCGAATACCAGAGAGTCTAAGAAAATGCCCATGAACCCGCAAGTTTCAACGGCCACTCAGCAGCCAGCCCCGCTGATCCCGGTCCGCATGGTCAACGAATACGTCTACTGCCCGCGCCTGGCCTACCTGATGGGGGTGCAGCAGGAATGGGCCGACACCGGCGAAACAGTGGACGGGCGATTCCGCCACCGCAACGTGGACGGCCCGCCCAGGGAGAGGCGCGACGAGGACGAGCACCTGATTCATGCCCGCTCCATCACCCTCTCTACGCATATTCCCGCTGGGTCCCAAGCCCCAGTTTGGGACCTCAAGCCTTGGCAGCTCTGGCTGCCCGAAACGCAACCGAAGGCCGCTTTGGCGTGAAAGGCTTCAGGCCCACAGGGCATTCAGCGGAAACTCGATGGCATCGAAGGGCGCCACACGCACCGGGTCGTCTTCGGCCAGCGTAGTCGGACTCGGCCGGCACTGCGGCTTTTTCTGTCCGCGCCGCCCCGGAAACGGGTTGATTCCGGGGTAAAGGCGCGGCCATACTAGCGCACCGGCACTGGGCCGCCGCCACCTACGGGAATCGATGAAATGCCGAATGCCACTGCCTTGGATCATGCGCCCACCCTCTGGATCATCGCCGGACCCAATGGCGTGGGCAAGACCACCTACGCGATGCGGCATATCGCGGAGGTGTCGGGCAGCCTGGAGTTTTTGAATCAAGACGAAACCGCGCGCGGTCTGTATCCGCTGGCGCCCGCCTCGCAAAAGGCCCTGAGAGCGGCCGGCCGGGTGAGCGCGCGGCGGCGCAAGGCGCTGCTTCGCCGCAGGGAGTCCTTCGCTCTGAAATCGACCCTGTCGGGGCGCGCCTATCTGCGGGTGATGGATCAGGCCAGCGCGGCGGGTTATCGGGTGCATCTGTTGTATTTCTTTGTCCGCTCGCCGGAGGAATCCGCCCGGCGGGTCGCCCGTCGCCTGGAGAGCGGCGGGCACGATTTCGGGACGCACAGCACACGAAGAACCGCCCAACCCTTGGCCCGCGCCCTCTGGCCCGCACACGCCAAGGCGTGTACTCCAACGCGAGGCCGCAGCCGCTCGGCGGCCGGGGTTTAGCCGCCGCCGGTGCTGCCCCAAGCCCGGCTAAAGCCGCGGCCGTCCGAGCTTTTTTGCCGGAGACCAAAGACCGGGAGGTTCCTTTTGCCCCGGCCTCATTGGATACCCAGGCGGCCATCGAGGGGTCGAGGCTTGGAACTCGCCCGCCGAGTCTGAAACACGCCTGACCTCTACCGCGGCAAAATCCGATGAATGGTCGCAGGGGTGACGCCTGGTGTCCAGGTAAGTGGTTTATTCTGTGGTCATTCACAGGCTTCATCGGGGGCGCCTTCGATGCGGTCAATGCAAGGGGCCGGATTCGAGCGGCGGGGGAAAAGGCGCCCAATCTAATCCCAACCGCGGGCCTACCGTAGCGTATCTTACATAGAAAGGCCTGGTTCGGTGAACCTTTTGAAAAACCCTCTCGGCCGCAACGTAGTCACATCGCAGGCAGGCCGACGGACGGCGCATGATGCCCGCCTTGCCAATTTAAGCACCCGTTAAAGGAGCCTCCCAATGATCCATTGGAGCGACAACTCGCACAGCGAATACCAAACCGCGATTCAGCGCACCGCCGAGCTGGCGCACGACGCCGAAGCCCGACGCCTCTGCCAGGCCCACGGCCTGCAGATTCTCAACCTTGCTTGGGAAGACACCGCCCGCTTCGAGGGCTCCTCCGCCGGCCCCAACATCAGCGACCTGACCATTCAGGTGCAGCACAAGGCCCCGCGCGACTCTGGCTATAGCCTGAGCTGCATGCCCGTAATCCGCACCCCCAATTTTGCCGACATCAGCGCCGACGTGCCGATTGACCGCTTTTTCTTGCTCACCGGCAATGAAAAAGGCCGGCCCGTGAAAAAGGTTCCGCTGCGCGATGTGCTGGCCGACCTGCGGCAATACCTCAGCGAGCCCGAGAGCTGGCCGGGCGAGATCAAAAGCCTGCTTTGCGAGCGCGACACCCATCTATTGGCCGGCGCCCAGGCCTGTTTCCTGCCCATCCCGCAAAGCGGCAAGGCCCAATTCAACCCGGTGCTGTTCAATTACCAATCGGTCCCCGAAGCGCCTGCCGTATTGACCCTGCTGGCCACCCGCGAGGGCGTTAGCGTCACCGTTATCGACAACGAACGCGACGCCTTCGAGGCCGGCGACACCTGGGGCCAACGCCTGTTCTTTAACACCAATGGCGAACGGGCCAGCCTCACCGGCGAACGGGTGAGCGATTTTGTAGCGGACGCCGAAAACGCCCCCGCGGGCGCCGCAGAAAAACCCGACACCACCGGGTTCAACCTGGTGCTGCTGATTCAAGTCCCGTTGAAAACACCGGATTTACCCCAGTGGTCCTACATGTTCTGCTGCGAAGAACCCCTCCCTATGTGCATGTCAAGCGCGGTGGAAGAAGCCGTCATTGGCCATGGCGAGGTCGAAGGCCCCTTCACCGAAATCGACGACCACGCCATCGAGCGGGATGAACGCTTCCCCATTCGCGTCACCGTTCAATTCTATCAAGCCACCAGCAATGGCGTGGTGAACGAGGCCGATATCGCCCGCATCGCGGCCCAAATCGACCGCGTTTACAGTGAGGCCGACTATGTGGGCAGCCTAGTCACCGAAGGCCCGACCAACCGCCCCACCGAGCACCAAGGCCCGCGTCAAGAGCCGCCGCATTGGTGGGAAGGCTTCTGGCGCAACTATGAGGCCCAAACCGGACACACCCGCGCGCAAGCCATGGCCAGGCTAAAGCGCCTGCATCCGGGGCTCGATTGGGATCAACAACAGCAACTGCGCCAAGCCCTCGACGACGCGGATCAATACGAATCCTAACCGCCCCAACGGCGGTTGAGGCTTTAGCCAGGCCGAACCAAGCCCCCCAAGCCTGGCGACGAAAATATAACGCAAAGGGCGCGAAGGTTTTTGTGCGGATTACGGCGGGTGGTTATCTTTGCGGCCTTGGCGTTATACCGGCTCAAAGCCCGGCTAAAGCCTCGACCTCCCAAGCTTCCCCGCTGCGTGATACAGCGCCTGCATCCGGCCCGTGGCGGCCGGGGGGCGTATTGGTGCAACTGCCCCGTCGGTGGTGGATATGCCCCACTCGCGGCCAATGGGTTGGCCCCGTTGGGGTCGCCCACACGCCGATTGCGCGCCTTTTGGGTCGGTTGGCCCGATTTCTGCCCTCCTCCCTGTAGTTGAGCCCTTCGAGCCGCGGGTCACCGGCGGTGTGAGCGGCCCTGGCAATCCTAACAGGAGAGAATATGACGTCGAGCGACGAGATCCCCGAAACAAAGAAACGGATTCTGCTGGCGTTGGCGGATTCTAATGAGTGCGCTCAGTCCGCCTTGCGCAAGGTGATGGAGAACGATTACCCCATGGACCGGGTTTCACTCCTCGGTCGCGCTTCGAGTTCGGGCGATGACCCGATCGGCATCTACTACGGCAGCGCCGGTGATCGAATGAAGGGCTGGGGCAAGCTCGGGGCCTTTTGGGGCGGTCTTTGGGGGCTGCTTTCGGGGGCCGTAGGGATTTTTCTGCTGCCGGGGCTTGGCCCTGTAATGGCGGCCGGGCCTTTGGTGGAGTCGCTTACCGGGGCCGCCGCGGGGGCCGGCGTGGGCGGCGGGGCCATGGCCGGGGCCGGCGGCTTGTCCTATTTTACCGTGGCGGTGCATCGCCTGGGCATTCCAGAGGAGGAGATCGAGCGCATTGAGTCGCATGTGCAGAACAATGGCTATGTGTTGATGCTGCTGGTGGCCGAGGACGAGGTCAGGACCTGGCGCAATGTGTTGGAAGACGCCGCGGTGCGCGAGGTTTCGGTCTATCCGTATGTGAAGGTCACCCATGCGATGAAGGAAAAGCTGACCTAAGCGCCGCCGTTGCCGCTTTTTTTCCATTCATTGATTCCATCGATTGTTGATTTCAACCCGCGAGGAGAAGCTGAAATGCAAACTCAACCAACCCGAAGCATAAGCCTGGTGATCGGCGTTTTATTGACCGGTCTTTTCGCTTTGACACCTGCCATGGGGAGTGAACACATGCCCGAGACGAAACACTACACCGAGGAAGAGGTTCAGCAAAAGTGGTCCGAGGCGATGGACGCCTTAAAGAATTACTCCGCCGAGCGGCGCGACGAGGTGATGGCCGACATTGATAGCGCCATGCAGGCCACCGACGCTCGACTCCAAGAGTTGGAGACGGCCACCGAGGCGCAATGGGACGAAATGAGCGAGGCGGCGCAGGAGCAAAGCCGGGAGACCATGGCGAACCTCAGGCAGCAGCGCCGCGAATTGTCCGAATGGTATGGGGCGGCGAAGTACGGTTCGGCGGATGCCTGGGAAGAGATCAAAAACGGCTTTTCCGGCGCCTATGACCAGCTCAGCGATTCGGCGAAAAAGGCCTGGGCGCACTTGTCGGGTCAATAGACCCGGCATTCTGCAATCGAAAAAAGCCCATTCACGGACCGCCCCGCCATGCGCCGGCCAGGGCGGGGCGCAGTAGGAGGTGATTCAATGAGCCAACAACAAGTCGCGCATGAAACGGTCTTTGTCCCCGATCCGCTGTTCGGGGCCTTGCAGACCCATTGGCGCTGGATGCTGGCGTTCGGCATCCTTTCCGTGGTGCTGGGCGTCATCGGCCTCGGCATGGTGGCCTTTCTATCGCTGGCCGGGGTCTTGATGTTCGGCATTTTGCTGGTGGTCGGCGGGGGCTTTCAGTTGTTTCAGGCCTTCAAATCCTCGGGCTGGCGGAGCACTTTGCTGCATGTCAGCATCGCCGTGGTCTATCTGGCGTTAGGCATTGCGATGATGGTGATGCCGGTGAATGCGGCGCTTACGCTAACCTTAATCCTCGGCGCGGGGTTAATCATTAGCGGCGGCCTGCGCCTGGTAATCGCTATTCAGCATCGCGGCATGGTCGGCTGGGGGTGGATCCTGGCGGCGGCGGTGGCGTCGTTGATCCTTGGCGTAGTGATTATCGCCGGCTGGCCGGGCAGCAGCCTGTGGGTGATCGGCCTGTTTATCGCCGTGGAGCTAATCGTGAACGGTTCCACCCAAATCGTTTTGGCCTTCGCCGCCCGTCGCGGCAGCGTGGCTAGTGAGGGGGTTTTATGAGCCATTCGGAAACGGACGCCAACCAAGAGTCTTCGCCTTCGAACCGGCTGGAGCGCAAACAACGCCCGCAATTGGCGCGTTCGCTGCAAGCCGTGCTGGACGAGCCCCGCAGCGGCGAATCGGCGGCGGGTGACGACATCGAGGAAGGGCGCGACGCCACCTTCGCTTTGCTGGAAGACGGCACGCGGGAACACGCCACCGACCTGCATTTGGACCCCCTATCCGATGGCATTTTATTGCGTATGCGGGTGCATGGCGTGCTGCTCGACTGCCTGGTGCTGCCCCCCGACCAAGGCGCCCGCCTGGTCAATCAGCTCAAGACCCTTTGCGGGCTCAATCCCACACCGGTGTTCACCCCGCAAGTGGGCCGCACCACGGTGACGGTGGAGGGCGCCGAGTTGGATATGCGGCTCACCGCGGCCCCCTGTCTGTCCGGCGACAAGCTTTCGATCCGTTTGCTGGATTCGCAAAGCGTGTACCTGGAATTGGAGGAGTTGGGCCTGCGCGATCAGGATTACGGAAAGATCGAAGATTGGCTGGAAGACCTATCCGGGATGTTCGTTGTGGCCGGCCCCACCGGCGGCGGCAAGACCACCACCCTATACAGCCTGCTGCATCGGCTCAAGGTATTCGAGCGGCACTTGGTCACGGTGGAAGATCCGGTGGAATACCAAATCACCGGGGTGAACCAAATACAAACCGACGTAGAACGCGGCCTCACCTTCGCCGAAGGCGTCAAGGCCATGCTCCGCTTGGACCCCGATTATATGCTGGTGGGCGAAGTGCGGGACCGGCGCTCGGCCCGCGCCGCGGCGGACGCCGCCACCAGCGGCAAGGGCCTGATGACCACCCTGCATAGCCGGGATGCCATCGGCGTGGTAAGCGTGCTGCGCAATTACGGCCTTACGGACCTGGAGATTTCGGCCAATCTGTCGGTGGTGGTCTCCCAGCGCTTGGTGCGCACCCTGTGTGAGCATTGCCGGGTTCAAGACGCGCCCACCCAAGCCGAAACCCGCTGGCTGAAGGCCATGGGCGTAGATCTGCCGGACACGCTCTGGCATCCCAAGGGCTGTGAACGCTGTAATGACCTCGGCTTTAGCGGCCGCACCGGGGTGTTTGAGATTTGGCAAGTGGATGACGACGATTATGAGCTAATCCTGGAACACGCGGACGAACACACCCTGCAACAGCGGCTGGCCGACAGGGGGCACCAATTCCTGCTCGATGACGCCGTGGAAAAGCTGGAGCGCGGCGTAACCACCGTCGAAGAGCTGCGCTTGATGGGCGGTTTCGGGAGCTGGCGGCGCAACCGACGCAAATCCGAGGGTTGAACCTCGATTGGTTTATATCTCCTGCCTGCCGGGGCATTCCAACCGCCCCGTTTCTTGTGATAATCGGCGCCGTCGTCGCGCATCTGATTTACCCTAACGGTCTTACGAACGCACAACGATCTGCAAACCTGTTTCAGCTACCCAGCGCCCCCGCGGCGTAACGGAGAACGCAATGAGCTTTAAGGCCAAACTGCTGATGAGCAACACCGTCACTCACGACACCAAACGCTTCGTGACCACCAAGCCCGAGGGCTTCGACTTCGAGCCGGGTCAAGGCGTCGAGCTATTCATCGACAGCCCCGAATATGCCGCGGATGGACGCCCCTTCACCCCCACCAGCCGGCGCCAAGACCAGGTGTTGGAATTCACCATCAAGCGCTACCCCGGCGACAACAGCGTGACCGAGGCCCTGCACGCCTTGCAGCCCGGCGCCGAGTTCATCATTAAAGGCCCCTTTGGCGCCATCACCTATCAGGGTCCCGGGGTCTTCGTCGCCGCCGGCGCCGGCGTCACCCCCTTTATGGCCATCCTGCGCAGCCTGGTGGCCGAAGGCAAGCTGGACGGCCAGCAAATCATCTTCTCCAACCAGCGCCTGGACGACCTGATCTACGGCGAAGAACTCCGCGCCTACCTCGGCGACAAGGCCCTATTCACCTTCACCCGAGAACGCGCCGCACACCTGCTCACCCGCCGAGTCGATGGGGCCTTGGTGCGAGAGGTCGCGCGCACCCCGGATCAATACTTCTACCTCTGCGGCCCGGACGCCTTCGTCAAAGGCCTCAAGGCCGACCTATTGGAATGGGGCGTGCCCGACGAGCGATTGGTCTACGAACGCTAACCGGCGCCGCGCCGGCTTCGCGCGTACTGTCCGCCAAGCCGTGGACTGCAATGGCCTGCCTTTACCCCCCCCGCCGAGCGCCTAATTTCGGTGCAAATCACTCACCTTAGGGGCATTTGCCCCATCTATTCGCAGGCCAGGTGAACCGATCCCAACGACTCCGACCTCCGTAGGCGGTAAAACGGCCGCTGGCAGTTAACTTGCATAGTTTAGGTATCAATGAATGACGGGGCCGCGCTAACGCGAAGCCGTCATCACGCTGTAAAGCACTCACAACAACTAGGAGGCAATTATGGCCTATCAAGAAACCATCCAGCAGCCGGTCTCGCCGGTCAGCCGACCCGCTATCGCAAGCCTGGACATCAACCAACCTTTAACCTGGCTGAGCAAGGGTTGGCAGGATCTTAAAAAGAATCCCGTCATCGCCCTCGGGTACGGGCTGTTAGTGGCCGCCGTGTATGGCGCCATCGTGGCCTCTTTTGCGGTCACTGGCTATTACCATCTGGGCGTGCAATTGACCGCGGGCTTCATTCTACTGGCGCCGCTATTCGCCGCCGGGCTCTATGGCATCAGCCGGGCGGAGGAAAGGGGCGAAAGCACCTCCTTTAGCGGCGCCTTCAAGACCTGGGGCCGAAACACCAAGGGCCTGCTCGGCATGGGCTTCGTGCTGGCCGTACTGTACCTTGCCTGGTTTATGATCTCGCTGTACGTCACCGCCGTCATGGCCCAAGGCACCCAAGGCCTGGCCCTGCTGGCGGGCGCCGAAAGCTGGGGGGCCTTTTACGAAATCGTCGCCACCCAGGTTTCCGCCGGCGTCATGTTGGCCTACCTCGCCGTAGGCCTGCTGGGGGTGTTGGTCACCTTCGCCGTCTCCGCGGTCTCGCTACCGCTATTGGTGGATCGGCCCGAGACCGATACCATCACCGCGCTGGTGAGTTCCTGGAACACCGTCCTGCAAAACTGGAAACCGATGCTGCTGTGGGCGGTCCTAATCGCCCTAATCACAGGCATCGGCCTCGCCCTGTTCTATGTGGGCCTCATCGTGACCGTGCCGCTCCTGGCCTTCGCCACCTGGCACGCCTACCGCGACACCCTCGGCGAGTGGCAAGAACACCGCGACCCGCTACAGGAATCCGAATAAAAAGCCCCCAGCCCGGCTACGAAGATATTACGCAGAGAACGCAAAGGAGGAACGCAAAGGGCGCAAAGTTTTTTTGGCCTTAATCCGCCTGGAGTGAAAAACTTTAGTTTTTCCCGAGCGAAGCGAGGATCTGGAAAAGCCCCCCATTTGCGTCCTTTGCGTTATACAGCGCCAACACCCGGCCCGAGATGGTGCGTTACGGCGCGCGGCGGGGTTGGTGTTGAATTCAAGTCAGGTGTTTGCGCGCCTAACGCACCCTACGCAACAAAGCCATGCAGGGCCTCAAAGGGGCCCCGCCCGGCTCCCGCCCGGGTGCGCTCCACGATCCGCTCCAGCTTGCGCACCGCCTCCCCCTCGTCCGCGGTCCAGGCCCGCGCCGGCAACATCCCCGGGTCGTCCTCCGCCAGCAGGTCCACGAAATCGCCGTTAATCACCAATTCACAAAGGCCTTCCGCCGGCATCGAGGCCCGCAGCCAGTCGATAAAGGCGGTCAGCTCGCGATAGCTGGAACAGATCTGCGTGCCCAAGAGTCCTTCGGCATCGGGGCGCCCGCCGAGGTGGAGGTCGGAGATGATCACCAGGCGTTGGGGGGCCATTGCGGGTCCTTCTTCAGCGGGTCAGAGATCAGAGGCTTCAGCGGTCAGAGAATGGGGAGGCAGCCACCCGAAAACCGCCGCCGTCGTACCGGCCGTTGGAAAAGTTCCTGAGGCGGGAGGCACAACGCACGCCCCTTGGATCGTTGAAGAACGCGCCGCCGCGCAAAAACGCGGACTCCATTGGCTGCGAGATCCTCTCGTGTCGCTCTATCGCCCTTAGCCGGATAGGGGTAATCGCCCTCAAGGCTCCGCGTCCACTCCCATACATTCCCCAACATATCCAAGCAGCCGAAGGGGCTCTCCCCGTCCGGGAAGATGCCTACATGGCCGCCCACCGCCACGCCGCCTTTTCCGGCCGCCACCGCGCCCTCGCCTTGGGCGATGGCGCCGCCGCCGTGCAGCTCGGCCAGGGATGCGTTCCCGGCGCCGGCCTGTTCCAGCACGCCCTGGAGTTGCTGCGTCAACCCGGGGTCTTCGGCGCGGCTCAAGCCGAAGGGGCATTGTAGACGCCGGGCAAGCGCTGTGCGACTGGCGCTATTGGGCACACACATCCAATATCGCGACGACAACTCCACTTTTTACCTTGAAAATTTCTCCTGATTGCCAGCAACCCGTCGCATTCACAACGAGTCGATGCCATGCGATGGTAGCCAGACGGCTTTGAATAGGATAGGTTAGCCCATGCAATGCATGCGCTCGCCGGCTCCAAGGAAAAGAATACAGCAACAGACTGCGTGATGAACAACCTCTGGAAACAGATCACCCCTTCCGATTTCGCCTGGGAGCGCGAGGCGCTGGAGTTTCTGCGCGCCCGACTGCCGGCTCACGAGCCCTACCGCGCCTGGGCCAATTTCGAGTTCATCGCCCAGGACGGCGCCATCAACGAGGTGGACCTGCTGGTCCTCACGCCCAAGGGGTTGTTTCTGGTGGAGATCAAGTCCCACCCCGGCGAGATCGGCGGTGATGCCGGCGCCTGGGTCTGGAATTATCAAGGTCGACGCAGGGCCTTCGACAACCCTCGCCTGCTCGCTGATCGCAAGGCCAAGAAGCTCGCCTCCCTGCTCAAGTCCCAGCGCTCGGGCATCAAATCGAAGGACCGGCGTATCCCCTTCATCAACACCCTGGTCTTCCTGTCCGCCGAAAACCTGGTCAACAAGCTGCAAGGACCGGCCCGCCAACAGGTCTGCACCCGCGACGACGTCTATGCCGAACTCACCCACACGGACGAGTTCTGGACCCACAAGCGCCTCGACCGCCCCACCTCCAAACTGGTCGCCCGCTGCCTGGAAGAGGCGGGCATCAAGGAGTCCCTGCGCACCCGCCGGGTGGGGCTCTACCAGCTCAAGCAGCTGCTCGACGAGACTGACCGCTTCCAGGACTGGCTCGCCGAACACGGCGAGACCGGCATGCAGCGCCGCATCCGCATCTACCTTACCCAGGGGCGTCCGACGGAAGAGGCCGAAGTATTGCAACGGGGCGCTCGCCTGGAGTTTCGCCTGCTCGAAGGCATCGAACACCCCGGCATCCTCCACGCCCTGGATCTCAACGAGCACGACCAGGGCCCGGCCATCATCTACGAATACGACCCCGCCGCCCAGCGCCTCGACCACTACATCACCGGCCTGGGCAACGACCGGCTCGACATCCTTGATGCCCTCGCCCTGATGCGCCAGATCGCCGAGGCGGTGCGCTACGCCCATGCCCAGCGCCTCTACCACCGCGCCCTCAACCCCCAGTGCATCTACGTCACCCGCACCGAGGCCGAGCACTACGCCGTCAAGATCGGCCACTGGGCCACCGCCGACCGCGCCTTCGCGGGCGAGACCCGCCACCTCACCGTGCTCAGCCACCTCAGCCTGATGGCCCACGAAGAGGGCGGCCCCTACCTGGCCCTGGAAGCCCATGCCGCGGCCGACACCGACGCCGTCTACCTCGACACCTTCGCCCTCGGCGCCCTCGCCTACCTGCTCTTCTCCGGCCAGCCCCCCGCCGCCAACGAACTGGAACTCCAGGACAAACTCAGCCGCGGCCGGGGCTTGCAGATCACCGATGCCATCAACGGGGCCGGACAAGAGCTTCAGGACCTCATTCAGTACGCCACCCATCCCGACCTGGGCAAGCGCACCGACAGCGTCGAAGAGTTCCTGCTACGCCTCGAAGAGGTGGAAGACGAAATCTACCGGCCCGACAACCAGCGCCAATCCAACCCCACCGAGGCGGTGCCCGGCGAGGTCCTGGAGGGCGGCATCAAGATCAAACAGCGCCTGGGGCGCGGCACCAGTTCCGTCGCCTTCGTGGTGGAGCACGACGGACAGAAGCGGGTCCTCAAGCTGGCCGCCAAGATCGAACACAACGACCGCTTGCGCAAAGAGGGCGAGACCCTGCGCAAACTCCGCCATCAAAGCATCATCGCCCACCACCAGACCCTCGAATGCGCCGGCCATACCGGCCTGCTGCTCGACTATGCCGACGAAGGCACGCTGGCCCAACGCCTGCGCAAGGAAGGCGCGGTGCAACTGGAACTGCTCGAACGCTTCGGCGACGACCTGCTCGGCGCCCTCATCCACCTCGAAGAAAAGGGTATCGCCCACCGCGACCTCAAGCCCGAAAACATCGGCCTGCTGAAACAGGGCAGCCAGCTCCACCTGGTGCTCTACGACTTCTCCCTCGCCAACCTGCCGGTGGACAACATCAGCGCCGGCACCCTCGCCTACATGGACCCCTTCATCCGCGACCCCGGCCGCCGCCGCTGGGACGACTACGCCGAACGCTTCGCCGCCGCCCTCACCCTCTACGAAATGGCCACCGGGACCCTGCCCGGCTGGAGCGGGGCCGAAGGGATGCCGCCCCTCATCGACGGCGAACTGGAGATCGACGCCGGCATCTTCGACCCCGGCGTGCGCGACGCCATGACCGCCTTCTTCGCCAAGACCCTGGCGCGGGATGTCAAACAGCGCTTCGGCAACGCCTACGAAATGCGCAACGCCTGGACCGCCCTCTTCGTGCAGGCCCAACGCGCCACCCATCATCCCCAGCCGGAAGCCCAGGCCACCTGCCCGGTGGAAGAGGCCCAGCTCGACACCCAAATCGGCCTGCTCCCCCTCAGCCCCCAGGCCCTGGACACCTTGAGCCGCCTCAACATCAACCGCGTGGCCGAACTCATCCGCCTGCCCCGCAACGAACTGGTGCGCATGACCGGCGTCGGCACCCAGACCCGGCGGGAACTCTCGGAACTGATAGGCCGCCTGCAACAGCGCCTCGCCGTCTCGCCCTCGCCCACCGCCACCCCACAGGGAGAGGGCGCGCCGCTCAGCGTCGATCAGCTCTTCGCCCAGGTCTTCCCCAAACCCAACAAGGCCAGCGATCCCAACCGCGTCGCCTTCATCAACGAATACCTCGGACGGCTCGACAGCGAACCGCCCCGGGGCGACCACAAGGTCCACTGGCCCACCCTGGTCAGCCTCGCCGCCCAGCTCGGCATCGAGACCGCCGCCGCCCGGGATCTGCAAACCCGGGTGCTCAACCAGTGGGGCAAGAACAAATTCATCACCCAACTGCGCCACGACATCGCCCAACTGCTGGACGACAACGGCGGCCTGATGACCGCCATGGAGCTGGCCGAGGCCATCCTGCTGCGCCTCGGCTCGGTGCAGCCCTCGCCCCGCCGCGAACGCATCGCCCAGGCGGTGGTGCGCGCCGCGGTGGAGACCGAACTCAGCCGCCAGCAATCCCGCTGGACCCTGCGCCGCGCCGGCAACCGCATCCTCATCGCCGACAACGGCGACGAGCGCGGCGAAGAGCTGGCCGACTACGCCGAGGCCCTGGGCCAGATCGCCGACGAATGCGCCAACCAGCAACCCCTGCTCTCCCCCATCCGCGCCCTGGAACGCATCCGCGCCGTACCCGCCCCCGACTCCTTCGCCGGCCTCAGCAACCACCGCCTGCTGCGCCTCGCCGTCGCCGCCTCCCAGGACGCCGCCCTCTCCAGCCGCGCCGAATTCTACCCCCGCGGCATGGCGGCGGAACGTAGCCTGGAACTCGCCCAGGGCGCCCTCCTCGGCGCCCGCGCCCTCTCCGTGGAAGAGGTCCAGGCCCGTATCCGCGGCCGCTACCCCCAGGCCCGCCCCCTGCCCGGCCGCCCCGAACTCGACACCCTGATGCACCAGCTCGAACTCGGCTTCCACTGGGACGGCAACTACCAACGCCCCGGCCTGCGCGGGGCCTACTGCCTGCCCCAGAGCGGCCTCACCAGCTACACCACCCGCGCCAGCACCCGCTATCAGACCCAGCACGACGACAACGACATCGCCGCCGAGCAGCAACGCCGCCAATTCCTCCAGGTGCTGCAAAAGACCCTGGGCGAAGGCCGCTTCCTCGCCCTCTCGGTGCGCCCGCGCCACTGGCGCCAGGCCCAGCAGCGCCTCGCCGAGGCCTTTGGGCTGCGCATCATCAGCTTCGACCAGCGCCTGTTCCACCACCTCCACCGCATCTGCGACGGCATGACCAAACCGCCGCGCTGGGACGTGGTGCTCAAGGCCGACGCCGCCCCCCCCGCCAGCGTCGACCGCGGCCGCCTGCACGGCCTGGTGCAACGCGCCCTGCCCGCCATCGCCGACGAGATCCAACACAGCGACCGCCCCCTGCTCCTCACCGACCCCGGCCTCATCGCCCGCTACGGCCTGATGGACACCTGGCTCGCCGACCTGCGCCACCACCTCACCAACACCCCCGACGCCCAGGCCCTGCTCCTGCTCACCGCCAGCGACACCGCCGCCCCCGCCATCGACGACGTGACCATCCCCAGCGGCGCGGGCAGTCGGGAATTCGCACCCATCCCAGCGGCCTGGCTGCGTGATGGTGAAAACCGACCGCCCTTGGAAGCGGCCCAATGAGCAACTTGGTATCTCTCGCAAAGGCGCTGAGTACGCAAAGGGAAATCTTGGCGAGAGAGATTGACTGGCCCGAAATAGTGACTACAATAAGCAACTCTATCCACCAACAAGTGACCACAATGCAGGTATCTGTTCGTGAATTCAAGACACATCTATCCCGCTACTTGAGCAAGGCACAGGCGGGTGAGCAGTTCGAAATCACCTCGCATCGTAAAGTAGTAGCAAGAGTGATTGGCGTTTCCAGCGACACTGGATTTGACCGCCTGACGGCCAGTGGTGCGGCATGCTGGTCGGGCGGCAAACCCAAGGGAAGTGATCTGCAACTGGCCGCCAAAGGCACGACCCTGTCGCAAATGATCTTGGAAGACCGCGGTTGATGCTCTACTGCGACACCTCCGCGCTACTGAAGCTGTACATCGCGGAAGCCCATAGCGACACCCTCAAGGCCCTGGTTGCCGAGACAGAGGCCGTCGCCGTTTGCCGCATCGCCTGGGCCGAAGCCCACGCCGCCCTTGCCCGCCGTGCCCGCGAAGTACCGGAAGATCGCCCCGTCATCGAGGCCGCCAAAGCCGCACTGGCCGCCGACTGGCCCCATTACGTGGTGATGGAGGTCAGCCAGACCCTGGTGGAACGTGCCGGAGACTACACCGACACCTTTGCGCTACGTGGATACGATAGCGTGCAATTGGCCGCGGCATTCGAAGCCGGCAGGCTTGCCGATGTGGGCATTGAATTCGCCTGTTTTGATGTACGCCTGAACAAGGCCGCCAAGGTGCTGGGTTTACAGGCGCTCTTTCTCGGGATAGAAAACAGCGCGCCCGAAACATAGGATGTGCCGAGGCACGAGGCGCATCATTCCTTGGCCTTTGATGCGCCACGGCAAGCAGAGCTTGCCCCACAGGCGTTACCAAGCAGAGCTTGGTAACGAGAACGAACGAGAACGAGGAAAAATCGCACGCTCACACCACAAGGACAAAAAGTATGCCCCAAACAGAGCAAATCACGGAAATCTATAATCACCTGCCCCGTACAGCGCAACAAGAAGCCTTGGACTTCATGCTTTTCCTAAGGCAACGCTACGGAGAAAAGCAGAATTCTTCCGTAATGGGTGAAAAGAACACAAAGCCCTTTCCTCCCACGCGTGTCGAGGATGGGATTGGCTGCGTTGGCTACAATGGGCCACGCAAATCCCTGGAGGAGATGCAGCAAGGCATTGATGCCGAAGCAAAACGCCAATGGCAACATGAAGACCGCTCATGATTGCGATTGATACCAATATTCTGGTCCGATACCTCACCAACGACGATCCGCGGCAGGCGCAACTTGCCTCGTTACCAAGCTCTGCTTGGTAATGCCTGCCGCCAAGCTCTGCTTGGCGCGTCCTGGAAGAAGCCACACAACGCTATCGAGACGCGAAGGTGAATACGGCGAGTCCATGACATAGGATGTGCCGAGGAACGAGGCGCATCATTCCTTGGCCCTTGATGCGCCACGGCAAGCAGAGCTTGCCCCACAGGCGTTAACGAGAGAAGACAGAACCTGGTAACGAGAAAAGCCAATGGATACACATACCGAACAAAGAGTCCTTGCTGACCTGCGCCAACTTGACCCATTCAGCCAGCGTGAGCTGCTCGACTTTTTAGCCTTCTTGCGCCATCGGCGTACGCAACAACAGCCTGCCTCAAAACCGGAAACAGACGTTTTTGAGAGATACGCACCTGATTTATTGGAGGAAAAACAAGCGGAGCTATCTAGCCGCCCCAACAATACACCCGAGGAAATCAGGCAACTATTAGCCGCCACACGAGGAAGCCTCCCAGGCAAGAAAAGCAAAGATCAAATCGATCAGGAACTTCGTCGTATGCGCGACGAATGGGTGAGAGATTGGGAATGACCACTTGCGTATTGGACAGCAACATCATCATCTACCATTTGCACGGCGTGCTTGATGACAGGGAAGAAGCGATTTTATCCGAAGCACTGAACGCGAACGCCTACATTTCGGTAATCAGCAGAATCGAAGTTCTGGGTTGGCGGGGCCACACGAATGAATCCCTGGAAAAGGCACAACTATTTTTGGACGGGCTTCGCGAAATCCCCCTGAGCGAAGAAATTGTCGTCAGCTGCATCCGTATGAAACAGAATTTAGCCATCAAACTGCCCGACGCCGTGATTGCCGCTACCGCATTGCAACTCTCCATGCCGCTCATGACACGCAACACAGCAGATTTCGAGCGCGTGCCGCATTTGCAAGTGTTTAATCCGTTTACGATGGAAAATGGAGAATGAACAAGATCGCTCATGATTAGTCTCGTTACCAAGCTCTGCTTGGCGTGTCCCGGAAGAAGCCACAAAACGCTATCGAGACGCGAAGGTGAATACGGCGAGTCCATGACATAGGATGTGCCGAGGAACGAGGCGCATCATTCCTTGGCCCTTGATGCGCCACGGCA
>JAABTK010000091.1 GCA_011389885.1 Gammaproteobacteria bacterium | reverse complement strand
GCCATGGTGTGTTCCTCTTGCCAGTGTTTGAAGAAGGTGATCCAGGCCCGCAGCGGGCCGGGTGTCAGCCCGAGGCGGTCGGCCTTGTTGAGTTCGATCGGGTTCATCTGCAGGATGTTCTCGAGAGAGACTTGGGGCTGGGTCTCGTCGCGCATCCCGAAGCGCCAAAGGGCCTGCCGGCGTTGCTGCTCGGTGGCAATGGGGATGGCGTGAGCGCGGGCCTTGCGCAGGGCCTCGACCTCGGCCGGGCGCAGATAGCGCGCATCGGCGCAGGCGATGACCGCGCCGGCCTTGCGGGCGGCGGTCTCTGGCTCCGGCGTCGATTGGCTGGCTTCTCGCCCGGGTCATCGGGGGCCTCCTTGGGCGCGCTGGTTGGGACTCAGTGGAGAAGGCCGGCGGTGAGGTTCAAAGAAAAGATGAGCATCCTCTCTTTTGGTAAGTAGTGGCGGGCCATTCACTGAGGGCCTTCTGTTTGAACCACCGATAAACACGGATGGGCACAGATAGCTATAGGATGGGCAAAGGCGCTCCCGTAAAATCGCAAATATCCACCAACCCTTCAGCGCCGTGCCCATCAGGAGGCGCTGGTGATGGGCACGGCGCTGATAGGGCGCGGCAAAAGCCAATGACCGGGGGAGCGCCTTTGCCCATCCTACCCCCGATCTGGAAACCTTTTCATCCTATGCGGGGCGGTTTATGAGCAAGATCCAAAACAAAAGACCTGACCCTTTGGTTTTTAACAATTTAACAACTTTATTAATTCAAGGGTACTGGCCACTTTATTCGCTGGCATCTTTACTCGATAAAGAGCCCCGTAAAATCAGCTTTAAAACCACCGTGCACCTGCTCCTCGCGAGCGCCTCATTAATTATCGGATCGGCAAACAAATTTCTAAATGATAAGTGGGAAAATGCTGCTTCCAGCCTGGTGCTTCAGTTCCTGGTTCTGGTTCCATGCTTTCTTGATCTGTTTGCAAACCCTTACATCAACGTATCGGGCGCGCCCAACAAGAACAACAATCTCTGCGCCCTTTGCGGTTCTCCGCACGCCCTGCGTTGCGCTGGATTCGAGAATACCCCGCAAAGCACAAACCATGCAACCCCTGGGTTGAACACGGCCGCCACGGGGCGGCGAAGGTGATGGCCCTTGGGGGAGCCGGCGGGCTGGGGCCAACGGGCGCTTGGCGCGACGCCGACGGGCGCCCTGCCCCTCTTGCTCGGAACGGGCGGCTGACGGTTCCGTCCGCCGGTGTCATCCGCGCCAACGCCGGGCTGTGGTAGGATTGGGTTGGAGGTGTGAGATGAGTGATCGAGTGACTGGGGTTCGCAATGCGGCGCGGGCGGTGATTGTGCGTGACGGCTGTGTGTTGTTGTTGCGCAAGGCCTACGAGGCGGGCGTTGTGCGTTATGCCTTGCCGGGGGGTGCGCAGGAGTGGGGCGAGACGCTGCAACAGGCGCTTGTTCGGGAGTGTGAGGAGGAGATCGGGGTGGCGGTGGAGGTTCGGGATTTGATGCATTTGGCGGATTATTTCAAGCCGCGCGAGACTGAGCCGCCTTCCACCCGGCATTTGGTGGAGTTTTTGTTTGATTGCGCGGTGCCGGATGATTACCGCCCGCGTAATGGACACCGCCCGGACAGGCGCCAGGAGGCGGTGGTTTGGGCGCCGTTGGGGGGCTTGGGGGAGCTGGCTTTGCAGCCCGCGTCGCTGAAGGCGGTGCTGACGGCGGCGGCCCCTTTTCGGGTGTACTTGGGGACCATTGACTGATGCGGATTGCCAAGCCCACGCTGCACAATTTGCGGTTTCTGATCGCGGAGGTTGCGGATCAGGTGAAGGTGTTGGACGATGCGCTGGAGACGCGTTCGGAGTTGTTGATGCGGCGGGTGTTGGACCGCAGCGGCTATGCGCACAACCTGAAGATGCGCATTCACGATAGTTGTCAGAAGCAGTTGTCCTGCGATAAGGCGGGGCAGGCGGAGCGGCTGTCGCTGCGGGCGTTGGAGTTCATCGCCACCGACCTGGAGCGGATCACCGAGCTGTGCCGCGATTGCGTGAAGCAGATGGGCAATCTGCACGACCCGAGTTGGCTGGAGATGAAGTCGTACCGCCACCTGCTGCGCCGGGTGGCGCAGGGGCTGGAGTTGGTGGAGCCGGCGATTCGTGACAGCGACACCCCGCTGGCGCTGCGCCTGGGGCGGATCGAACAGAAGCAGGATCGGGATTATCGGCGGCTGATGAAGCGCTGCATTAAGCGGCTTAAGGGCAAACGCCAGGCCCCGGATATGATTTCGGCGTTATTCGTGGGTCATGCGATGGAGCAAATGGGGGATGCGTTGCTGGGGATTAGCGAATCGGTGCTTTCCGCCAACCTTGGCCAGCCGCTGAATATCGACCGTTATTTTTCGCTGCAGGAGTCGGTGGCCGAGCTTGCACAGGCGGGCGAAGACCGCATTCAAATCGAGACCATCGCCGAGACCCGCTCGGGCAGCGGGGTTTCCGGTATCGCGCGGCCCGACGGCGCCGGTTTTCTGGCGATCTATAAGGACGGCGAAAAGCGGAAGCTCAAGGAGGAGCGGCAAGGCGTGGAGAGTTGGCACGAAATCTACCCGGGGCTGGCCCCGCGCATCCTTTCTTATCGCAAGCGCGGGCAGTCGGCGGCGTTGCTGATTGAGCATTTGGCGGGGCTCACCTTCGAACAGATTCTGCTGCGCGAGGCGCCCGAGTTGCTGACCGAGGCGTTGCAGGCGCTGAATAATACGCTCCAGGACGTATGGAAGGAGACCCGCACCCCAACCCCCGCGGCCGCCGGTTTTATGCGCCAAACGCTGAAACGCTTGGATGCAGTGTACAGCGTGCATCCGGAATTTCGGCGCGGCGACAGCACCCTGTGCGGGCAGCGGATTCCGGCCTTTCAGGGGTTGGCGGAACAGGCGCAAGCGCTGGAGCAGCAATTGCAGGCGCCGTTTTCGGTGTATATTCACGGCGACTTTAACCTGGATAATATCTTGTACGATCCCGTGGAGCAGCGGATCAATTTTATCGATTTGCATCGCTCGTGTTATATGGATTATGTGCAGGATGTCTCGGTGTTTATGGTATCGAATTATCGCTTACAGATCCTCGACGCGCAGATGCGCCGGCGGATTATGGGGCTGGCGCTGGATTTTCACGGCTTCGCCCGCGGCTACGCGGAACGCCACGGCGACACCGGCTTTGATCTGCGCCTGGCCCTGGGTCTGGCCCGCTCCTTCGCCACCTCTACGCGCTTTATCCTGGACAAGGCCCTGGCCCGCAATATGTTCCTGCGCGCCCGCTATTTGATCGAACGGGCGCTGGCCTGCGACCCTAACCGCCCGCAGCGATTTCGGCTGCCCATCGAGGAGATCTTCATTGGCTGAGCAACGAATCGGCGTTATCGGCATCCCCGGCAAGTGGTCCACCGAGACCCTGGCCGATGCGGTGGAGCAACGCACCGGCTTCCGGCTGGTGATCGATATGGCGCGGGTGAGCCTGGACCTGACCAGCGGCCGGTTGTGGTTCCAGGACCAGGACCTGTGCGCGCTCGACGGCCTGCTGGTGAAGAAGATCAGCGCCGAATACAGCCCCAACACCTTGGACCGACTGGAGCTTTTGCGGGTGGCGGAACGCGCCGGGGTGCGGGTGTTCAGCCCGGCGGAGCGGATCCTGCGCCTAGTCAATCGCCTGAGCTGCACCGTGACCCTGCGCAACGCCGGCATCCCGATGCCCGAGACCCGGGTTACCGAAGACCCGGCGGCGGCGTTGCGGGCGGTGCAGGGGTTCGGGCAGGCGGTGTTCAAGCCGCTGTATTCCACCAAGGCCCGGGGCATGTGCGTAATCGACGCCGCAGACCCCAAGGCCGAGCAGCAAATCGCCGCCTTCCGGCGGGATAACCCGATGCTGTATATTCAGCGCAAGCTCGACCTCTCGGGCCGCGACCTCGGGCTGGTGTTTCTCGGCGGCGAATACCTCGGCGCCTATGCCCGGGTGTCGCAAACCGGGGCCTGGAACACCACCATCCACAGCGGCGGCCGCTACCAGGGCCATGATGCGGCGGCCGACTTGGTGGCCATGGCGCGGCGCGCCCAGGCGCCCTTCGGCATAGACTTCACCACCGTGGACGTGGCGGAAACGGCCGCCGGCCCGGTGGTGTTCGAGGTCTCGGCCTTCGGCGGCTTCCGCGGCGCCCAGGAGGGCATCGGGATTAACGCCGCGGCGCGCTATGCGGATTACGTATTGGCGTCGCTGGCTGCGCCGGGAGGGTCCAAACCATGAGCCAGACCGCGCTCACCCAAGCCGACCAGGCCGCCGCGGCGCTGCTCGACGCGGCCGTATTGCGGCCCGAGGCGTTGTTCCTGCAACTCGGCCCCTGCCGCTTGCGCCTGCGCTCCAATTCGTCCGAGCTTTTGCGCGGTCTGCGGCGCTATTTCGCCCCGGTGCTGGGCGCGGCCGGGGCGGCGGATCTGGAGGTGACGGCGGTGGAGCGGGCGGCGCCGGAACTCGGGGTCGAGTTCACCGACTGGGAGCGCGAGCCGGGCAAGACCGGCCGCAAGGACAGCTATTACGAGCTGGCGGACGGTCGCTTGGTGCGCAAGGTGCGCACCGGCCTGGTGTTTTTGCAGCGCTTTGGCGTGTGCATCGCGGCCGGGCCTTGTGTGCGCTATGACAACCAAGTCATCAACTTCATTAACGCCCAGTACATGAACTGGCTGCAAAACCACGGTTGGCGCATTTGCCACGCCGCGGCCTTGGCCGCCCGCGGGCGCGGCCTGGGCATTGCCGGGTTTTCCGGCGGCGGCAAGTCCACCCTGATGCTCCAGCTGCTGGAGCAGCCCGGGGTGTCCTACGTCACCAATGATCGCCTGTTCGTGCGCCGCGAGGGCGCAACGGTGCAGGCCGTCGGCATCCCCAAGCTCCCCCGCGTCAATCCGGGCACCATCGTCCACAATCCGCGCTTGCACGACTTGATCCCCGCGCCCGAGCGCGCGCGCCTGCTGGCCCTGCCCCAGGCCGAGCTGTGGGGCATCGAGGACAAATACGATGTGCTGGTGGACCAGGTCTATGGGGAAGACCGAATTCGGCAACAGACCCCCCTCGATGGCCTGCTGATCCTCAACTGGCAGCGGGCCGCGGCGCGCCCGCTGAGGGTCGAGGCGGTCGATTTGGCCGCTAGGCGCGACCTGCTGCGCGGGGCGGTGATGAAGTCGCCCGGCCCCTTCTATCAATACCCCGACGGCCGCTTTCTGCGCGATACCGAGGCCCTGCCCGAGGCGCCTTATCTGGGTGCGCTGCACGGCGTGCGCGTGTTCGAGGCCACGGGCCGGGTGGATTTCGACGCCCTGGCGCAGTATTGTCGCGACTTTCTCGCCCGCGACTGATGACCCCGACCATGACCAGAGAACTGCTCCTGATGCGCCACGGCAAGGCCTATCGCAAGGCCGAGACCGAGGACTTTCAGCGCCCGATTAAGGATGCGGGCAAGCGGGCGGCCCAGCGCCTGGGGGTGTGGCTTGCGCGCCAACACCTGACCCCGAACCAAATCGTGGCCTCTCCCGCCGAGCGCGCGCTGGTTACCGCCCAAAAGTCGGCCAAGACCATGGGCATTCCGGCGGCGCGGATTGAGCAGGACGCGCGGATCTACGAGGCCGGGCTCGAAGCCTTGTTGGCGGTGCTGACGGACTGTCGTCCGGGGGCCCGGCGGGTGATGCTGGTGGGTCACAATCCGGGGTTGGAGGCCTTACTGGAATACCTGATGGACGAGCCCGCGCCCAAGCTCCCCCGCGGCAAGCTATTGCCCGCCGCGGGCCTGGCCCGGTTGGAACTGCCGGACGATTGGTCGCGCCTGGGCGCCCGCTGCGGGCGGCTGATCGAGCTGGCGCCCCCCAAGCAGTTGCCCAAGAAATTCCCCTTTCCCGACACCGATGGAACAGAAGAGCGCGACCGCCCCGCCTATTACTACACCCAGTCGTCGGTGATCCCCTATCGCCTGCGCGGGGGGCGGCCGGAGATCCTGTTGATCGCCTCTAGCAAGGGCAAGCATTGCGTGCTGCCCAAGGGCATTCAGGACGTAGGCTACAGCCCGCGGGAGTCGGCGGCCAAGGAGGCCTGGGAGGAGGCCGGCATCGAGGGCGAGGTGGGCGCGCAGCCCCTCGGCGCCTACCAATACCCCAAATGGGGCGGCACCTGCACGGTCGCCGTTTACCCCATGGCGGTGACCCGCGAGATCCCCGAAGAAGAATGGGAAGAGAGCCACCGCGGGCGCGAATGGGTTTCGCCCCAAGAGGCCGCGGCCCGCCTGCGCCAGGCGGCCTTGGCGCCGCTGGTGCTCAAGCTGGCCGCGCAATTGACCCGGTGAGCGCCCCGCGAGTTTACGCGGCGCTAATCCGCCACGGCGCGTATCGGCAGCTCAGCGGCGCCCCCAGCGCCCACCAGCCCTTTCCGCTGGTCGCCGCGGGCGAGGCCCAGGCGCGCAGCGCGGCCCAGGCCCTGGGGCGCGAACTCCAGCAGCGGCGCTGGCGCCTGCACCCGGTGATCGACAGCTCGCGGTTGTTGCGGGCCTGGCAGACCGCGGAGGTCATTCGGCGCGACTGCGAGGGCCCCGGCGGCGGCTCGCGGATCGAGCAGTTCGATGCCCTGGCCGAGCGCGGGGTGGGCAGCGCCGCCAACCTCACCGCCGCGCAAATCGAGGCGATACTCGCCGCGGACCCGCGCTTCGGGGCGCCCCCCGCCGGCTGGAAGGCCGACAGCCACTATCGGCTGCCGCTGCAAGGGGCCGAATCCTTGCTCGACGCCGGGCGCCGGGTGGCGGGGCATTTGCAACAGCGCATGCAGGCCCTATCGGCGGCGGCTACATCGGACACGCTCAAGCTGTTCGTGGGCCATGGCGCGGCTTTTCGCCATGCCGCCTATCACCTGGGGGTACTGGAGTACGGTCGCATCGCCGAGCTGAGCATGCACCACGCCCGGCCGATCTACCTGGAATACCGCGCCGACAGCCCCTGGCTGCATACCGGCGGCGAGTGGAAGATCCGCGCCAGCGGCGCCGAGCGACGAGATTGAAGCCATCAGACTATTCATTAATAGCGGCAAGCGCGGTTTTTAGGGACGCAGACTACAAAGATATGGAACCGCTAATGAACCCGAATAAACGCTAATCAATCAACGGGGTATCTCTCCTCATATTCGCGTCTATTGGCGTCTATTGGCGTCCATTCGCGGTTCAGATGCTCTTCCTACAAAGATATGGAACCGCTAATGAACGCGAATAAACGCTAATGGGCCAATGGGCTATCCCTCCTCATATTCGCGTCTATTGGCGTCCATTCGCGGTTCAGATGCTCTTCCTACAAAGATATGGAGCCGCTAATGAACGCGAATAAACGCTAATGGGTCAATGGGCTATCCCTCCTCATATTCGCGTCTATTGGCGTCCATTCGCGGTTCAGATGCTCTTCCTACAAAGATATGGAACCGCTAATGAACGCGAATAAACGCTAATGGGTCAATGGGCTATCCCTCCTCATATTCGCGTCTATTGGCGTCCATTCGCGGTTCAATTACCGTATAAATCCAGATTTAAACCGCGAATAAACGCTAAAGGCCGCGCACAAACATTTCTGTTCTCAAGGTTTTCGCCGGGCTGGGGCGGGTCCGCACCGGGCACAGGATAGACCTCTAGCTATACGCCTTTGGAGTCTGCGGTTCCCCGCCTGCCCTGCGCTGGGAAAGCGCTAGGCTCCTGCGTTTCCGATACCCGTGCGGGATTGGCCGCCGTCATACCGCTGCAAAGAAGTTGGTTTAAAAAGATCGGTTTTACCCCCACTTTCGAGAGCATTGCCTTGTTACTGAAAGAACCGCCAATGCCCAAAGCCCGCGAAGACCCGAGCGCGTCCTGGATCCGTGAGGGTCTGCCCCGTGAGGAACGGGCTTGGGAGTCCGGCGGGCGCGACTCGCTGGGCAAGGAATGCCGCGACCGCCAGGCCCTCGCCGCCGCCCTGCGTCAGGGGTTGGGGCGTGCGCCCTGGGAATGGCCCAAGCGCCCGGTGTTCTTCGTCACCGACCCGCATGCCGATGCCGAGGCCTTCGTGGCCTCGCTGGTTGCGGCTGGCGCCGTGCGCAAGACGGGCCCCAGGGATGCGGACTTCCAACTCACCGCCGAGGGCCGACAGGGGCAAGTGGTCATCGGCGGCGATTGCCTCGACAAGGGGCCGAGCAACCTGCGCCTGTTGCGGGCCATTCGGCGCTTAATGGACCGCGGCGCGCGGGTGCATAACCTCGCCGGCAATCACGATATCCGCCTCAAGCTGGGCCTGCTGGTGCTAGATCGCCCGCGGGACCCGCGCACCGAGCATTTCTTTGTGCGCATGGGGCCGAAAATCACGCCCCTGCTCAAGGAGCTGCGGGACTATTACCTGCCGGCCAAGGGCGGGCTCAAGGGCATTCCGTCCGAGCGCGACGCCAAGCGGCGGCTGTATCCGTCCAAGCACTGGTTCGAAGAGTTCCCGGAGATCGCGCGCTGGGTGATGCCGGAACCCACGGTGGAAAAAGAGACCCGCCGCCTGCGTGAAAAGCTCGATCAATTCGCCGAATCCTGCGACCGGGCCGGCCTCAGCATGCGCGAGGTCTACGCCACGGTCCTAATCTGCCGCCGCATGTTCCTGGAACCCGACGGCGAATTCGCGTGGTTCTTCGGCGAAATGAAACTCGCCCGCCGCGAGGGCTCTTTTCTGTTCGTCCACGCGGGGCTCGACGACCGCATCGCGGCGCAAATCGAAGAACAGCACGTCAGCGGCATCAATCGCAACTTTCGCGAGGCCGTGGGCCGCGACCCCTTCGAGTTTTATTATGGCCCCCTCGCCAACACCCTGCGCACCAAATACCGCGAAGTGGATATGCCGCTGACCCACCACGGCGTGGAGCGCATTCACCGCCTGGGGATTCATGCGGTGGTGCATGGGCATGCCAGTCGCAGCCGCGGCCAGCGCCTGATGCTGCGCCACGGCCTGCTGCATCTGGAGGGCGATGTCACCCTCGACCGCAACACCCGGCGCAAGGAAGGCCTCGACGGCTATGGGGCCGGGGCCGCCATCATTCGGCCCGAGGGCCGCATCCTCGGCATCAGCACCGACCACCCGAGCATCAAGCGCTTCGACCCGCACGCCTTCCTGCGCCGCAACCCCCCGCCCTGAGGACCGACCATGCCCGCCGACAAGAACGAATTCCGCCACGAATCCATCCAGGACCGGGACACCATCCGGCATCTGCTCAAGGCGATCACCAAGGGCGTGGACAAGGGCGAACTGAGCTTCCAAGACGAGGACGGCGAGATCCTGCTGCGGCCCCAAGGCCTGCTCAACCTCAAGCTCACCGCCTCGCGGGAAGACGGCCGCAACCGCCTCACCCTGCGCATCACCTGGCAGGAGGAGATCGAAACCGCAAAGCGCAAGCGTTCGTTAAAGGCGGGATAATCAAACCATTTCTTGAGTTCAGCTTCATACAGGCGCCCATGCGGCGCAACGGCGGGTTGTTCTCCGTGGCGCTGGATTCCACCCTCCCCCGGCTCTTGGTTCGGGGCTTCGGTTTGGTAGGTCCTGGCCGCTATTCCAGCGGTCTTTGCCGCTGCCGGACTGAAGCCCGGACCGAAAGGAGATCAATTCCGATTTTGGTACGAAACCACTCCAAAACCTGCAATTTCGGAAGATAACACGTCGCTATCTACAAACGCCTGTTCCGCCTCAACCAAGTACAAGCGCTCCTTATCTACACTCAACCGCAAATGCATTTCACCCTGCGAAAACAAGGAGATTACAACCCGATCCTCAAAGAAATAGTAATCAGCCAGATCCATATTTTCCCTTAACCGCTCTAATGCGCCATCTCCTGAGGCCGGATCCGTACTTGCTGATTTTCCTTCCAAGCCGGTTTCCGGCTCGGCCCAATAAACCCTCCCATCTTCTCCGAGCACAAAACGGACCTCTATGTTTTTCAAATCTTTTGCTGTAGACCCATTTTCACCAATCAACGCAGTCAAGTATAGATCAACAGTCGCTCCGCGCAGGAATTCACCAGCCTGCCGCGTGCTTTTGCCTGACCGCGAGGGTAAACGCCGCTCTAGCTCCTCCATGCGCTGACTCAGCAGGATCATAGACGCTGCATTAAACCTCACTTGCCTGTATTCCGGTCTCGCGGCCATTGAGTAAACCGTTGATGATAGGCTCGATATATTGCTCGAATTGACCTGGTTATTAAGTGAATTAATACCAATATTACCAGAATTCACCGCAATATTAACTGAGTTCGTCTGGATATTTGAGGAATTCACCGACACCCCGACCATTGTATTCGCCGCAGCTAGGTCAGATGATGTCGCGGTTGTTATTACTGCCGACAATGTGCCGATATTAGCGGAGTTCGTACCGATGTTCCGGCTATTCGTTTGAATATTAGTCGAATTTACTGCCACCCCCATACTATTCACTGAAACATTACTCGAACTGACCATTACATTCATGGAGTTCACGGCAATATTGTTCGAGTTCACCTGTATATATTGTGAATTAGTATCCGTATTTGAATGCAAGATCATAATATTCGATTCGGTCATCGAAATATTAGCCGAATTAACAGCGGTATTCATACTGGACGTCATGATATTTGATGAATTTGTCGCGATATTGGACGAATTCACCATAATGTTCTGAGAATTGACATTTTCGCCCGTCCCGCCGCCGCCAGTAGCCACTGTCGAACTCAAAAGCGCTATGCTATACGAGTTATTTCCGGCTAGGGCGCTAACTGAATCGATTCTTGCACGATTCGACTGAATGGCAGCCGTATTGTCCGCAATCCCCATGGAACTCACCTGCAATCCAGCGAAGGCATTATCCGCCAGCGCATAAGCAGACTCCGCTCTGCTAGAAACCAAAGCGATGTTTGAAGAATTAAGGATCGGGAGCGTATTATCAGGGGTGTAGTTCGCGTCTCCCGAGGCAAGCGCCTGCTCCAAAGCCGAGATTCTGGCCTTGTGCTCCAATATCGACTGGCCAACCAAAATCCCCTCGGCGCCGACGCTACCTGCCATCAGCTCAAAAGAAATTGCGACAACAAGAATCTGACGTTTCATTTCATATCTCCAATAAACGACCTAAAAAGGTCAACTTTTAAGCCCAAAACCGAAATAATTAGCTTATAATAGTACCAAAAATGAGGATGTCAACCACTAAATCGATCAAAACCGTCTCAAGTAATCGCCGATTCGCTCCAGCACGGTCCGTTTCACCCCGCGCTTGCCCAGGTCCGCTTGCAGCCGCTTGACTTCATTCTCCGCCGCGGCTTGATCATTGATCATTTGGTGCCAGCCCATGCGCTGTTGGATCAGTTTGTGGTAGGGCAGATTCAGCTCCTGATCGGTCATGGCCTGGTGATAGAACGCCAGCGCTTGGTCGGTCAGCTTCAGCGCCTCGGCCGGGGCCGCGGCGTACACCCGCTGCAATTGGCCGCTAGTCACCCGATGGAAATCCCGCCCCACCCCTGGCGCGATCCGCTCGGCCAGGCCTCGGCTCAGGGCGTCGCCTTGAAAGCGTTCGATCATTTCGCGCAGGCGCTCCATGCCGCCGGTCAGGAACGGCGATTGGGACCCTTGCAGGTACAGGCTTAGGCCCACCTCGGGGCTAAAGAAGTCTTGGGCGGCGCGTTCCTTCTCCGCGCTCATCGGATAGCCGATTCGAATACCCAAGGAGGCGGACACCAGCAGCAGACCGCAGTCGCCTTGATAGGCGGCCTTCAACACATAGTCGCCCGGCTGGTCGAAGTAGAAGCCGTCGGCGCCATAGCCGAGGAACAGCTCCGCGCTAATGCGATCGGCCCCCGAATCGCGTTCCGAGGCCGGCGCCAAGGTCGCTATGCGGGGCTCGGCCACCCGGCACAGCACCGGCGCGAATTGCGCGCTGCGGCCGTCGGGGCGGCGGATATACAGCGTCACCGCGCTGAGTTCCGGATCGAGGCCGACATCCGCCGCAAGCGCGTGGTCCGGCAGCCGATTGCGCAGGCGCAGCTCGACGCTCACCGGCTGCATGAATTCGAAGAAGGGCCGCGCCCGCAGTTTCAACTCCAACGGGGCCTCGCCTTCCATCAGGCCCGGGTCGCCGCTGCCATGCCCATGCGCGGGTCCCCAGTCGTCGCCCCCCATGATCACCGCGGAGCGATCGGCGTGGCGCAGGTGGGCCAGCTCTTCGGCGTCGAATTGCATCGGAAATTCGGACCAAAATCGATCCTCGCCGTGGCGCTGATCGTAGCGCCAAGGATAGTTCATCCAGGACAACGCATCCGGCTGGTTCTTGTCCCAGGAGTGCAGGAGATTGAACGCGTGTCCGGCTTCGTGGATCCAGGTGTAGAGGTAGGTGCGCAGGGCCGCCGCCTCGGCCGCGTTGATCGGCGGCCCCTCCGGCAAGCGCTCGAACCAGCGATGGTTGCGAAACACCGCAAAGCCCTGACGTTCGACTCCGCGCCCGGCGCCGCCGTAGGCCGCCTGGGCATCGAACATCACCCCGGCGGTCATCGGGTCTTCGAAGGATCCGCCGAGCAGCCCCCAGAGGTGCCAGTTGGGCCAAGCCCCGTCGTATTGGCTGAAATGGCGCTCCATGGCATCGTGCAGTTCCGCCGCGCTCCAGGCGCCAAACGCCTGTTCCCGGTCATCGATCCGGCCCGGCTCCGGATTCACCTGCATCGCAATCCCGGCCTCATGGTAGGCGGTCTCGAAGCTCAGGCGTCGTAGCTTGAAGCCTTGCGGGGGGGCTGCGTGCAGGAAGGGGTCGAAGTCGAGCAAGGGCGTCGCGCCGGCCACCGACTGGCAGACATCCACCTCCAACTGCACCTCACGAAAGCAATCCGACAAAAATAGGCATTGAAATGCCTTCGCGGGCCGGCCGTTTTCGAACAAACGCACCTCGGCCGGCCCTGGAGACAATTGCTCCGTGCGCGGGATGGTGATCGTGACCTCGGTCTGCGGGTGGGCGCCTTGCCAAAACCGCACCGTGCCGCTGATTCGGGTCTGCGCCAGGCCCCATTTCACCCGCGCTCGGTCCACCACCCAGGAATGCCGAAACACCCGCCAGCGGCGGGCGCCTTTAGCCGCCGCCATAGCACAGGACTGATACAGATCGCCGCTAACCTTTAACAGCACCGGCGAGTGGATTCCCCTGGGGTCCACGTCGAGGCGCAAATCCAGCTCAAAGGCGCCGTCATTGCCACGGCTGCGCCCCGCGTAGCGCCCGCTAATGGACGGCTGGCGCTGGGCCTCGGGGCCGGTTTGCGGCTCAACTTGTTGGTCGTTGTTCGGCATAGCTGCTGCTCCTGCGGCATTTCAATTACTGTATTCACCCCGCACCCGCCGGGGGCGCGGCCAGCTTGCGGCGCAGGCGCTGCACCCGCCGCGGCGGATCCATCTCCGCCGGCAGTGCGCGCGCCAGGTCCAGCGCTTGGCCGAAGTCTCTCGCCACATGCTCGTAGTATTTGGCCAGCCGCTCCTTGGCCGCGGCATTGCCCTGCTCCGCCAAGCGCCTGAGCAGCGGCAAGGCGTGACGCCAGTCTCCCGCCCGGGCCAGCATTTGCCCCAAGAGCAGTTGGCCCTCCGGCTTCAGGTTGACGCAGTTGGCCCGCAAGACCCCCAGCGCGCGCGTCTCCTGCCCGGCATCCAGCCAGCTCTTGGCCACGCCCAGCGGATCGCCGCCGGTGCGCAGGGGGCTTTGGAAGGTGGCGGCGAGCGCCGGCAGCAGCCCCACCAGGGACAGCAGGTCCCAAAGATTGTGCAGGCCAATGGCCGGCAGGCGCGAGGGGTCGTTGTGGCGCATCCAGTCCTGCCAGGCCGCCGGGGCCTCGCTGCCGGGGAGATCGTTTTGGCGCCGGAAGCCGAGCAGATTGGTCTCGGCGGTGGCCAGGCGGCAATCGGCCCAACGGCTGGCGAAGGCCCGCCGCACAGGATACAACAAATCCAGGTGCTGGCGGGTGGAGAACGGCTCGGTGCGGCCGGCCAACAGGGCGCGGGTGGTGAGCAGCGGGATGTCGAAGCGCTTGCCGTTATAGGTCACCAGCACGCTGTCTTCGCCGATCCAGCGCGCCGCCTGTTCGAGCATCGCCGCCTCGCCCTCGAACCGGCTGAGCAGGTATTGGCGCACCACCAAATGCCGCCCCTCCAGGCGGGCGAGGCCGAGCAGGAACACTGTCGTGCCGGCCCCGCCGGCGAGGCCGGTGGTCTCGGTGTCCAGGAACACCAGCCGCTGCGGGTCCAGCCCCTGGGCCGCGGGCAGACCCTCCAGGCCCTGGGTCAGGGCGCCGAGTTGGGCCTTGCCATGGACCTTGGTCAGCGGCAAGCGGCGTTCGATTCGAATCAAGCCGGGGGCCGCCAGCTCGGCCCGCAGCCGTCGCGCCAGCTCGGCCTCGGAGATGGCCGGCGGTCGGCGGCGCTGGCGGCCGGAGGCCTGCATGCGACGGATACGCGCGGTCAGGTCGGACACCTCGGCCGAGGCCGGCGGCGTCGCCCGGCCCCTTTGGCCCTGAAGGGTATCAATGCGTTGTTTCAGGTTCATGGCTTCACCTCGTTGGTTTTAGTGAGGAACGCAGCGGGCGCGAAGGACCGCAGAGCGCGCGCAGGGGTTTGATGATTGACGATTCCTTGAGGCTCCTGACGGGCGCGGCGCTGAAGGGTTGCGACAATCGTCCAGGCCGAATGGAGCGCCTTCGCCCGTCTACGAGTGGTCATCATTAAATCGCCCTCCCCTCTGCGTCCTCTGCGTCTCCCGCCGAATTCGCAAATAGCTCCAATACCTGCAACGCCGCCCCCTTGGGCGAGTAGCCCCGCACCTCGTCGGAGGCCAGGATGGGGCCCACGCAGGCGGGACAGCCGTGGCGGCAGTCACAGCCCTGGATCAGGGCATGGGCGCGGGCGACTACTGTGTCGCGCTGGTCGAACAGGGGGGCGGACAGGCCCACGCCGCCGGGGTAGTTGTCATACAGAAAGAGCGCGGGGCGAAAGCGGTCGGCCTGTTCCGGGGCGATTTCGCCGCCCTCGGGGGAACGAATTTGGCCGCGCCCGGCGGCGCCGACGGTGGCGAACCACTCGGCCTCGCCGTCGCCCACCGCGCGGCCCAGGTCCCGGGGCTCGGCCATTTGCATCAAAATGGCCACCTGGTGCATGGCGTGGGCCGCACCCAGAAAGCCGTCCAGGGCCTGCTGGCGCTGCGGAAACCGCCGCTCCAGCAGGCCGGATGCGAGCTGCCACCAGGCGGCGGTGGTGTGCATCTCCAGGTCCGGCAGGCGGATATCGCCGAAGCCGATGTTTTCGTGGCTGTAGTAGCGAATCTTTTTGTAACCGGCCACCCGCCGCACCAAATGCACCTCGCCATGGGCGACCTCGCGGCCCGCGCCCGCCTGGCGCTCGAAGGCGTCGAGGATCTTGAGCTTGGTGTAGTCAATGGCGTCGGTGTAGTAGTCGGCGCGGGTGCGGCGCACAAAGGCCTTGCGCCCGGCCCAGTCCAGCCGCTCCACCTGAAACGGCGCCGACTGCACCATATAGATGGCCCCCTCATAGAGGGTCATGGGGGCGGCGCTGTAATCCACCTCGGCGATGATGTCCTGGCGACCCTCGCCGATGTCGATCACCACGAAGTTGCCCTCCGCCACCGAGCGCAGGGAGACGCTGTTGGCCGGATAGCTGTCGGCGATCCAGTGCCAACGGTCGCCCTCGTGGTGCAGGATGCCCTGCTCTTCCAAATACGCCAGCATCTCCTCCAGGGGTTCGCCGCCGAAGCCCTCGCCCTGCACGAAGGGCAGCTCAAAGGCGGCGCAGCGCACATGGTCCAGCAGGATCAGCAATTGGTCCGGGGCGATGCGGGCCTGCTCCGGCGAGGCGCCGAAGAAGAACTCGGGGTTGCGCACCATGTACTGGTCCAGCGGCTCGCTGGTGGCCACCAACACGCCCAGGGCCGAGCGCTCGCGGCGGCCGGCGCGGCCGATGCGCTGCCAAGTAGCCGCGATGGCGCCCGGATAACCGTTCAGCACACAGCAATCCAGCGCGCCGATGTCCACCCCAAGCTCCAGCGCCGAGGTGCTAACCACGCAATCGATCTCGCCGCGGCGCATGCGGGCCTCGGCGGCGCGGCGCTCGCTGGGTAAATAGCCGCCGCGATAGGCCGCCACCCGCGGCGGCCGGCGCGGGTCCGGGTCGAACACGTCCTTGAGGTACTTGGTCAGCACCTCCACCATCAGCCGCGAACGGGCGAACACAATGGCCTTAAGCCCGGCCTTCACCGCCAGGCGGGCGATGCGGTTGGTTTGGGAGCGGGCCGAGGCGCGAATGCCCAGGTCCGGGTTCACCAGCGGCGGGTTCCACAACAGCAACCGCTTCTCGCCCCGCGGCGCGCCGCTGCGGGTCACCGCCCCCACCGGCAGCCCGGACAATTGCTGGGCCAGATCCGCCGGATTGGCGATGGTGGCGGAGGCAAAGATAAACTGGGGCTCGGCGCCGTAGAAGCGACAAACCCGGCGCAGCCGCCGCAGCACATTGGCCAGATGGGAGCCGAACACCCCGCGATAGCTGTGCAGCTCGTCGATCACCACATAGCGCAGGCCCTCGAAGAACTGCGCCCACTTGGTGTGATGGGGCAAAATGCCCTGGTGCAGCATGTCGGGGTTGGACACCACGATATCGCCATGCACCCGCACCGCCTTGCGCGCATCGCCCGGGGTGTCGCCGTCGAAGGTATGCGCCCGCACCCCCAACTCGCCGCCGGCGCTCAGCTCCAGGATCTCGGCCACCTGATCCTGCGACAGGGCCTTGGTCGGAAACAGGTACAGGGCCTTGGCCTTGCGCTCCAACACCCCTTGCAACACCGGCAAGTTGTAGCACAGGCTCTTGCCCGAGGCGGTGGGGGTGACAATCACCAGATTCTCCCCGGCCCGGGCGCGCACCCAGGCCTCCGCCTGATGGCTATACAGCCGCTCAATGCCCCGCCCCTTCAAGGCCCGCACCAGGCGCGGGTCCAAATCCTCGGGCAGGCTTGCATAGGTCCCCGCGGTGCGCGGCAGGTGCAGCTCGCCGGTGATACGGTCCGGATATTTGCGCTTTAGCCACGCCGCCAGCGCCTCGGCGTCCAGCGGCTCGGGGATCGATCGATAGTCCAGCGGTGCGTTCATCAGGCTCCTCCGTCTTCGGATGGGCACAGATTAACGGGGGTGGGGGCTCATTCCGTGAGCCCGGTAGAAAAAAAGTTTTATTCTTTAGTGACCCCCCCGGACCGAGGGCCTGCGGGCGCGCAATTGATCAGCGGCTAAACCAGTACGCCTGCGCATCAAAAACAGAGACAACGGCTCATTTAGGCTGAGGAACGCCGAGGGCGCAAAGGCAAAGGACCGCAGAGGACGAGGAAGGGGGGTTGCTCGATCGTCCCCGCGTTCCGGGGTGCTGCCTATCCGCCGCTACGGCCCCGCCTAGCCGCCTAAAGTACAGCCCTCGGGCTGTGCGGGTCTGGCGTGTGCTCGGTACTCCGAAAGCGCCGGGTTTTGGCCATTGGCGTTATTGCCTGATAATGACGCTCAAAAAATAGGCGCCACCAAAAATGTCGCCGACATCTCTGCGGCTACCGCCACCAAACAACGC
>JAABTK010000090.1 GCA_011389885.1 Gammaproteobacteria bacterium | reverse complement strand
CAGGGTCGAAGGCGGACTCGGCCGGACTAAAGTCCGGGCTCCACACGGCGGGCCGACCCCGCCCGGAGCCCGGACTTCAGTCCGGCAGCGGCGAGGACGTCGAGAACATGGACATCCAATACTCCTCCAATACTCCCAGGCCGCCATCTTCACCCCCTCCGACTTCGCCTTCCCCCACGACGCCATCGCCGCCGAGACCACCCCCAACACCGAAATGGCCCTGGTGGCCGGCCTCGACCTGGACAAGCTGGTGGAGCTGCGCGAACACGGCAGCGTGCGCAACGGCCGCGACCGACGCCAGGACCTGTATCAAATCCGCTGGCCGGGGGGTTAGACCAGGGGCCGAAAAACGCCGATGCAGAGACGGCGCCCGGGCCTGAGTTCGGGTGGCGCTCGCTCTGTGGGTTGATCGAAACCAACATGCGTGTTTTCAAATGACCTGAAATCAGCCCTAAGTTGCAAGCTGGCGTGCGAAGATAGCCAAATCTCGATACTAATACCTGTCGCGATAAGCTATTATGCAACCTTCTATCCCGAGACTCAGCATGGGGTCTGCTATGCCCAACGCCTTTGACGAATCCAATATCTATACGCGGTTAAGAGACAAAGCCGAGGCGCAGTTGCAGGCGGGCACCACGCCGCCGGCCGGTCACTGGTCGATGGGCGTTGACGCCTTGCGCCTGCTCCACCAACTGTCCAGTGACCCCGATAAGGCGCATGACGCCCTCAAGTTGCTGCATGAATTGCAGGTCCACCAAGTCGAGCTTGACTTGCAGAACGAGGAAATAGTCGCCAATGAGCAGGCGCTTGCGGAGGATCTCCAGCTTTACCGGGGGTTATTCGATGGCGCGCCGCTGGCGTATTTTGTGGTGGACCTTGCGGGGGTTGTTATTCAGGGCAATCTCGCCGCGGCCGAGCTTTTCGGGGTGGGCGTTGATCACCTGGAGGGACAGCGGATCGACTCCTTATTGCAGCCGCAACACCGGCCGCGATTACTGGGCCTGCTAGAGCGTGTCGCGGCGCGCGGGGCCAGCGGTTCCTGCGTCGCCGAGACGGGCGAGGGCGAGGCTTGTCGCCAGTTACAGTTTCTGGCAGCCGCCGCCCCGGCGCGCGGGCAGCTACTACTGGCCTGTTGCGAGCGCGACCACCCGGAGTCAATCTGATTAACCCCTCTACGCCAAGCTTGCGCCCCGCTGAACCACAGGCGCAAACCCGGGCGCCCGCACGAATCCTGGGTATTGGCGCGTCCGCCGGCGGCCTGGCGCCGCTGGAGGAGTTTCTTGCGCAGATCCCGCCACAAAGCCGCATGGCCTATGTGGTGGTGCAGCATCTGGATCCCACCCACAAAACCTTGCTTACGGAGTTACTCCAGCGCATGACCTCCATGTCGGTGCAGGAAGCGACCCAGGGCCTGCCCGTGGAGCCTGATTGCGTGTATGTGATTCCGCCCAACACGGAACTCAGCGTGGTCGATGGCCGGCTGCACCTCGCGCCGCCCATGCAGCCGAGGGGCATGCGCCTGCCGATTAACGTGCTGTTTTCATCCCTGGCCAGCGCCCAGGGCGATCAGGCCATCGGGGTGGTGCTGTCCGGCATGGGCTCGGACGGCACCCGGGGCCTGCAGGCGATTAAGGCCGTGGGCGGCCTCACGGCGGTGCAACAGCCCGACACGGCCCAGTCCGCCGCCATGCCCAAGAGCGCCATCGCCGCGAATTGCGTCGATATCATTGCCCCGCCTGGCGACCTGCCCGCCCGCATTCTGGCCTGCCTTGCGCAGGCGCGCGAGCTGAGCGCCGCCGGCCCGCGTGCGGCGGAACCGGCGCTGCAAACCACCCCGTTACAGCGCATTCTGCGTCTGCTGCAAGGGCGCACCCGCCACGACTTTTCACTCTATAAAAGCAGCACCCTGCACCGTCGCATAGAGCGGCGCATGGCGATTCACGAACTCGCCACCTTGGCGCTTTACGCGGATTACCTCCAGCACAACCCGCAGGAGATCGACCTGCTGTTCAAGGAGGTGCTGATCGGGGTGACCGGTTTTTTCCGGGATGCGCCGGTTTGGCAGTATTTGGCGGATACCACCCTGCCGGAACTGCTGGCGCGACGGCGCGGGGAGTCCCAACTGCGGATTTGGGTGGTCGGCTGTTCAACCGGCGAAGAGGCCTATTCCCTGGCCATGGCCTTCACCGAGGCGTTACAGAAGCTGCCGCGCTCCCAGGGGTTTAGCCTCCAGGTCTTCGCCTCCGATTTGAGCCCGGATGCCATTGCCAGGGCGCGCCGCGGCCACTATCCCCTGGATATCCATGCCAGTGTCTCGGAGGGGCGCCTGGCGCGTTTTTTCAACGCCCGTGAAAACGGCTACCAAATTAGCAGTGAGATCCGCGATCGGGTGCTTTTCGCCCAGCACGACGTGGTGCTCGACCCCCCTTTTACGCGCCTTGATCTGATTTCCTGTCGCAACCTGCTGATCTACTTCGATCAAAGCCTGCAACGCAAACTCATCCCCCTGTTTCACTACAGCCTGCGCGCCGGGGGGGTCCTGTTGCTGGGGAGTTCGGAGACGATAGGACGCAACACCCGGCTGTTTTCAACCATTCAATCCAGACTGCGACTCTACCTGCGCCAGGATAATGCCCAAAGCAGCGACCGGCGTTTGCCGGTCAGGGCGTTCCCGCCCCTGTCCAGGATTGCCAAGGAGCATCCCGTGTCCGCCGGCAACTTACCCCTCCAGGCCAATGATAATCTGCAAACGGCAGCCGACCAGGTGTTGCTGCAGGTCTATGCCCCCGCTGCCGTGGTGGTCAACGATGGGGGGGATATCGTCTATATCAGCGGGCGCACGGGCAAGTACCTGGAGCCGGCCGCCGGCAAGGCCAACTGGAATTTTCACGGCATGGTGCGGGAAGGCCTGCGGGCCCCGATCGCCGACGCCTTGGGCCAGGCCTCGAATCAGCGCAGACCGGTGCATTTGCCAGGCATGCAGGTGAAACTGCCCGGCGGGGTGACGCAGGGGGTTGATGTCGTGGTGCAGGCGCTGCATGAGCCCAACTCCCTGCGCGGAATGAAGATGATTGTGTTTCGCGATATGACCCCGGCTCATGGCGGCCCGGCCAACGAAAACAAGTCGGAAACGGGCGCCCAACAGGCCCATGCCGCAGAGCTGCAAGAGTACGAGGATGAAATCCAAACCCTGCGGGAGGAAAACCGCGCGTCTCAAGAGCAGTTGCAGTCGGCCAATGAGGAGCTGCAATCGACCAATGAGGAATTGCAGTCCACCAATGAAGAGCTGACCACCTCAAAGGAAGAAATGCAGTCCATGAACGAGGAGCTGCAAACCATCAACACGGAAATGCAAGCCAAGCTCGACGACCTCGCCCTGGCCCAGAGTGACATGACGAACCTGCTCAACAGCATCGAGATCGCCATTCTGTTCCTCGACCAAAACCTCAATCTCCGGCGCTTCACCGACCGCGCATCCAAGATCATTAGCCTCCGCGAGGGCGATGTCGGCCGCCCCCTCAGCGATCTCACCACTACCCTGCGGTATCCGCAACTCAATGACGATGCCCTGACCGCCCTGAGCACCCTGGCATTTTCCGAGAAGCAGGTCACCGCCACCGACGGCCGCTGGTTTACCGTGCGGATCATGCCCTATCGCCGACTGGACAATGTGATTGACGGGGTGGTAATCACGCTGCTCGACATTACCGCGACCAAGGAGCTTGAACAGGCCCTGCGTAAGGATTTGCAAGCGTGACGCACCGGCCGCAAACCGTAAACCCCTCCATGCCGAGCGGGTTTGGCAAAGCGGCGATGCGTGCTATCGATGGGGCCGATGGCGGGCCGAGGGTGGGCTACCGCACAGAACCTTGGGGCCTAACGGGTTAAGATGCAGCGTCTCTCGAACCGTTCGCGAACGGTCGCGCACCGCCCGGCCGGCATCCCCTAACCGCCAGGAGTACAGCCATTGGACCTGTTACGCATCATCATCGCGATCTTACTGCCGCCGCTCGGCGTCTTCCTGCAGGAAGGCATCGGCAAGCATTTCTGGATCAACATCCTGCTCACGCTGCTCGGCTACATCCCCGGCATCGTTCACGCCGTATGGATCATCGCCAAGCGATGAACCAGGCGCCTGCGCCACTACGCGGCGACGCCCCCAAGCCCAGCCAAGCCTCAACCTCCACGTTGTTTCCGTAACTTCGGCGCAGGCGTGCTAGCGCAGCCGCGCCTAAGGATCGGAAACGACCCAGGCCCCCGCGGCACGCAGAGCATGCCGAGAACCCGCACAGCCCGAGGGCTTTACTCCAGGCGGCTAGGCGGCGCTTTGGCGCCGGGCAGGCGCAAGCAAGCGAAAAACATCCTCCGCGCCCTCTGCGGTCCTCTGCGCCCTCTGGGTTCCTAAAGGGCGTTGTTTGCGTTATTTGAGCGCAGGGGGGCTAGGCGGATGTTCAGGCCCTTGCGGCGCTGGGGCGGTGGCTGCATAGGGCCTGACGGGGGCGGCGTTTGGGCGCAGGCCCGGCGTGCGCAGAGGGGCCGGCGGCGGGGCGGCGCGTATTCCGGTTTCCAACCCGCGGGCGGAAGGCGCTAGAATAGCGGGTTTGCAGCCCTTGGGAATCCATCGCCAGATCTAATGAGTTACAAAGCCTCCGATATCGAAGTCCTCAGCGGCCTGGAGCCGGTGCGCAAGCGTCCGGGTATGTACACCGACACCACGCGCCCCAACCACTTGGCGCAGGAGGTGATTGACAACTCGGTGGACGAGGCCATTGCCGGCCATGCCAAGACCTTGGAGGTGATCCTGTTCGCCGACGGCTCGCTGGAGGCGCGCGACGACGGCCGCGGCATGCCGGTGGACGTGCATCCCCAGCAGGGGCTGCCGGGGGTGGAGGTGATCCTCACCAAGCTGCACGCGGGCGGCAAGTTCTCCAACAAGAGCTACCAGTTTTCCGGCGGTCTGCACGGGGTGGGGGTGTCGGTGGTGAACGCGCTGTCGCGGCGCCTGGATATTTGGGTCAAGCGCGACGGCAGCGAACACCACATGGCGTTCGAGGGCGGGGAGAAGGTCTCGGACTTGGTGCAGACGGGCAAGACGGGCAAGAACAACACCGGCACCCGGCTGCATTTCCGGCCCGACCCCAAGTACTTCGACTCGGCCAAGTTCTCGGTGCGCCAACTGTTGCATGTGTTGCGGGCCAAGGCGGTGCTGTGCCCCGGGTTGCATGTGAAGTTCACCGACGAAAGCACCGGCGAGACCAGCGAGTGGCACTATGAGGACGGGCTGCGCGATTACCTGTTGGATGCGCTGGGCGATGCGCCCTTGCTGCCCGAAGAGCCGTTCCTGGGGGAGATGAAGGGCGACAAGGAGGCGGCGGCCTGGGCCCTGTGCTGGCTGCCGGAGGAGGGCGAGGCGGTGGCCGAGAGCTATGTGAATCTAATTCCCACCGCCCAGGGCGGCACCCATGTCAACGGCCTGCGCTCCGGCCTTACGGAGGCGGTGCGGGAGTTTTGCGAGTTTCGCAACCTGCTGCCGCGGGGGGTGAAGTTGGCCCCGGAAGATGTATGGAATCGGTGCAGCTATATCTTGTCGGTGAAGCTGCTGGAGCCGCAGTTCTCCGGTCAAACCAAGGAGCGGCTGTCGTCGCGCGAGTGCGCGGCCTTTGTCTCCGGGGTGGTGAAGGACGCCTTCAGCCTGTGGCTGAACCAGCACACCGAGTCCGGCGAGCGCATCGCCGAGTTGGCCCTGAACGCGGCCCAGGCGCGCCTGCGCGCCGGGCGCCAGGTGAAGCGCAAGCGGGTCACCCAGGGGCCGGCGCTGCCGGGCAAGCTGGCGGATTGCAGCTCGGCGGACCCGGTGCGCAGTGAACTCTTTCTGGTGGAGGGCGACTCGGCCGGGGGCTCCGCCAAGCAGGCCCGGGACCGCGAGTTTCAGGCGGTGATGCCCCTGCGCGGCAAGATCCTCAACACCTGGGAGGTGGACCCGGCGGACGTGCTCGGCTCGCAAGAGGTGCATGACATTGCGGTGGCCATTGGCGCCGACCCGGGCTCGGACGATCTGTCCAAGCTGCGCTTCGGCAAGATCTGCATCCTGGCCGATGCGGATTCGGACGGCCTGCATATCGCGACCCTGCTGTGCGCGCTGTTCCTGCGCCACTTTCCGCGCTTGGTGGCCGAGGGCCATGTGTATGTGGCGATGCCGCCGTTGTATCGAATCGACGTGGGCAAGCAGGTATTCTACGCCCTGGACGAGTCGGAGAAGCAGGGCGTGCTGGACCGCATCCAGGCGGAGAAGATTCGCGGCAAGGTCAATGTGCAGCGCTTCAAGGGCCTGGGCGAGATGAACCCGATGCAGCTGCGCGAGACCACCATGCTGCCGGACACCCGGCGGCTGGTGCAGCTGACGGTGGAGGCCCTGGAGGAGACCCATGGGCTGATGGATATGCTGCTGGCCAAGAAGCGCTCGGCGGATCGGCGCAGTTGGTTGCAGGAAAAAGGCGATTTAGCGGAGGTGGAGCCATGAGTCGGACCATGCGGGGCGTGCTGGGCGTCGGTCTGTTTATTGTTGGGTTGGCGGGCGGGCTTCAGGCGCAAGAGCGCCCGTTTCTGGACGAGGTCGATCCCATGCAGGCCACGCGCGAGCGGGCGGAGGAGTTCGAGTGGCAGGAATCCCGGGCCGGCCTGCCGGAGTTCCCCCGCCCGGAGGACCTGTTGGAGTTCGATGTGGACAAGGCCGAGGATCCCTTTCGGTACTTTATCGACACCGCCTCAATCGAACTCGGCGAGGATCAGGTGCTGCGTTACACCCTGGTGATTCGCTCCGAGCGCGGCGGCGAGAACATCTTCTACGAGGGCATGCGCTGCGAAACCCTGGAATACAAGGTCTACGCCTACGGCAGCCCGAGCCGCAAGGTGTTTCAACGGGCGCCTGACTCCGGCTGGCAGGATGTCAGGGCCGAGCGCCACCAGCGCCACCACCGCGACCTGTTCGATTTCTATCTCTGTCTGCACGGCATGCCGCGCACCAAAGACCAGGTGCTGGACGCCATCACCAGGCCGGGCTCCAATGTGATTGAAGAGTTTTTCGCCGAATGATGGCCGCGCGCGATTCGATGGCGCTGAGGGCGGTGCGGTTCGCGGCGTCGAGACCCGCGGAGGCCCCGTGTCCGCGCTGATCCTGGAAGACCTGCGCAAGACCTATCGCGGCGGCTTCGAGGCGCTGAAGGGCATCGACCTGCGGGTGGAGGCGGGGGATTTCTTCGCCCTGCTGGGGCCTAATGGCGCCGGCAAGTCCACCGTCATCGGCGTTATCAGTTCGTTGGTCAACAAGAGCGCTGGCCGGGTGGAGGTGTTCGGGCACGATCTGGACGCGGACCCCGAGGGCGTGAAGTGTTGCCTGGGCTTGGTGCCGCAGGAGTTCAATTTCAATCAGTTCGAGCCGGTGGAGGAGATCGTCGCCAATCAGGCCGGCTACTACGGCGTGCCGCGCAAGGAGGCCCTGCGGCGCACCGAGACGGCGTTAAAGCAATTGGACCTGTGGGACAAGCGGCGGGGCATGGCGCGCCAGCTCTCCGGGGGCATGAAGCGGCGCCTAATGATCGCCCGCGCGCTGGCCAATCGGCCCCGGCTGCTGATCCTCGACGAGCCCACCGCCGGGGTGGACATCGAAATCCGCCGCTCCATGTGGCAATTTTTGCGCGAAATCAATCGCCAGGGGACCACGATCATTCTTACCACCCATTACCTGGAGGAGGCCGAGCGCCTGTGCCGCAACCTGGCGGTGATCGATCACGGACGCATCGTGGAGCAGGGGGCGATTGAAGACCTGCTGTTTCGGCTCAATACCGAGACCTTTGTGCTGAACCTCGGGCGGCGCTTGGAGGGTGAGCTGCCGTCGCTGGCCCCGTTCACGGCGACCCGCTTGGATGCCGCGACCCTGGAGGTGGTGGTGCAGCAGGGGCAGGGTCTGAACCGCCTGTTCGCGCTGCTGTCGAGCCACGGCATCGAGGTGGCGAGCCTGCGGAATAAGCAAAATCGGCTGGAGCAGTTGTTTATCGATATGGTGGAGGCCGGACGCAAGGGGGCGGGCCCATGAGCGAGCGCTGGGTGCGTTATTGGATCGCCTTTCGCACCATCCTGGTGAAAGAGGTGCTGCGCTTTACGCGCATTTGGGTGCAGACGGTGCTGCCGCCGGTGGTGACCACCTCGCTGTATTTCGTGATCTTCGGCAAGCTGATCGGCCAGCGCATCGGCCCCATGGAGGGCCATGCCTATATCGATTTCATCGTCCCCGGGCTGGTGCTGATGGCGGTAATTACCAATTCCTACGCCAATGTGGTGTCGTCCTTCTACAGCAGCAAGTTCCAGCGCCATGTGGAGGAGCTGCTGGTGTCGCCGACCCCCAATTGGGTGATCCTGGCCGGGTTCGTGGGCGGCGGGGTGGCCCGCGGGACCACCGTGGGGCTGGCGGTGATTTTGGTGTCGCTGCTGTTCGTGGACCTGCAGGTGAATAGCTGGCTTTGGACCTTCGTCCTGTTCGTGCTCACCTCGGTGCTGTTCGCCCTGGGCGGCTTTATTAACGCGGTGTACGCCCGAACCTTTGATGATATTTCCGTTGTCCCCACCTTTGTACTGACCCCGCTGACCTATTTGGGCGGGGTGTTTTATTCCATCGAAATGCTGCCGGGGTTTTGGCAAAACCTGTCCCTGATCAACCCGGTGCTGTATATGGTCAATGCCTTCCGCTACGGCCTGCTGGGGGTGTCGGATATCCGCATCGAGGTGGCCCTGGGCATCGTGTTGTTATTTATCGTCGTGTTGACCGGGGTCAGTCTGCGGCTGTTGCGTCTGGGCGTAGGGATCAAGTCCTGAGCCGGCCGCGAGTGCGGCTGCGTCGAGCCAACGCAAACCATGAATCAATCGACCGCCTCTGTTGTGGGAGCGGTTTGCGGGCGTAATCGATCAGCCGCTTTAGCGGCTTGTCCCGGGCGTTGGCGCCGGACCAGAGGTCGTCATCGCGGATGCAATCCGCCCCCACGGTTTCCGCCGGTCCCCAAGCACCGGCTGGCAAGACAGGCACTCCCAACGAGGCCTTGGGGACGAGCATGAAATCGAAATGCCTCTCTGCGCGCTCCGCGTTCCTCCGCGCGCCCTGTGTGCTGAAGGCGACTGGGATGGGTGGTTTTCGCCCCCGATGCGGGGCTGTATGAGCGAATCGGGCCGTTTGCAATCGAGGGCGCGGGTTGGAGATACTGGTGATGGTCTTATGTCCCTGTTAAACCAAGATGAAGCCCTGGCGGGCCTGGCCGCCCGCCTGGGCAAGGCCCTGTTGGCGCGCCGTTGGCGTCTGACCACCGCCGAATCCTGCACCGGGGGGTGGGTGGCCAAGGCGATCACCGATGCGCCGGGCTCCAGCGGTTGGTTCGATCTTGGCCTAGTGACCTACAGCAATGCAGTCAAAACCCGGCTGCTGGGGGTCGAGCCGCAAATCCTGGAGACTGAGGGCGCGGTGAGCGAGGCCGCGGTGCGGGCCATGGCGCGCGGCGCCCTGGGCCTCGCCGGGGCCGATCTGGCCCTGGCGGTGAGCGGTATCGCAGGCCCCGGCGGCGGCCTTCCGGGCAAGCCGGTGGGCACCGTATGGCTGGCCTGGGCGCGCAAGGACGGCGCCCTGAACACGCGCTTGGCGCGCTTCGACGGCGATCGCGAGGCGGTGCGCAGGCAGGCCGTAGCGGCCGCGCTGGAGGGCGCGGAGGCGCTGCTTGACTGACCACCGGCGGCTGTTTTTCGCCTTGTGGCCGCCGCCTGCGGTGCGCGAGGCGCTGCGCGCGCAGGCGGCCCCGGTGCTCGCAGGCCGCAGTGGTCGCCGGGTGCATCCGGCGGATTTTCATGCGACCCTGGCGTATCTCGGCGCCACAGGCTCGCAGCCCGCCTCCTGTGCGATGCAGGCGGCCGCGGGCATCCACTGGCAAGGCTTTGAGTTGGTTTTGGACCAGCTCGGGTATTGGAAGCGGCCGCGGGTGATTTGGGCCGGCGCGCGGCAAACGCCCGCGGCGCTGACGGCGCTGGCGGGCAAGCTCCAACAGCGCCTGATCCGCTGCGGATTCGAGCCCGAGGCGCGGCCTTTTCGGCTGCATTTGACGCTGGCGCGTCGGGCCCGAGGCCTGCCGCAAACCCCGCTGGCGCCACCGGTGGTTTGGCCGGTGCAGGGGTTCGTATTGGCGGAGTCCGTGCGCGAGCCGCAGTCGGCCCAACGGTATCGGGTGGTAAAATCCTGGCCGCCGGGCTCATGATTTGAGCCCCCCCCTGTGGGATACTGAAGAACATAGAGAGAACGAACGCATCTTTCACGCGTTCATCCGAATAGCAAACCGAATACAGGGGACCGATAATGGACGGCAACAAAAAGAAGGCCTTGAGCGCGGCGCTGGGCCAGATCGAAAAGCAGTTCGGCAAGGGTTCGGTGATGCGCATGGGCGACGGCACCGCGGTGCGCAACATCGAGGTGATCCCCACCGGGTCCCTGGCGCTGGACATCGCCCTCGGCGTGGGCGGGGTTCCGCGCGGCCGGGTGATTGAAATCTACGGCCCGGAATCCTCCGGCAAGACCACCCTCACGCTGCATATCGTGGCCCAGGCGCAGAAGCTCGGCGGCACCGCGGCCTTCGTGGATGCGGAGCATGCGCTGGATCCGGTCTACGCGCAAAACCTTGGCGTAAACATCGACGAGCTGCTGGTGTCGCAGCCCGACACCGGCGAACAGGGGCTGGAGATCACCGACATGCTGGTGCGCTCGGGCGCGGTGGATGTGGTGGTGGTGGACTCGGTGGCGGCATTGACCCCCAAGGCCGAGATCGAGGGCGAAATGGGCGACTCCCATGTGGGCCTGCAGGCGCGGCTGATGTCGCAGGCCCTGCGCAAGCTCACCGGCTCGATCAAACGCTCCAACACCTTGGTGGTCTTCATTAACCAAATCCGCATGAAGATCGGCGTGATGTTCGGCAGCCCCGAGACCACCACCGGCGGCAACGCCCTCAAGTTCTACGCCTCAATGCGGCTCGATATCCGCCGCATCGGCGCGATCAAAAGGGGCGATGAGGTGATTGGCAACGAAACCAAGGTCAAGGTGGTGAAGAACAAGGTGGCGCCGCCGTTTCGTGAGACGGTGTTCGAGATCCTCTACGGCGAGGGCATCTCGCGCGAGGGCGAGTTGATCGAACTGGGGGTGAAGCATAATATCCTCGACAAGGCCGGGGCCTGGTACAGCTACGGCAAGGACCGCATCGGCCAGGGCCGGGAGAACGTGCGTAAATTCCTCAAGGACAACCCCGCGGCGGCGGACGAGATCGAGGCCAAGATCCGCCAAATCGCGCTGCCGAAACCGACCGAGCCCGAGTCCGAGTCCGAGCCCGCAGCGGATCCGTCGCAGGTGGAGGCCGAACTCTGAGTCAGGACGCGTTGCGACGCCTGGAGGAGGCCGCCATGCGGCTCCTGGCGGGCCGCGAGCATAGCCGGTTCGAGCTGCGGCGCAAACTCGCCGCGGAGGATCCGCAACTGCTGGAGCGGGTGCTCGACGCCTTGGCGGAACGCGGCTTGCAGAGCGAAGACCGGTTCGCCGAGGCCTATACCCGAATGCGCCTGAACCGCGGCTTCGGCCCGCTGCGCATTCTGGCCGAGCTGCGGCAGCGGGGCATCGACGAGGCGCTGATTCGCGAATACCTGCCCCGGGACGACGCATTTTGGCGCGGCCGCATGCAGCAGGCGGCCGAGCGCAAATTTGGTGCGGAACCGCCCGCGGACCGCAACGCCCGCACCAAAATGGCGCGTTTTCTCCAGTATCGCGGGTTCCCCGAGCACTTGGTGCGAGATCTGATCTTCAAATGAGTGACATCCGCCGCCGTTGCGCATACCATTTCCCCTTCCTTCGAAGCCGAAACGCCGCCGTATGAAGACAAGCACAGAACTCCGCAGAGCCTTTCTCGATTATTTCTCCCGCAACGCCCACCAGGAGGTCGCCAGCAGTCCGTTGGTGCCGCAGAGCGACCCCACGTTGCTGTTCACCAATGCCGGCATGGTCCAATTCAAGGACCTGTTCCTGGGGCGGGAAAAGCGCCCCTACAGCCGGGCGGTCAGCTCCCAGCGCTGCGTGCGCGCCGGCGGCAAGCACAACGATCTCGAAAACGTGGGCTACACCGCCCGCCACCACACCTTTTTCGAGATGCTGGGGAATTTCAGCTTCGGCGACTACTTCAAGCGCGATGCCATCCGCTTCGCCTGGGAGTTCCTGACCCGTGAACTCGGGCTGCCGGCGGACAAGCTGTGGGTCACGGTCTACGCCGACGATGCCGAGGCGGCGGATATTTGGCTGCAAGAGGTGGGCGTGGACCCCGCCCGCTTCACCCGCATCGGCGACAAGCCCGGCGGCAAGCAGCACGACAGCGACAATTTCTGGTCCATGGGCGACACCGGTCCCTGCGGCCCCTGTTCCGAGATCTTCTACGATCACGGCCCGCAAGTCTGGGGCGGCCCGCCGGGCACGCCGGAGGAGGACGGCGACCGCTATATCGAGATCTGGAACCTGGTCTTCATGCAATACAACCGCGACGACCAGGGCCGCATGACCCCGTTGCCGCGGCCCTCGGTGGACACCGGCATGGGGCTGGAGCGCCTGGCCGCGGTGATGCAGGGCGTGCATAGCAACTACGAAATCGACCTGTTCGCCAACCTGATCCGCGCCGCCGGCAAGCTCACCGGCTGCGACGACCCGGAGAACAAATCCCTGCGCGTGATCGCGGACCATATCCGCTCCTGCGCCTTCCTGGTGGCCGATGGCGTACTGCCCTCCAACGAGGGGCGCGGCTATGTGCTGCGGCGCATCATTCGTCGCGCCATTCGCCACGGCTACATGCTGGGCCGCAAGGAACCCTTCTTTCATCGGCTGGTGGCCGCGCTGGACCTCGAAATGGGCGAAGCTTACCCCGAGCTGCGGGAACAAAAGGACCAGGTGGCGCGGGTGCTGCGGCTGGAAGAAGAGCGCTTCGCAGAAACCCTGGAACAAGGAATGAAAATCCTCGAGGCCGCCTTTGACGAACTGCACGGCGACACCATCCCCGGCGCAGTGCTGTTCAAGCTCTACGACACCTACGGCTTCCCGGTGGACCTGACCGCCGACATCGCCCGCGAGCGCGGCCTGCATGTCGATATGGCCGGGTTCGAACACGCCATGCAGCAACAGCGGGAGCGGGCGCGCGCCTCCAGTCAATTCGCCGCGGGCCGCCAACTCTCCATCGGCCTCGAAGGCAACACCGAATTCGTCGGCTACGGCAAGACCGAGGCCGAGGCCACGGTGATCGCATTGTTGCAAGACGGCGACTCGGTGGACAGCCTGAATCACGGCGCCGCCGGCATCGTGATCCTCGATCGCACCCCCTTCTACGCCGAATCCGGCGGCCAGGCCGGCGACAGCGGCGCACTGCGCACCGAGACCGGGGTGTTCCAGGTCGAAGACACGCAAAAATACGCCGGCGGCGTGTTCCTGCATATCGGGCGCTTCGGCGGCGAATCCGTGCTTACGGTGGGCGATACGGTGCAGGCCGAGGTGGATCAGGCCCGGCGCGAACGCACCGCCCTCAACCACTCGGCCACGCATTTAATGCATGCCGCCTTGCGCGGCGTGCTGGGGAGCCATGTACAGCAAAAGGGCTCGCTGGTGGATCCGGCGCGGCTGCGCTTCGATTTCTCCCACTTCGAGCCCATGACCCGCGAGCAGATCCGGGAGGTGGAGCGCATCGTCAACCGCCAAATTCGGGTCAACAGCGTGGTGGAGACCCGCATTATGTCCCTCGCCGACGCCAAGCATGCGGGCGCCATGGCCCTGTTCGGCGAGAAATACGACGAACAGGTGCGGGTGCTGCGCATCGGCGACTTCTCCATGGAGCTTTGCGGCGGCACCCATGTCGAGGCCGCGGGCGACATCGGCTTCTTCAAGGTCGTCTACGAAGGCGGCGTGGCGGCCGGGGTGCGGCGCATCGAGGCCGTAACCGGCGAGCGCGCGGTGGAGTGGGTGGAGCGCGAAGAAGAGCGGCTGCTGGAGGTCGCCGGCCTGGTCAAGGCCGGGCGCGAGGACATCGACGAAAAGATCAAGCAGGTGCTCGAACGCAGTCGCAAGCTCGAAAAGGAACTGGAACAGCTCAAGGGCAAACTCGCCAGCGCCGCCGGCAGCGACCTCGCCGCCGGGGCCAAGCAGGTGGCCGGCGTCGCCTTAATCGCCGCCAACCTCGAAGGCGCCGACCCCAAGGGCCTGCGCGACACCGTGGATCAGCTCAAAAACAAGCTCGGCTCAGGCGTTATCGTGCTCGGCACGGCCAAAGACGGCAAGGCGAATCTAATCGCCGGCGTCACCAAAGACCTCACCGACCGGGTCAAGGCCGGGGACTTAATCAAATTCGTCGCCCAACAGGTGGGCGGCAAGGGCGGCGGCCGGCCGGACATGGCGCAGGCCGGCGGCACTAACCCCGGCGGCCTGCCAAGCGCCCTCGAATCCGTGGCAGGCTGGCTGAGCGAACGCCTCGGTTAACTTTGAAAGCCGCCCCCGAACGTGCTAGATTGCGCGCCCTGAACCGGAAGCCGACCCCGGCAACCTGAGGAAAAACCAGCCCCATGGCTCTCATCGTACAAAAATACGGCGGCACCTCCGTAGGCACCGTCGAACGCATTCAAGCGGTGGCGGAAAAGATCCGCAAATGCCGTGAAAACGGCGACTCCGTGGTGGTCGTGGTGTCCGCCATGTCCGGCGAGACCAACCGCCTGATCGACATGGCCGCGCAGATCGACCCCCACGGCCCCGCCCGCGAGATGGACGTGCTGGTCTCCACCGGCGAGCAAGTCACCATCGCCCTGCTCTCCATCGCGCTGGAAAAGATCGGCGCACCGGCCCGCTCCTACACCGGCAGCCAGATTCGCATCCTCACCGACGACGCCTATAGCAAGGCCCGCATCCTCAACATCGACGACAGCCGGGTGCGCAGCGATCTCGACGCCGGGCGCGTGGTGGTGGTGGCCGGTTTCCAGGGCGTGGACGCCGAGGGCAACATCACCACCCTCGGCCGCGGCGGCTCCGACACCACCGCGGTGGCCATGGCCGCGGCCCTGCACGCCGACGAATGCCAGATCTTCACCGATGTGGACGGCGTCTACACCACCGACCCCAGGGTCGAACCCAAGGCCCGCCGGCTGGATCGCATCACCTTCGAAGAAATGCTGGAAATGGCCAGCCTAGGCTCCAAGATCCTGCAAATCCGCTCGGTGGAATTCGCCGGCAAGTACAATGTTCCCCTGCGGGTGCTCTCCAGCTTCACCGAAGGCGGCGGCACCCTGATCACTTTCGAGGACGACGAGATGGAAGAGGCAATGATTTCCGGGATCGCGTTCAACCGCGACGAGGCCAAACTCACCATTCAGGGCGTCCCCGACCGCCCCGGCATCGCCTTCGAAATCCTCGGCCCCATCGGCCAGGCCAATATCGAAGTGGACATGATCGTGCAAAACGTCGGCGACAACGACACCACCGACTTCACCTTCACCGTGCATCGCAACGAATACGCCAAGGCCCTGGAAATCCTGCGCCAAATTGCCGCAAAGGTCGGCGCCCGCAAAGTCGTGGGCGACGACAAAATCGTCAAAATCTCACTCGTGGGCGTGGGCATGCGCTCCCACGCCGGCATCGCCGCCGCCATGTTCGAGGCCCTGGCAAAAGAAGGCGTCAATATCCAAATGATCTCCACCTCCGAGATTAAAATCTCCGTCGTAGTGGCCGAAAAATACCTCGAACTCGTGGTGCGCGCCCTGCACGAAGCCTTCGGACTTGATCGCGAACCCGCCATGGGGTAGCCTATAGCGCTCAAATGCTCGGAGACACGGACGGCTCAGCGGCGAAACCACCCGTTAGCGCAGGGGTCGTCCCAAGGGTCTCAAGAAATCGCACAGAAAATTGTCATGGAATCGCCATTTTTCTTGTGATTCCGGAAAAGATTCTGCTAAAATATCGGCACACCTTTACCCAAAGACGTTCAAGGCGTAAAGGCTTGGTTGGCCGCAGCAGCCGCGTAAAGCGCGACCCCGTTCGCGACTTTACGGGCCGCCGCGATCGGAAAACGAACAGGGAGATTGGACGATGTTGATTCTGACTCGCCGTGTTGGCGAAACCCTGATGATCGGTGACGATGTCACCGTGACGGTGCTTGGCGTAAAGGGCAATCAAGTCCGTATCGGCGTCAATGCCCCGCGCGATATCGCAGTCCATCGTGAAGAGATTTACGAGCGGATTAAACGCGAGCAAGCGCAACAGCAGGATCTGGGCGACGAGGAGTAATACTCAGCCCCGAACCTGTGGTAGTATAAAGGGCGGCGAAAGCCGCCCTTCTCAGTTTACGGAGAGATGGCCGAGCGGCTGAAGGCGCTCCCCTGCTAAGGGAGTATGGGGTTAATAGCTCCATCGAGGGTTCGAATCCCTCTCTCTCCGCCATACAACCGCTTGACAGCGGCGGCGCGAAAACCTAAAATACGCGCCTTCACACACAGCGCCCGTAGCTCAGTTGGATAGAGTACCTGGCTACGAACCAGGTGGTCGGAGGTTCGAATCCTTCCGGGCGCGCCATATAAAACAAGGGCTTACGGCAAATCGCTGTAGGCCCTTTTTCGTTTCTGGCGGAAATACGCACCACTATACGCACCACTTGGCCGGGGCCTCGCGACTCGGCGGGGCCGGTGCTCATGTCTCGTTATCAGGGCGGGAATTGATCCAGGTCAAAAACTCGGCGGATGCGCTGGCGGTCGCCACCAGGTCACCACTAGCCCGCGAAAAAACAAACCCGCAGTGCCAAGGTTTAGCTTTCGTTTCCAGCCAAGCAGGTGCGCACGAAAAAACAAACCCGCGCCGTCGATGTTATGTTTTCGTCCCAGCCGAGAGCGCTCATTGTCGCGAGCTGTGCGCATTCCAGCCCGGAGCGCCGCACGGATGCCGTCGGGATTTTGAGCAGGGCCACCAGCGAAGCGCCGAGAGCAGCGACACCAGGGTGATCAGCTCTCGGGCCTTGGCGCTGGCGGGATCGCAGCGCCGTTCGGGCTTACCGGCATGGCGAAGATTACCCTCGTCCCCACGCGCCGCGCCCTATACCCTCGTCCCCACGCGCCGCGTGGAGGCGTAGCCCCGGCGCGCCGCGCCCTATACCCTCGTCCCCACGCGCAGCGTGGGGACGCAGCTCGGGCGCGCTGCGCCCTGCCGTCGCGCACCGCTTAGGAACCCCATCAAGCCGCCCCGCCCATCATCGTCCTCATCCCCACGCGCCGCGCGGACACGCAGCCCCAGCGCGCAGCGCCCTACGCCCTCGTCCCCACGCGCCGCGTGGAGACGAGGGTGGGGAGGCGGGACTGGGGTGGGTTGCCGGGGCCGGCGCTGTGCGCCGGGGTTTTCTCCCCCTGCGCCCCTTGGAAGCAAGGAAAAAAATCCCCTTTAATCAGCCACCCCTGGAGACCGGTCTCCAGAGAGCGCTTGTACTCGCTGTTGAAACACCCCTCGATTCAACGTATTCCCGCTCATGAGCCCGCAACTCTGCCACATCGCAAGTGCATCTTTGCGCTCCATCGGGATAATCTCCTCAAGCTCGCTTTCCACCGACACCTCAAACCCCCCGCTCGGATCATGCTCAGGCGTCGTCATCAGCCCAATCATCAGCGCCT
>JAABTK010000008.1:25643-76090 GCA_011389885.1 Gammaproteobacteria bacterium | reverse complement strand
CCACATCCGCCCGCGAGGAAACGATGATGAAAGCCATGCAACCCCCCGCACCAACCCCGGTGCAAACCCCGCCGCCTGAAGCCGCCTCCCGGCTTCGGTTGCTCCTCGTCGCCTGCCTGGCGCTGGGCGCGGCGCCCGCGCTGGCCGCCAGCCTCGACGGCGTGGTGGCGGAGCAAGGCGAGCCCATATCCGAGGCGGAGGTCCTGGTGGTCGATGGCGAAACCAGCGCGGTGCTCGATCGACGCTTGACCGGTGCCCGCGGCGGTTTCCGCTTCGACCTGGCCCCCGGGCGCTATGACATCGGCGTCTTCACCCCAAACCATGCGCCGGTGTGGCAACGGGATCTGACCCTGGAAGAGGCCGGACGCTCACTGCGCATCGAGGTGGTGGACAAGGCCTTTGCGGAAGACCCCGAAGACTACGACGATGGAGGCGACTGTGATTAACCCCCAAACCCAGGCCGCCGGAACGGACGAGCCCATCTACCTCGACTACAACGCCACCACGCCCCTGGCCCCCGAGGTGATCGCGGCCATGCGCCCTTGCCTGGAGCGGCACTTCGGCAACCCCTCCTCGTCGCATCCCTATGGCCGTCGCGCCGCCGCCGTGGTGGCCCAGGCCCGCGCCGATACGGCGGCGTTGCTGGGCGCGCAACCCGAGGAGATCATCTTCACCGGCTGCGCCAGCGAAGCCAACAACATCGCCTTGCGCGGCGTGGCGCGGGCGCTGCGGGGGCAGGGGCGGCACCTGATCATCTCGGCGGTGGAACACCCCTCGGTGGTCGCCCCCGCCGAGCGGCTGCGCGCCGACGGCTGGGCGGTGAGCCTGCTGCCGACGGACGCCGCCGGCCTGGTGGAACCGCAAGCCCTGCGCGACGCCCTGCGGCCCGATACCGTGCTGGTTTCGGTCATGCTCGCGAATAACGAAGTGGGCGCCATTCAGCCCGTGCGGGCGCTGGCGGACATCGCCCGCGCCGCTGGCGTGCTGTTCCACACCGACGCCGCCCAGGCCGCCGGCAAGATCCCGGTGGACGTGGACGAGTTGGGCGTCGATCTGCTCACCCTCGCCGGCCATAAGTTCTACGCCCCCAAGGGCGTCGGCGCCCTCTACGTGCGCCGCGACACCCCGCTGGCCCCCGTGCTGGTCGGCGCGGCGGGTCAGGAGCGGGGGCTGCGCCCCGGCACGGAAAACGTCCCCCATATCGCCGCCATCGGCGCCGCCGCCCGCCTGGCCCGGGAGCGGCTGCCGCAAATGGGGCCGCGCCTGAGCGAGCTGCGCGACCGCCTGCACCGGGCCTTGGCGGCGGCGGCGCCCGGCCTGCGTCTCAACGGCCCGCTTGAACAACGCCTGCCCAACACCCTGAACCTCTCCTTTCCGGTAGTCAGCGGCCATGACCTGCTCACCGCCGCCCCCGGCATCGCCGCCTCGGTGGGCTCCGCTTGCCACGAGGAGGGCGACGCCGTCAGCGGCGTACTAGCGGCCATGGGACTCGACGCCCCCCGCGCCCGCGGCGCGGTGCGGCTATCCCTGGGCGCGATGACCGACGCCGCGATGATCGACGCGGCCGCCGAGCAATTGATCCGTGCCTGGCAGCAAGCACGGTTGCGCACAGGCACCGAAAACCATCGACCCCAGGCAGGTGCTTAACGCAGAGCACGCGGAGAAAGGGGCTCGGTTATGGGCTATAATCCCCATCACCCAATGTCAGGAGCCGCTCCATGCCCCGCTACCTCAATCCTTACACCGACTTTGGCTTCAAGAAGCTGTTTGGCGAAGAGGCCAGCCGTGACCTCCTCACCGATTTTCTGAACCAACTCCTGCCTTCCCAGCACCAGATCGCCAGCCTGACCCTGACCAACGCCGAGCAGCTGCCCGATCAGCCCATGGAGCGACGGGCGATCTTCGACCTTCATTGCATCAGCCACAGCGGCGAGCGCTTTATCGTCGAGATGCAGAAGGCCCGCCTGCGCTACTTCAAGGACCGGGCGCTGTTTTACACCACCTTTCCGATTCGCGAGCAGGCCCAGCGGGGTGAATGGGATTTTCGTCTCACCCCTATCTACTTCATCGCCATTCTCGACTTTGAATACGATGAACAGGAAGAGGCCCGCCGCTTTCGCCGCGACGTGGCCCTGCGCGATCAATACGGTGATCTCTTCTTTGACAAACTCCACTTTCGTTTTCTGCAAATGCCGCTGTTCAACAAAACCGAGGACGAGCTGGAAAGCCGCTTTGACAAATGGTGCTATTTTCTCAAGCACCTGGAAGACATGGACCAAATCCCCGCCATTCTCAAAGAACCCATCTTCGAAAAGGCCTTTCGCATCGCCGAACTGGCCAGCCTGACCCCCCAACAGCACCGCGCCTACGAACAGAACCTGCTCGACTACTGGGGTTCTAAAGCGGCATTGGATACCGCCAAGGAGGAAGGCAAGCTGGAAGGCAAGCTGGAGGTGGCGAGGCAGCTGCATGCCATGGGGATGGAAATGGCACGGATCGCGGCGGCAACCGGCCTGGATGAAGCCACCCTGCGGTTGCGCCTGGGGGAGAAGGAGGGATATCGGCCATAAGATCGGATTGTTGGGGTATAATGGAAGGCCATATTCTTCCTTCAATTGAAGACTGGAAAGAGCGGCGCATGAGCGAAAATACATTCAAGCAGGACCTTTTCGCCCAATTCGCCCGTGTGGCCAAGGCCATGGGCAACGGGCATCGTTTGGAATTGCTGGAGTTCCTGGCCCAGGGCGAGCGCGGCGTGGAGTCGTTGGCGGAGGTCTCGGGCCTGAGCGTGGCCAACACCTCCCAGCATTTGCAGCAGCTCAAGCAGGCGGGTTTGGTGAGTAATCGCAAGCAGGGGCAAAAGGTTCTTTATCGCGTCAGCGACAACGATGTACTGGAGCTGTTCGCCGCCCTGCGCGCGGTGGCGGAGCGCCACTTGAGCGAAATCGACCGCCTGGTGGGGGATTACCTTTCGGTCAAGGACCGGCTGGAGCCCTTGCCCGCCGGCGAGTTGCTGGAGCGCCTGCGGGATGGTCTGGTGACGGTGCTCGACGTGCGCCCCCCCGAGGAATACGCCGCCGGCCATCTGCCGGGGGCGGTGAACATTCCCCTGGCCGAGCTGGAGCGGCATCTGGACAGCCTCAACCAAGGCGGGGAAGTGGTGGCCTACTGCCGCGGCCCCCATTGCGTGTTGGCCTATGACGCCGTGTCCCGCCTGCGCGCCAAGGGCATTCGGGCGCGGCGTCTCGACGGCGGCCTGCCCGAGTGGCGCCTGAGCGGCCTGCCCGTGGAGGGGCTTTCGAAGGTCTGAGACCGTCACGCCGAAGGCGCGGAAACGTCGGCGGTGGAGCCTTCAGTCGGGCGGCGCCTGAAAGCGACCCGGCTGACGGTTACGGAGCGGTCGCACCACCCTGGGAGATGCATCAGCCCAAGGAGTGGCAGTCCTTCAAGGACTGCCACTCCTCGGTGGAGGTTTCCGTAGGAGCGATTTGTAACCGCGAACAGCCTTCCCCGTCCCCCGGCGCGCGCGCCGACGGCGGTCTCTCCCGCCGGGCTCGGATTCCGCTCGCGCGGGTGTTGACCGGGGCTCGTGGAGGCTCTATCATTCAATAATTCGATTGATTAATATAGTCTGGGAGCCATGCCCGGGAGGTCGGCGAATGAAGCTTGGTTTGGTGATTTACAGCAATGATGCGGAAACCGTCTGGAACGCCTTGCGCTTCGGCGTATTCGCTTGCAAGAAGGGTGACCAGGTGCGCGCCTTTCTGCTCGGCAGGGGCGTGGAGGCGGAGCGTCTGGGTGCGGAACCGTTCGATGTGCCGGCGCAGCTGCGCGCCTTTGTCGATGCCGGCGGCGAGCTGCTCGCCTGCGGAACCTGTCTGAAGGTGCGTGATCAGGGCGGCTCGGAGACCTGCCCAATCTCTACCATGCAAGACCTCTACGAGCTGATTGACGCCAGCGACCGTGTGCTGACCTTTTGAGCGCGTCACGGCGGTCGGCGGCGCCGTCGGGCCGCGGAGATGCTCCCCCAAGAAAACCGAACGGGCATGGAGTGGTCCGCCACCCCGGGAAATGAATCCACACCAAGAGCGGCAGTCCGCCAAGGACTGCCACTCCTCGGTATATCCACGGTAATACAGGAATCCGGAACCATGAAAAAAATCCTTCCCTTGACCTTGACTCTGGCGCTGTGCGTGCTGGCCGCGCCCCTGCATGCGGAAATGGACCCGGCGGCGGCGGACGCGCTGGCGGAGTATTTCGATTTTTCCGAGTACGGCTCGGGCCAGATCACGGTGGAGCAGATTCCAGCGGACGATTACGCCAATTTCCATATCCTCGACGTGCGCGAAGCGGCGCAATACGAGGCGGAACATATCCCCGGGGCGCACAACATCGAGTGGCGGCAGGTGTTCGCCCGCAGGGATGAACTGCCCCGCGACCAGCCCATCCTCGCCTACTGCAACAGCGGCTCGCTGGCATCGCAGGCGGCCTTGGCGCTGCGCCTGGACGGCTTCGACAACGTCAAGATCCTGTACGACGGCTTCGACGCCTACAAGGCGGCGCAAGCGGCGAAATGAAGCCGCTTTGGCTACTGTGCGCGGCCTCGTTCACGTTGAGCGCGGGCGAGGCGCGCCAATTCACGGACCCGCAAAGCGGGCTGAAGGCCTGGGAATGGACGGGGCAGGGGCTGGAGCTGCAACAGATTCAGCGCATCCCCGACCAGACCCGGGCCTTCTTTCTGGGGCGCGGCTTCGATTCGGCGGATAGCGACCGCATCGCCGCCCAGTGCGTATTTCAAACGGTATTCCGCAATCAAGGCGACCAGGCCGTCGATGTTGACCTAGCGAATTGGCGGGTCCGGACCCGCGGCGAAACACGCCCCTTTCGCACCCGCGCCGCCTGGCAGGCGAGCTGGGAGGCGCGCGCAAGCCCCCAAGGGGCGCGCATCGCCTTCGAGTGGGCGCTATTCCCCGAGACCCAGACCTTCGCCCCGGGCGACTGGAATATGGGGATGCTACTCTACCCGGCCGCGCCCGGCGACCGGGCGGACCTGCACTTCACCTGGCAGGCCGGGGCGGAGCGCCAAGAGGGGGTCATTGAAGGCCTGATCTGCGCCCGCAACGCCGATGCCGCAAAGGCCTCCCGAGCCACTGGAGATGACGAATGAAGATCTTGCTTTGGAGCTTATTGATGGGGTGCGCCGGGGCGGCGCTGGCGGCGGACCCGGACCAACGGCTGACCCCGCTGTCGGATCCGCCCCCGGCGCCCGGCTTTACGCTGCAAGATATGGACGACGCAACCCACCGCTTGCAGGACTATGCGGGCAAACCGCTAATCGTGAACTTCTGGGCCACCTGGTGTCCGCCGTGCCGTGAGGAAATGCCCTCCATGCAGCGCGCCCGGGAGCAACTGGCCCCGGATGGCATTGAATTGCTCGCCATCAATGTCGGCGAAGACCTGGACCGGGTGTTTTTATTTCTCGCCGATTACCCGGTGGAGTTTCCGATCCTCTTCGACCAAGACTCCGCTGTACTGGAGCATTGGCCGGTAAAGGGACTGCCCACCACCTTCGTGCTCGATGGCCAGGGGCGCATCGTCTACCGCGCCATCGGCGGCCGCGAGTGGGACGACCCCGAACTGCTGCGACAAGTGCGGGCCTTAAAAACCGCCGACTAAACCGCCACCCTGCCAGGAGACCAACCGATGACCGACCACCTTTCCACCCAGTGCGTGCATGCCGGCGAGATCGACGACCCCAACGGCTCACCCCACACGCCCGTCTACACGGCCACCACCTTTAAGTTCCCCAACACCCAGGCGGTGCTCGACGTGGTGGCGGGGCGCACCGTCAAACCGCTATACACCCGTTACGGGCTCAACCCCACCCTGCTGTCGTTGGAGGAAAAGCTGGCCGCACTGGAAGGCGCGGAGGCGGCCTGGTCCTTCTGCTCCGGCATGGCGGCGGAGTCGGCGCTGTTCATGGCCCATGGCCGCAAAGGCATTGCCTGCCTGGGCGATGCCTACGGCGGCACCCTGGAGCTGCTGCGGGATCAACTGCCCCTGCTGGGCATCCCTACCCATTTATTACTGGGCGACGAACTGGACCAACTGGAGACCCTGTTGCGCCAAGGCATCGGCCTGGTGTTTTTCGAGACCCCCACCAATCCGGCGCTGGAGCTGTTCGATATCCGCGCCATCAGCGAGCTGGCCCATCGCCACGGGGCCCTGGTGGCGGTGGACAACACCTTCGCCTCGCCGGTCAACCAGCAGCCGCTGGCGCTGGGCGCGGATTTCGCCGTTCACTCCTGCACCAAATACCTCGGCGGCCATTCGGACCTGACGGCGGGGGCGATCATGGGGGCCAAGGAGCTGCTCGGCCCCATCTGGGGTTGGCGCAAAAACCTCGGTCAGGCCCCCGCCCCGGAAACGGCCGCACTGCTCGCGCGCAGCATCCGCACCCTGCCCATTCGGGTGCGGCAGCAAAACGCCAGCGCCCAAGCGGTGGCCGAGGCCATGCACGACCACCCGCAGGTGGAGCGGGTGCTCTACCCCGGCCTGCCGGGCTTCCGCGGCGCGGACCTCGCCCGGCGGCAGATGTCCGGCTTCGGCGGCATGCTGAGCATTGAAATCGCCGGCGGCGGCGCGGCCGCCACTGCCGCGGCCGACCGGCTGCGCCTGTTCGCCCTCGCCCCCAGCCTTGGCGGCGTGGAAAGCCTGGTCACCCAGCCCTGCACCACCACCCACTACGGCCTGGCCCCGGAGGAGCGCGCCCGTCGCGGCATCAGCGACGGCCTGTTGCGGCTCTCCATCGGCCTGGAAGACCCGGCGGACCTGATCGCCGATCTGAAACAGGCCCTAGCGCCATCCGCATAGGCGCGCCCATCACCCCCTAACGAGGAGACGTGAACGATGGGCGACAAACCGCATTGGGAAGGGATCTATCGCGACAAGGCGCCAGACTCGGTGAGCTGGTATCAGGAGCACCCGGGGTATTCCCTGGAGCTGATTCAGGCCGCCGGAATCGGCAAGGGCCAGCCGATCATCGACATCGGCGGCGGCGCGTCCCGCTTGGCGGGGCTGCTGCTCGGCGCGGGCTACATGGATCTCACGGTGCTGGATATCGCATCCACGGCGCTGGCCCACGCCCAAAGGCGACTGGGCGAGCGCGCCCAGCGAATCACCTGGCTGGAGGCGGATGCGACGGACTTCTCCAGCGGCCGGCGCTATGCCCTGTGGCACGACCGGGCGGTGTTCCATTTTCTGACCGCCCCCGCGGATCGGCAACGCTATTTGGCCAATTTGCGCCAATCCCTGTTGCCGGGCGGCCAAGTCATCATCGCGACCTTTGCAGCGGATGGGCCAGAGCAGTGCAGCGGCCTGCCGGTGGAGCGCTATGATGCAAAAAAAATCAGCGCCGTTTTAGGCGACGGCTTCGCGCTCCAGGAGAGCCGCGCCGAGGCCCATCGCACACCAGCGGGCAAGACCCAGCACTTTCAGTATTTCCGGTTTGGATCCCAGTGAGGCAGTCGCCGCGAGCGCTTGGCGACGCGCTTTTTGCAGCTAGTACGGCTGCGCACAAATAACGCAAACAACGTTTCTCAGGAACGCAGAGGGCGCAGAGGAATCTCCCTCGCCCCCAGGCTCCAGCGCCGCTGCCGAGCCAAGCACAACCGGTGAAGCCTCAGTACAAGTACAGCCCGCGGGCGGTGCATGTTCTTCGGCTGCGCAGGGCCTCGCCCCCCCGGGGCGCACACCCAGCAACTGCGGCTGGCTGACGAGGACCAAGAACCTCAGGCCCGGCCCCCTTGTCCGAGCGCCTATCCATCACCATTATTAAGGGGAAGTCAGCCAGGCTTATTGCATGCCGGCGGCCGGCCCCAAGCAGTCTGAATCCCCGACCATCGGACTCAGCGGCGCTTGGGCGGCGTCCCGCTGGCCTGTTTTTCGAAACCGCAACCAGGAGAACACCATGAAGATCACACAAACCCTCGCCTGCACCGCATTCACCGCCTTAATCTCGTTTTCGGCCTGGGCCCAAGAGGCGCCCAGCGCGGAAGAGGGCCAAGCCAACCCCGCTGCAACGACCCAAACCGATAATGCACAGGCAGGCAACGACTCCTCCCGGGCCGCTGCCCCGCAAGGCAGGCCCATGATGGGCAACCGCGGCCAGATGCCGATGCGGGGCTATCCAGGTCACATGCCCATGGGTCCCTATCCGGGGTACGGCCCCGGCATGCCCATGATGCCCCACCCGAGCCGAATGCCGATGATGGGCGGCCAGCCCGGGGCGCCGATGTCCGGGGACGAGGCCGGTGCATCCGCCTCGAATAACCCAGGCGGGATGCCCGGGATGCAAATGCGCAAGGAGCGCCGTGAAATGATGCAGAAGCACCAGCAGGCCATGGAAGAGCGCATGGCGAACATCGAATCCCTGCTCCAACAGTTAGTGGATCAGGGCAAGCAGGGGGAGGATGATAAACAACGCATCCCCGTTCGTTAAACGAAGGGTCCCCTCCCCCGCCGAAAACAGACAGGGAGGGGGCTATGGTGAATGGACAGCCCGGCGTTTCGCGCGTCGCAACCCTTCTGTTTTTGTAGCTTATGCGCAACTGCACCAACGAGGTGATTTATGATGCACGATGGAATGGGTTACGGATTCGGCTTCGGAGGGCCGTTCGTGTGGCTGTTCTGGATCCTGGTGATCATCGGGGTCGTCTGGGCGATCAAAGGCTTCGCGGGCGGCGGCGAGTCCCCCGGCAAGCGCAGAAGCGCCCTGGAGATCCTCGAAGAACGCTACGCCAAAGGCGAGATTGATCAGCAGGAGTACGCCGAGAAGAAGCGCGATTTGGCGCCCTGAGGCGGCGCCGATGAACGCCCGCAGCAAGCCCCGAGACCGGGGGGTCCGCGAGGTGCGGCGACGCATCCCGCGGGGCGATTGGTCGATCCCGGCCCAGGCGGCTCAGTCACCAAAGGTGGCGTACACCACCTCCATTAAGGCCGCAGCGGTCTCCAAATCGTCGGTAAGGGGTTCCACCAAGGCGGCGCGGCAGGCGTCCACCGCGCCGTAGCCGCCATGGATCAGGGTGGCGGCGTAGACCAGCAGCCGGGTGGAGGCGCCCTCCTCCAGGTCATGGTCCTCCAACGCGCGCAGGGCGTTGGCCAGCCCCACCAGACGCTCCGCGGTTGCGGCGTCGATTTCCGTCTCGCCCAGCAGCACATCGCGCTCCAGTTGCGGGTCCGGGAACTCAAAGCGCACCGCCACGAAGCGTTGGCGGGTGCTCGGCTTCATGCCCTTGAGCAGGTTTTGGTAGCCTGGGTTATAAGAGACCACCAGCATGAACCCATCCGGGGCCTTTAGGGTTTCGCCAGTGCGCTCCAGGGGCAGGATGCGCCGGTCGTCGGTGAGCGGATGCAGCACCACTGTGGTGTCCTTGCGCGCCTCCACCACCTCGTCGAGGTAGCAAATGGCCCCCTCGCGCACCGCCCGGGTCAGCGGGCCGTCGGACCAAAAGGTGCCGCCATCGCCGATCAGGTGCCGCCCCACCAGGTCCGAGGCGCTGAGGTCGTCGTGACAGGAGACGGTGTGCAGCGTGCGCCCGAGCCGGTGCGCCATGTAGTTAATGAAGCGCGTCTTGCCGCAGCCTGTGGGGCCTTTAATCAGCACCGGCAGGCGGTGGTGGTAGGCGTACTCGAACAGCTCCACCTCGCGGCGCTGGGGAATGTAAAAGGGGGCGTCGTTCAATTCGGCATTCAGCCGGGACACCTTGCTTTCGGCGTTGCGGGTCATCGGTTACTCCGTCAATAGAAAGGCCAGGGCGATCAGGGAGCCGGGGACGAACAGCCACAGGGTTACCGGCCAGCGCCACAGGCCCCGCACTCGGCCCAGCCCCATAAACCAATCCCCCACCAGTTGCCCCTTCACCAGGGCGAGGCCGAGCACTAGAAGGGACGTTTCCACCCCATCCAGACCGAGGCGACCGACCCCGTAAGTGATCAGGGTGATGCCCATCAGGGCCAGCCAGACCTTGGTGCAGGGGCGAAGACCCCTTGGTTTCTGTTGTTCGTCCACGCCCCCTCCTATTTCATCACATAGACCAGCGGAAACAGGATGAGCCAAACCAGATCCACCATGTGCCAATAGGAGGCGCCGGTCTCCACCCCCGTATGCTCCGCCGCGCTATAGCCGCCTCGGCGGGCCTTCAGCAGCACCGCGGACAGGATCACCAGGCCCATGATTACATGCATAAAGTGGAAAAAGGTCAGCGAGAGGTAGAACATGTAAAAGGTATTACTGCTGAGTCGCACCCCCTCGCCGAAGTGATGGGCGTACTCCGCCGACTTAATCACCAGGAAAAGCGCGCCCATGGCCAGCGCGCCGCCCAGCCAGCGCACGCAGAGATCGGCCCGATCCTCCCGAATACTGGCCACCGCGCGCACCACGAAATAGCTGCTGGTGATTAGCGCCAAGGTGTTCAGCAGGGCCGCGGTCTGATTCAGCGTCTGCTGATAGTGGTCGAACAGCTCGGGGTTATTCATGCGGGTGAAGGCATAGGCCCCGAAAAAGGCCCCGAACACCGCAAGCTCGGCGAGGATAAAGATCCAAATCGCCAAATCACCCGGCGGATAAGCGGGTCTTTCGCTGGTTTCAACCGACTGCATTACCACAACCCTGGAGGTCTTGAAGGACCCGAAACGGCTCCCGATGGGCGCGTCAGGCGGCTAGGCCGCACAGACGCCGCTTGGATTGCGGACTACTATAGGGCAGGCGGTCGCCAGCGGCCTTGATGGAGATCAAAGGAACCGAGACGCCAGGGTGCGGCCGACGTTGGGGTCGGCGCCGGGATGGGGACGGACTGCAACGGATGGCACTCGTGTTTAAGGAGAGGAACCGCGAATAGACACGAATAGACACGAATAGACACGAATAGACACGAATCTTTGCTCCGCGGGTTCTCGGGGTCTTATTTCGCTTTGGCGCCCTTTGCGCCCCCTTGGCGACCTTTGCGTTATTTCATTAAAGCGCTCAGCGCTTACCCGGGGATGGTGCGTTACGGCGCGCGGCAATGCGGGGGTTGGATTCGGGTTTCGTGGTTGGCGCGCCTAACGCACCCGCGGGGTGATTCGCCGGGTGCGTTAGCCCCGCCTATCCCAGGGCCCCCGCACTCAGAATACCCCGCGCTCTCGTTCAGGCGCAAAAGCGCTTTGCTGTGTGTTCTCTGTGCCTCTGCGTTCTGTGGCGGATGCGGCCATGCGCGGAAACCGCAAATCAGCCCTCGATGTTGGGCGGCCAGCCGGCTGCGTCGATTTGGGAGGCGTATTTGAGAAATTGCGCCACGCCTTCGAGTTCTTCGTCGCTGAGGTTGAACTGAGGCATGCTGCGGCGCCCGGGGACGCCGTCCTTAGGCCGGCTCTTGATGAAGCCGATGATGCCGTCGGTGCTGTTGTTGTAGCGGGTGTAGACGTTGCCCAGCTCCGGGGCGAAGTAGGCCCCCTCGCCCAGCAGCGAGTGGCAGCCTACGCAGTTGTTGTCTTCCCACACCTTTTTGCCCAGCGCGATTTGCTGACCCAGGTCCGTCTCCGGGTCCAAAAGCTCCCGCCGGTCGCGGTCGGGCAGCGCTAGGCGGGTGTCGAAGGTCAGGGCCAAAAACAGCAGAAAGAAAAACACGGTCCCGCCGTAAAAGATGTTGCGGGCCATTTCCTTGGTGAATGCCTATCCCCTTACGTGGCTCTCCCCGGTGTTGGATTCGCCTTTCTCAGTAAATCGTCGGCCAGCCGCTCCCTCCTTGATCTCGATCAAGGGACGCGACGATTGAGGTCGCATTTCAGGCCCGGATGCTGCAATCTAGGCTATTGACTTCACGTTAGAAACCACAGAAAGTAGCACAGAAAGACGATCGGGAACCGGGGGACGAGCTGGCCTTCCTGCGGCCCGCAGCTTCGGGCGATTTCAGTTCGCTTAATCGACAAACGGGGTGTGTCGTATGACCAATGTTCGCCAAGCCTATCTGTTTTCCGCCTTGGAAAAAGACCAACTGGAACGGATGACCGAAACCAGCCAGACCATCCGCCTGGACGACGGCGACCCGCTGTTCGAATGCGGGGACCGCGCGGAACGCTTCTTTCTGGTCACGTTCGGGCAGATCAAACTGGCCCGGCTGTCAGCGGGCGGGGACGAAAAGATCATCGACATCGTGCGGCCGGGCAACACCTTCGCCGAGGCCTTGATGTTCATGGCCGCCCCCTTGTATCCGGTGAGCGCCTCGGCCCTCGGTCACTCGCAGGTCATTTCCTTTGATAATCGGCGCTTCATGGCCTTGTTGCGCGAATCCCCGGACAGCTGCTTTCGGGTGATGGCCACCATGTGCCAACGCCTGCGGGGGCTCATCAAGGAGATTGACGACCTCACCCTGCAAAGCGCCACCACCCGGGTCTGCTCCATGCTGCTGCGGCGCTTTGAGGAGAAGGGCCGCGACACCTTCGCCCTGGACGCCCCCAAGGGGGTGATCGCCTGCCGTCTTTCGATGAAGCCGGAGACCTTCTCGCGGATTTGCAAAAACCTTACGCACGACCAGGTGATCGAGGTGCATGCCCACAAGGTCAAGGTGCTGGAGCCCGCGCGCCTGCGAGAACTGGCCCATTTGGAGTCCGTGGTGGGGCTGGAGCCCGAAGAGCCCATCGAAATGCCCTGTTTCGAATCCGCCAAGGGACGGTTTTGACGCGCATCAAATCGCCCGTCAGCGGGACTGTGCTCTACTCAGGGCCATGACCGTAAACAACCCGAAACTGCATTTTATTTTCGCCCTCGCGCTGTTCTTTTCATCCGCAGCGTCGGCGGACCAAAGCCCGGCGATCGATCTGCAAAACGGCGAAGATATCAACGAACTCTGCGCCGGCTGCCACGGCCTCGAAGGCCAGGGCGGGAAACAGGGGGAGTACCCCCGTCTCGCCGGCATGCCGGCGGAGTTTATAGCCCGTCAGTTGCGGCTCTTCCGCGCGCGTGAACGCCCGAACTTGGCGATGCTGCAATACGTGGATCACCGGCAGATGCCCGATCCGGACATCGCGGACATCTCCGCCTTTCTATCCCGTATCAAGCTTCCTACCAAGCTGCCGCCCGCCGACCCCGAAGCCCCCGACTTCAACGCCTTCGAGCGCCTGCGCCAGGCGGAACGGCTGATGCAGATCCCCCGCGCGCCGGGCGACGTAGAGGCTGGGAAGGCGATCTATGCCAAGGAGTGCGCCTCCTGCCACGGCGGCGAGGGCTGGGGCGACAACGAACAGGCCGTACCCCAGCTCGCGGGGCAATACACCAATTACCTCTGGCGGCAAATCGACAAATACATCCGGGGCGTGCGCATACATGACCCGGAGGACCCCGAATACCGCCTGCTCGCGGAGTTCAGCCAAGAGGAACTGCGCGACGTGCTCGCCTATCTGTCCACCGCGGATGACTGAACCTAGTACGCCTGCGCTCAAATAGCGGAAACAACGCCTTTGAGGAACGCAGGGGGCGCCGAGGACCGCAGGGCGCGCGGAGGAGGTTTTGCTTGCTTGTTATCGCGTCCAGCGAGGGGATGCCTGGCCGGCGCTCCCACGCCGCCCAGCCGCTTGGAGTACAGCCCTCGGGCTGTGCGGTTCTGCGTGTGCTCGGCACTCCAAAAGCGCCTGGGTTGTTTCCGTTACTTAGGCGCGGCTGTACCAGTAGGCTGAGATTTGATGTCGATCAAGGCCCGCGGCTACCCGATGGCCCAACGTAGTCATCTATGGCTAAAGACACCAAGGGGTGATCAATATCAACAAGCCCATGGCATTGAAACGGCTCATCCCGGCGGCGGGACTGCTCCTCGTCTCCTTCGGCGCAATGGCGGGCATCGCCGAGCGCGAAGGGGCGAAGGGGCTGGTAAACGCCTATTTGGCGGGACACGGCGGCAGCTTGGAGAACCCCCCCGAGACCTACCCCGTGGACATCCAAGACACCGTCCGCATCTGCGGCTATTGCCATGGCATGGACGGCAACAGCATCCAGCCCAATATCCCTTCCCTGGCGGCCCAGAACCCGCTCTATTTCGTGGAGCAGATGCTGGTGTTCCATGCCGAAGACCGCTATCCCGTCTTCATGCATGGCGTCGCCCAGCAGATGAGCGACACCAAAAAGGTGGCCGCCGCCCTCTATTATGCCGACCTGCCCCGAACTCAGACCATGGACGTGAACCCCGAAAAGGCCGCTCGCGGCGAGAAGTTTTACCGGAATCTCTGCGCCCATTGCCACGGGTCCGAAGGCAGCGGGGCCTCCGAGACCTACGCCAACATTCGCAGCCAGCGACCGGATTATCTGATCATCACCCTCAAACGCTTTCGCGACCAGAGCTTCAAGCGCAAGAGCCATGAAATGGGAGCCATCGTCGGCGGCCTGAGCGATGCCGACATCGAGGGCCTCGCCCACTACCTCGCCAGCCTGCCTGCCCCCGGCGCCGGAGAATAATCATGCTCGGCCGTCTCAGTCTTAGCATCAAATACAGCCTCATCTTCATCATTACCGGGGTGCTGATTGCCGCCGCGATGCTGGTGAGCCTGTACTATTTCAAGTCCGAGGTGCTGCGCAACGAGGCCCAGGCGGTGGCGGCGCAGGTGGTCTCCTTCCGCTCCTGGGTGGCCAAATCCGGCATGGTTTGGGTGGACAACCTCTCGACCGATTTTCACGACTTCCTCTCCAAACGAGAAGACGCCGCGGGCAATTTCTATTTCGGCAAGAATCCGGCGCTGGCCACCCGGGAGTTGTCGGAGATCGCCAACAAATCGGCCATCCGCGCCACCTTCCGGGTCACCAGCGACGAGTATCGGCAACCGCTCAACGCCCCGGACGACTTTGAATCCCGCGCCATCACGGCGTTCAAGAATGACGACGGGCAGCGCTACTACGAAGACTACGAAACCGACACCTACCGCTACGCCCAGCCCGTCTATGTCAAGCAGTCGTGCCTCAAATGTCACGGCGACCCTGAGGACGCGCCCAAGGAAGTGATCGAGAAATACGGGGCGGACAAGGCCTTCGGCTATAAAGTGGGCGACGTGCGGGGCATTATCAGCGTAAAGTTGCCGGACCTCAAGCTTATGGACCTGATCCACAACCTCGCCAACCCCATCACCATCGGCCTGATCCTGGCCGCCTTCCTGATCAATCTGGCCTACACCCAATGGGGGCTGATCCGGCGCTTGCGCAACCTCACCAATGGGGCGGAAGCCATGTCTCAGGGGAACCTGGACGCGGATCTGCCCTTCAACGACCCCCAGAAGTCACGCGACGAGGTGGATCACCTAGGCGGCGCCATCAGCCTGCTGCGCAACAGCCTGAAAGTGGCCATGCGGCATATGAACAAATGATCGGGGTCGGTATCGGGGTCAGGGCCGGCAAGGAGTCAACTGCGGTTGTTGGGAAAACCCAGCCAAACCGCAGGCGGCCTTCGCGCCGCACTCAGCGGCCGGGCGGGCTGAAAAAGCTTGGCGCTCGTTTTAATCCAAAACCCCTCTGCGCTCCTCTGTGTTCCTAAGAACCGTTATTTACGCACAGGCGCACCAGCACAGCCGCGCCCAAGTATCGGAAACAACCCAGGCGCTCTCGGAACGCAGAGCACGCGGAGAGACGTTTGATTGAAAGGATAAGCACCGCAACCGACATCCGCCGCTTCGGCGGCGAATGCACTTCGCTTGCCCGCCCCCTGTATGGCTGCGGGCTCTTTGCGTACACGCCTTGGCCCGGGCGCGTAACCGGAAACCCGCACAGCCCGCGGGCTGTACTCCAGGCGGTTAGGCGAGGCTTAAGCGCCGGACCGGCATCCTCTCGCTGTGGAGCGCGACAACAAGCAAGCAAAACCGCCTCCGCGCGCCCTGCGGTACTCCGGCGCGCCCTGCGTTCCTGAATGGCGTTGTTTCCGTTATTTGTGCGCAGGCGCACTAGGTTTCTCTAAACCGATCCCGCAGGGTTTCCATCTTCTGATCGAACTGCTCCAACGACACGAAACCATCGGCCTCGTTGCGCATTTGCTCGACAAACGCCTGGAGCTGGCGCTCGCTGCCGATGCCGCCAACGGCCTCAACCGTACGATCCACCATCATCGCGGCAATCGGCCCTAGAACCCCGGTTAAATAACGCTGCATCTCGGCAATGAACTCGGCCTGCTGAAACTCGAAGGGCGCTTCCTTCGAGGCTTGTGCAACCGCCGGCTCGATTGACCCTTTCCGATCAGGCGCCGCCGCTTTCGCGACCGCGGCGTAAAGACGCGCCATCAAGTGACTGGTGGGCGGTAAATTGAGCATCTGCGGCAGCTTGAGCTTGGGATCTATGATTAGGTTGCCGCCCGGCATAGTCTCCAGTTTTCTCACCGCACTCTCACCGGTCCAGGGTCCATAGCGCAGCGCAATGATCACCCCTTGCTCCAACCCGATCCAAAGCGAATGCTGGTCGTCCGTCACGAGCTTCATGGATGCCGTAACCCGGCGGCTGACTAAATCGTCGAGTCTCCCGCAGAATGTTTGATAGTCAACATGATCCCCCATCCGCCTCCCCCCTTATTGCATGCGGTTCGATGAATGCCGGTTCTGTGTGGTCGGCCCGTCTTGAAATGATATAAGAATTCCCGGAAATAACCTCACACGGATCCACGCTCAACGACGGGTTTCAAAGCGATACGGCGCGGACAGCAAGCCGTCATCGGTAGCCGCCAGCACCCGCGCCTCCCAGGCCATCCGCCCGCGCACACAGACCGGCAAACGGGCCTCTCCGGCGAAAACCCCGTCGCCCAGGGCGGTGAGGCGTACGCGATTGTAGCCCATATTCATGCTTACGCCCGCAAAATCCACCTCCACCTTTTGCGCCTCGATGCCTTGTAGTGTCACCCGCAACGCCAACGGCTGCAAGAGCGGAATGCTCCGCGGTGTAATAGCGAATTCCAGGCCCCGCCCATCACTCATTTCCGACACGCAAGGCCCGCTACGCAGATCGCAGTCCGGATCGAGCGCGGCCGCTTGGGCCACTTCGGGAAACAATATCGGCCAGGCCTTGTAGATCGCAATCGCCGCATTTCCCGCCAGCAAGACCCCCGCCGCCAACCACACCCAGCGCGGCAACACCCAGGGCGCATGCGGCTTCAACACCTGCGGACTGGCCGGCGGATCTTGTGAACCGATCATCTCTTCGCCTCCTCGGTCGCCTAATCGTCCCCCGGTTTCAAGGCAGGTCGCCCCGCTTGAACCAGAGATAACCGCCGCCGGCAAACAGGGCGCCGAGCAGGGTCGGGTAAAGCATGGCAAAGGCCATATAGCCCGCCTGCCCGAAGTGGTCCAGTATCACATAGGCCGTAGGGCCGAGCAGCACCAGTTGCGGGTCGAACAGCATCATGGTGGCGGTGCGGAACACCTGCATGGGGTTGGCCAGGGCGATGGCCACCGCGGTCTCGGACGGCAGTTGCTGCTGCACCATCACCCCGAGCAGGATCAGATCCAGAAACAGCAGCGCCGCGAGCCAAATCACAAAGGCGGCGCCCTGGGCCACGTCGGCAGAGCGGGTGAGGCTGGAGAGCAGCATGCCGATACCCAGGAAGCACCAGGCCAGCGCCATCAAAAGCCCGGTGTAATAGAGAAACAGGCTCCAGGGCACCTCCGCCCCCTTGGCCGCGCCCCAGCCCACCGCCGCCGCCAAGGCCAGGAACACCGGCAGAAACACCACCAGAAAGCGCCCCAGCAGCTTGCCCCAATACCAGGCCCCCAGGCCCACCGGCAGCGAGAGCAGGTACTCGAACACGCCGGCCTCCCGATCGCCGGCCACCGAGCGCACCGTGGTGATCAGCACAAACACCGGCAGGATCGCCATGGCGAGCTGGATATAGGTCACCATCAGCCGCGAAAGGCCGGTAAAGCCCATGATCCGCGATTCGGTGACGCCAAAGGCGAACAACAGCACCACCAGGCCGCCGAACACTAGGCTGTAAACGAAGAACCACTTGGCCCGCAGGGACTCGATAATGTCGGTGTAGGCGGTGAGCCATAGGTGTTTCATCTTTGCGTTCCCGTTGGAGTACAGCCCTTGGGCTGTGCGTATCAAGACGTTGTTTTTTCGGCCCCGGGTGCGTTACGCCCCGTTTCGCTTCCCGATTCCGTGCATTCAGCGAAGGTCAAGGCGATCCCCAGGCAATCTTTCAAGTGAGGGCGGGGCCAGCGCGCCCTACATTTCTTGGTGCGCCGAATGGCTGTTGAACCGCCGCTCCACCTCCAGGACATGGGCCTTGGCCTCGGCCAGGCTCAGGCCCTCGGGGTCGGCTTCATCTTGGGCCCCGAGGCCGTATTCCATGGGCGTCACCTGCCCCTTCAGATAGGTGGCGGTGCGGGCGTCGATCCAGTCGCCGGTCCGCCAGTGATTGACCCAAATCTCCACCGCCGGATCCTGGGCGAAGGGCTGATCGTCGAGCCAGATCAGGGCGCAGCCGATGTCGTCGAAGAAGACCGTCTTGGATCGGCCGGTCTCGGTGGGGCGGCGGATCTGGGCCGAGTGCTTGCGGTCCGACAGCACCATGCGGCAGCGTTCGCAGGTGTAGCGGTCCCAGCGCACCTCCAGCGGACCGGCGCCGGGGTCGCCGCCGCAACCGGGCAGCACGAGGACCCAGGCCGCGAGGAGAATCGGCAGCAGCCAGGCCGTCCCGGAAGGAAAGGGGCTTCCAACGCCAGGCGTGTTAAACGCGAGTTTGACACCGCCGAGCCGAGGCATGGTGCGCCGCCTTCTCTGATAGTCTGTCAAACTGCATTTGACGCTTCTGAATCGATTAACCATGGCGCGCCTCCGAGGGGGATCTATTTTCAACCTTGGGCGGGTCAAACTCGCGTTTGACACTCCGGTGCTTAGCCATTGGACACCTCCGCCCAGGTCTCGGCCGCCGCCTCGTCCATGCGGATATGCGCGATCAGGGCCGCGTAGCGGGAGAGCACCCCGAGGAAGCGCAGCCGGTCCGGTCCGGCCACCTGACCGGCCCAGGTGCGGCCGGCGTCCTGGCTTGTGAAGTCCCACTCGGCGATGGCCTTGGCGAAGGCGGGATTGGCTTGTAGCAGACCCACCGAGCAGTCGAGGCGGCTGGAGAGGTCCACCAGGTCCGCCACCTGATCGTCCAGCACCACCCGCCCCTGATCCAGCTCCACCACCCGGTTCACCAGGCTCGCCACCTCGTCCAGGCGGTGGCTGGAGATCAGCATGGCGGCGGTCTCGCGCTTTTCGGCCAGCAGCTTGAAGAACACATGCCGCGCCTCGGGGTCCAGGTTGGCGGCGGGTTCGTCCATCACCAACAGCTCGGTGGCGCGGCCCAGGGCGATGCTGATCAACAGCTTTTGCTTTTGGCCGCCGGAGAGCTTGACGAAGGGTTGGTGACGAAAGGCCTCCAGGTCCAGCCCCAGGCGAGTGGCCACCTTCGCCATCTCCCGCGGATCGCTGTCGCACACCGCGGCGGCGAACCGCACCAACTGGCCCACGGGCATCTTCAGCGGCGGCGGCAACTGGGGCACGAAGCCCACCTTGGACAGCACCTCCTGGCGGTGGGCGCGCGGATCCAAGCCATCGACCGTGACCCGGCCCTCGCAGCGATATTCGCCCAGCAGGCAGCGGATCAGGGTGGTCTTGCCGGCGCCGTTGGAGCCCACCAGGGCCACCCGCTGGCCGCGGTTCACTTCCAGGTCGATGCCCTGGAGCACCGGCTGGCGACGAAAGCGTTTGACGATATGCTCAAAGCGGATCACAGCATCTTGTCCAGGCCTTTGTATTTATAGGTCAGCGAGTCGGTGGGACAAATGTCCACACAGAGCCCGCAGCGGGTGCAGTCGGCGCCGATCTCGGTATCCAGCTCCCGGGCGCGACCGCGGATGGTTACGTCGAGCACATGGGGCACCAGACACACATTACGGCAATTGCCCTCGTGGTGGCAGCTTTCCACGTTATAGGTCACCCGTAGCGGGCTGATGAGGCCCACGATGCCGTAGGTGATGCCGATGGGGCAGACGTAGCGGCACCAGGCGCGACGCGAGACGAAGACCTCGAACAACAGCAGCGCCAACACCCAGCCCATCGCCACGCCCGGGCCATAGATCAGCGCCCGGCTGACGATGCCGGTGGGCGAGATGGTCTCGTAGACGGTGTAGCCGGTGGCCAGCGCGAGCAGCGCAAACACCAAATAGAATAGCGCCCGCACCCCGCGATGAAAGGAATAGTCGCGGACCCAGCCGCGTTTGGCCAAGCGCAGGTGGATGGCCTCGGCGGCCTCGGCGATTAGGTGATAGGGGCAGACCCAGGAACAGAAGGTGCGCCCGCCGAGCAGCCACCAGAGCACGAACACCGTCAGCGTGCCGATCACCAGGTTCAGCACCACCTGCTTGAAGGCCAGCATGACTTGCAACGCGGAGTTGAGGTCCGCGAAGTGAAAGCCCACCACCCGGGACGCGGTCATGGCGCCTTCAACCAATTGCACGTCGAAGGAGTAGGAGACCACGAACAGTAGATTCACCACGATCAGGGTGGCCCAGCGCCGGTTGCGCCACTTGTGGCGATGCCGGGTTCGCGCATGGGCGGCCTCGATTTCGCGCAGGTAGTCGGGATCCAGGTGTTCTTTCTTCTTGCTCTCGAACACCACCCGCACCGCCTCGGTCTGCTTCGCCTTGTCCGGGCGCTCGGGCTTAAGGCCGAGCAGTTGCTTAATAGAGGTGAGGATATAGCTCATGAGATCGAGTCCGCCGTTTGCTCGATATCGATGACGATGGCGGCCGGCTCCGGCGGGCAGATCATTTCGCATACGCCGCAGCCCACGCAGCCGTCCTTCACCACCGGAATCCTACCCGGTCCATCTCCCCGCGGCTCCAGCGCGATGGCCGAGCGCGGCGGGCATTGATTGGGATCGCCCGAGGGCGGCTCGCCCGCCATGCACTGGGCGATGCGAATTTCGATCGGACACTGGCGCACGCAAAGGTCGCACAGCTCCAGGTCATAGGGGTGTTCGGCCACCGGGATGGGGTTCCAGCGGTCCACCTCCGCGTAGCGCAGCAGGCCCGCATAATCCGGTCCCCGGGCCAAACCCTTAAACCCCTGCCCTCGCACCGCGAGGCAAGCGCCGGGGCGACTCAGGCGGGCGAAGCCCATGCGCGACTCGGCCGGGTAGTTGATGTCATGGGTCAGGGCCCCGGTCGGGCAGGCCAGCACGCATTGCAGGCCGTCACAGGAGAAGTCGCAGGCCTGCTTGCGGGCGTCGATATAGGGCGTGCCCACGCCCACGCCCTCATCCAGCTCGGCCAGCTCGATGGCCTTCACCGGGCAGACCTGCACGCACTGCCCGCACTTAATGCAAGAGGCCAGGAATTCTTGCTCATTGAGCCGATCCTTCAACGCCCCCGGCGGCCGCAGGCGGGCATTGGCGCCGCCGATCAGCGGCGCCAGACCCAGCAGCGAGACGCTCACCATGCCCGCCGCCAGCCCTGCGCTGCGCAGGAACTCGCGTCGGTTCTGCTCCCGCCGCTTGGGCGAAAGTCTGGGGGCCTTCTTGGTCGGTTTCGTCTGTTCGCTCATTGCTGCCTTTGGTTAACTGCCACGGGGACACAAAGGGCACGCGGCCGCGGATGGTGCGTTACGGCGCGCACCCAGGATCTTCATGAACCCAACCCCGTACCCGGCGCGCCTAACGCTGACTACCTTGCTCTGGCGGAGCATACCCAAACTCACCGCCCCAGCGACTGACGGAGCCGGTCGTAGGCGCTGGGAGCGTCTTTTTCCTCCGCCGGCTTCTCGGCCTCCGCCGCCTCGGCCTTGGCCTGGCGTTGTTCCAGGGCCGCCAGGGTCTTCATCGGCGCCTCGTCCTTCAGGGTCAGGTCCGGCTCGGAGAAGGGGGCCAGGCGCTCCAGGAAATCCAGGGTCTCCAGCATGGGCGTACCCTTGAAGAACTGGGCCGCGGGCACGTCCATCCAGATGCGGTCCGCATAGTTGTAAATCTGGTGCGCGGTGTCGCCGATGCCGTCGCGGTCGCGGTCGAAGCCCTCGTAGTCGTCCCAGTAGTTACCCCGCCAGTGGTTGCGCTTGGCGGTCTTGCCGCCCTCCACCGCGACCTGGGTGATATTGCCCTTAAAACGATTGCGCACGATGTCATTGCCCTGCCAGTCGTTCAGAAAGCGGATGCCCACGCCGTTGTAGGCGATCAGGTTATCCTCGAAACGATTGGTGGTGTCGGGCTGATAGGGCGACACGTCCAGATAGAGCCCCACCGCGTTATACAAAATCTCGTTGCCGCGAATGGTCACGTCCGAGGTCTCCTTAAAGCCGATCCCCACCCCCGTCGGCCCCGAGGCCTTGGCGATGTGGTTGTCGATCACCTCCACCCCGTCGCTGTACATCAGGAAGATGCCCACCGAGTTGTCTTGGTAGAAATTCCCCTCCACCCGATTGTATTGGGAGTACATGAAGTGCAGTGAATAGCGCCCGCGACGGGCGTCGTTACGCGCAATCAAATTGTCCCGCGAATACCAAACCACGGTGTCGCGGGAGTCGCGGATGACGTTGTCGGTGATCTTGTTCTCAAAGCTGTACCAAAGGCGAATGGCGTCTCCCCGCAGCCCGAGATCCACGTCCTTGGAAGAAATGCGGTTGCCGCGCACGATGTTGTTCTCCGACTGCTGAAGATCCACGCCGAACAGACAGTCCTCGATCACGTTGTCCTTAATTACATTGAAATTGCCCCGCACCTGCACCCCCGAGTCGATGTCGTTGTGCGAGCGGCCTGAATTGCGCAGCGTAAGCCCCTGAATCACCGCCCCGTCCGTATCCAAAAGGATCACCGTGCCCGCGCCGCCGGCGTCGATGGTCACCGCGCCGCGGCCGTCGATGGAGAGGGGCCGATCGATTACCACCGGGCCGGCGTAAACGCCCGGTTCCGGCGTCAGCTCGACCCCTTCTTCCGCCGCATCCACCAAGGCCTGGAACGAGGGATAGGCGGGCTCGCGGCCCTCGGCCCACAAGAGCCCGCCCACCGCCAGCGCAATGATCGCAATGATCGGGAAAAGCCTTCGTTTCAATCGCATTTTTCGTCCAAGTCCTCGCATGCGGATCCTCCCTCGCCCGCGCCGTGGCGCATTACGGCGCGCGGGAAGATCATACATCACACGCAGTCCATACCGGCGCGCCTAACGCACGCTAGACTTGCGCCTTCCACGCCTTGCGGCGAAACAGGGCCGCCAAGGCCAGCAGCACCGACATCGCCGCCATCAGCCCAAAGCCGATGTGGGGATAGGAGTGGGTGGCGAACTGGGCCACCTTGCCGTCGCCGAACACCGTGGGCATAAAGGGCTTCACGGTGAAGGCGCCCATGTCGTTGAGGTTGTGGCCGTACCACCAAAGCCAGCCGGCGTAATCGATGAGAAAGAACAGCGGCAGGGCCATGGGGACCAGCACCAGCAGCCAGTAAAACAGGCCGCCGTTCTTGCGCGCACCCCAAATCAACAGCAACATGGCGCCGATGAGCGCCCAAAATACGAAGTGGGCGAAGGCGGTCATGGCGGAGACCATGGGCTTGATCTCCTCGGGATTATTGAAATAACGCCCCAGGCTCTTTTTATAGTGCCAACTCAACAGCTGGGCGCCGCTGCCCCGCCACTCGGTCTCCTTGCCCTGACGCTGCATATCCCTCTCAAAGGTCACCCGCAGGTTCTCCAGATAGCGCTGCTTTTTTGTCAGCTCTTCGGCCTCGGCGGTGTCTTCGGCAGCTTGGGGCTGCCCTGTGGCCTCGGCCATTTCAGCCTTGAGGCGGTCGATCAGCGCCTGACCGGAGGAGCGCCGCTCGCCGGTCTCGGCCTCGCCCGCGCCCTGATCCAGGGCGGTGACCATGGCCTCCAGATAGCCCTCGCTTTGGTATTTCAGGCCGCCCTCGGCATAGAAGAACAGCCCCATCCAAACCACAAGCCCGGCAAAGCCCGCGCCCATCACCGCCATGCGCGCCCCCGGCTTGGGGACCGCGAACCCGACGAGCATCACCGCTAGCATGCCCAGCAGGAAGGGCGAAAAGGCGCGCTCGACCACCCCGCCGGCGGCGATGGGGTACATACCCACATAGTGGTTAATGGTATCCATTTCGTGGACGCAATTGAGGGCCTCGTCCTCGGCGATCTCAGCCTTTTCGACCAATTCGCAGCCGTTGAACACCCCGTTCATGTGGAAATGAATGCGCACCCCGTCGGGAAAGGCCTCCGCGGGATAATTGGGCGCGGTCAGCGACACCCACCAAACCGGGGCATAGTAGATGGCCGCCGCCAGGCCGATAGCGATGGCGACGAAGAGGTAGACCAGCAGGGCCTGGGGACTGCGTTTGACTGCGTTCATATCGATTCCGTACAACCTATCGATGCGGCGAAGATGGACTTGAAAGAGCAATTAGCCACAGAGACACAGAGCACCCAGAGATTTTGCTCTGCATTGTCGGGAATGGATCCTATGCCCAACGGTGCGCACTGTCTATTGCGCATTCTATGCTTAGCTGCTCTGTGCTCTCTGTGTCTCTGTGGCTTTAACGATCAAACCCAGGATAGAAGGCCGGGGATGGGTGTCACTCGAAGTCCGGGTTGATCCAATCGACGGACGGCGCCAACTGATCGGCAGGCACCGGGATGCGCGAGGCGTAATTGATCACCATCTGCATGTCCTTATCGGAGAAGCTCTGGATCTGCTCCACCATCTCGGGGTTGGCGTTGCGGCGCTTGCCGTCGCGAATCCACTCGAACTGGCGCAGCATATAGTTGTAGTGCTGGCCGTTGATGCGCGGATAGAATTTATCCGTCATCCCCATGCCATCCTCGGCATGGCACTTCACACAGTTCTTTTGATACAGGTTCTCGCCCATCATGTACTGCACGGTGCCCTTCTCCCAAGGACCTTGGCCCCATTCGGGCTTCATGGGCAGGTCCTGGATATAGGCGGTTACGTCCGCCACCGCCTGGGCGTCGCCGATGGCCTCGGGCAGCGCGAAGGGATACATGGTGGGGTTGTCGCGATTGAGGGCGCGGATATCCGCCAACTGCTTAATCAACACCGTGCGGTGCTGGCCGGCCAGTTGCGGAAAGGTCCCCTCCTCGGTGCCCCAGCCCTCGGTGAGGTGGCAGGCCGCGCAAACTTCGTACACATCCCGGCCGTTTTCCTTATTCGGGGTCAGGTGCATCGCTTCGTCCTGCTCGCCGCCGCCCTCGTTCCAGGCCCCCTGCGCCGCACCGGTCAGCGCAAACGCGCCCGCGACAAGCCCCTTTAACAACATTTTTTTCATCATTCAATCTCCAGGTTTTCTCTCAAGCCGCCGCGCACGACGCCCCGGCCGAATGCGGCCACACATCAAGCAGTCTACCCACTCGCAGGATGCCGGCATTGACCCGCATCAAACGCGCTTAGCTAGCCGGCTTTGAATCACTCCAACGTGGCCAACCAATCCGCGATGGCCCGCATCTCCTCCTCGGACAGCAAATGCATCACGCCCTTCATGGCGGCGCTTTGGCCGTTGTTGCGCGCCCCGCTGGTAATGTCCTGCATTTGATTGAAGGCGTAGTCGGCGTTCTGACCGGCCAGCTTGGGATAAACGGGCATAATCGGCGTGTTGGCGTCCTTGCCGTGGCAGGCGGTGCAGGTCTTCTGCTGGAACAGCGTGGCGCCGTCCAAGGCCTGGGCCGGCCCCGCCAGGACGCAGGCGAGAGCGGCGGAAATCACGGTAAATCGCATCTTCATAAACGGGTTCCTCGAACTGGGTAATCGGCGGCAGGCAAGCCGCCTTGCGGCCGGAAACCGGAGGGGGATGCCCTCCGGCGCCGGCTCAGGCCGGTCGGGTCACTTGACCTTCACGGCCCCGTTTTCCTCCAGGAAGGTCTTGGCGCGCAGACCCAGGTCCGCGGCCTTCACCTGATATTGCCACCACTGGTTGGCCCACAGCATGGCATCCTGCCAGTCTTTCTCGTCCGCCTTGGCCTTGGCCTTGGCCTTGGCCTCTTCCGCGAAGCCGAGCTGATCGGTGGCATCCTCCACCAGGGCGACCACCGTGGGGAAGTCCTTGTAGTTGTGGCTGGTGATATAACCCACCACCATATCGATCACCGCCTGGGTGTCGATATTGGTGCCCACCTGACCTTCATAGTCTTCCTTGCTGTACTTGGTGGCGTCTTCCAGGACCAGCCCCTCGGACTCGTAGCCCTTGGGGGTGACCAGCAGATAGCCCTGCATCTCCAGGTGCAGCGCCGAGCAGAACTCGGTGCAGTAGTAGGGGAAGACGCCTTGCTGATCGGCCACGAAGGTGGTGGAGGCGGTCTTGCCCGGTTCGATGGAGAGCTGCACGTTCTGACCGTACATGGCGAAGCCGTGGGTTTCGTCCTGGGCCCGCTCTAGGTTGGTCAGGTGGATGCTCACGGTATCGCCCTCCTGCACCTGGATGATCTCCGGGGTGATGTGGGAGCGAATGGTGGTGCCGTAGACCTCGACCCGGCAGTTGCCGTCGGCGTCGCAGGTGCGTTCGGTCTTCTCGCGACCGGCGCGGGTTCTATAGGGGGAAGCCTGATCGGTCCGGCTGTCCCAACCGGACTTGTAGCGCACCCCGGGCTTGAGCTTGTCGGCCTTGATCGCCACGGCGTAATGCGGCTCGCCCAGGGGCAGCGGCATGTCGTAGAGCAACTGCATCTGCGCGCCGGAGATGTCGATCAGCTGATGGTTTTGCGGGTGCAGCGGGCCCACCGGGTTGAAGCGGTCGATGGCCAGCTTGTTCAGCGCCACCAGGTACTTGCCGTCCGGCGTGACCGAATCCCCCTCCATGGTCATCAGGTGGCCGATGTTGTAGTGGATGGAGAGCTTGTCCAACACCTTGCCCTCGCAGTAGTTCCACTTGGCCACCATGGAATCCACATAGAGCGAGGTGTAGGCGATGCACTTCTCCGAATCGAACTGGGTATGCAGCGGCCCCAGGCCCAACTCCGCCTGGGTGTGCAGCGCGTCTTCCATCGCAATAATGGGAATTCCGTAGGGGTCCTTGGCCTCGAACTTCTGGTTCTTAATGGCGTTTTGAATCTTCTCGAAGCTGTATACCGAGGCGTGGCTATCGAGCTTGCCGGAGACCACCAGATACTTACCGTCCGGGGTTACGTCCACGCCGTGGGGGCTCTTGGGCTCGGGGATCAGGAACAACACATCATTGGCCACCGCCACTTCGATGGGCAGCAGATCGGCGCCGTTGACCTTTTTGCCCTTGCCGTCGGCGATTAGCTGGGCCGCCTTTTGCCAGTTCACCGCATGCAGGAAGTCGGTGTCCTTGGACGAGCAACCGGCCTCGAAGGGCGGGCGTCCGCGCTCGATGCCGCCGATGTAGCGTTCGGTGCAGAAGGAGTTGGTAAAGGACCAGCCGTGGCTGGGGCCCTTGCCCGCATCGCTCAGGTCCTGGCTGTAGGGCGGGGCCTCGACGGTAAAGGACGCGGACGGGTCGATGCGTCCCTTGTCGCGATCAAACTTCCAATAGGTGATGCCGCCGCGATATTCTTCGTTAAACTTCTCCAGCGGCACGAAATCCTGGCTGTAGGGCGCGGCGTACTGGGCCGCGGTGATCACGTACTCGGTATTTTCCGTGACGAAGGCCCCGCCATGCTGAGACTTGAACAGCGGGTTGACCACCATCTGCTTGGTCTCGAAGTCGTGCAGATCGATCACCGCGACCCGGGGGTTGGCCTTGTCGTTGATGAACAGATACTGGCCGTCGTATTCGCCCTTGGTCTCCGAAATCGCCGGGTGATGGGTGTCGCCGTAGGTGATGTCCTTGCCGCGCACCCGCCCCTGGGCCATTACCGCCTTGGACTCGTCGTCGAAACCGTAGCCCTGCCAGGGCTCGGGCGTGAACACGCCGATATATTTCAACAACCGCATGGACGGAATGCCGTAGACGATCACCTGCCCCGACTGACCGCCGGAGGCGAACACCATGTATTCGTCCCGCCCGCCGGTGGGCGTATAGGTCTTGGCCGCCGCCAGCAGGTCCTTTTGCGTCAGGCCGCGCTCTTCCATTACTTCTTCAAGGCTGCCGGCCGCCCAGGTCGGAACCGCGGCCGCCAGGCCGATTCCCGCCCCCACGGCCATGGCCAGCGCCCGCTTCATTGGAATGTGCATTGAACTCCCCCTTTCTGATTTGATTGAGATGACACCGCTCTGCCTCGCTCGCCGGATTGCACGGCGAAAACGGCCTCAGTATCCGGCCGCCGGCTCGGAAACGGCCTTGACCAAGGTCAAAAGAGCTATGGGATATGCCGCAATTGAGTAGGTCAAATCACACAGCCCGAAGCCCGGCGCACGGGGCCGCCTGGGCCTCAATAACGGCAACAACGGGCCTTGGGGACCCAGAGGGACGCAGAGATGTCTTTATTTTGGTGAATGAGGTTTCGCCGCGGAAGGCGCGGAAGTACGCGGAATCTTTCGAGTTAATCTTGGTTTTCTTGCAGCGTGGTCTGCGGCAACAATCCACTATAAACAGGGGTAGCAGCCGCCCAAGCGCAAGACACCAACCCTTTGCGTCCTTTGCGCCTCCTTTGCGCCCTTTGCGTTATAAACGGCGCCGCGCACCGCCCGAGGGCCGTACTTCAAACTATGGGGCAGCCCCCGCCCAGGCCCCCATGGCGTCGGCATCCAGCGCCCAAAGGCCGATGCCTTGCCGGCGGGCCTGTTCGGCCAGCGGGACTAGGGGGTTGGTTTGACCCGCGCCAGCCTGTTGCGGGCCGCCCAGGGGCCGGGCATAGCCCTCGGTCACCATGCGCCGGGCCGCGGAATGGCCGGAGGCATCCATCAGCGAGCCGGTAAGCCGGCCGTAGCGGTCTTTATGCGCCGGGTCGTAGAGCAGTCGCCACCCCGCCTTTTCTTCGAGCAGGGCTTGCAGGCGGGCGCTGGCCGTCTCGCCAATGGCGAGCAGCCGCGCCGCGGGCAGGCCGGTGCGTTGCAGGTCCCGTTGCAGCTTGGGGTTGTGCGAGTCCTCCGGGGCGTCGATGCCGATCAGTTGGATGCGCAGTTCTGCGCCCTGATGACGAACCAGCAGGGTATCGCCGTCTTCGGCCGACAAGGCCTCGGGGCGGATCTCCAGGGGCTCGGCCACCGCGCGGCCGGCTAGGAATAGACAGCAGAGAATCAGTAGCGCGAACTGCGGGGATGGCCTGGGGGCGATTGCCCGCGGGCGTCTCTCCCAACCCTGACAATTAACCATATCGATCTCCTCACGGATGACGCTAAAAAGAGAATCCAGGTTCAAACCTTTTCATCCACTCGCCCCGGCTAAGGCCTCGACCTCTGGAAGAGGTCAGACCTCAAACTTCCAACTTCCAACTTCCAACTTCAATGGCTGGTCCCCGCCGAGCGGCTGAGTTTGTTGTGGACGTTGTATTTGCCCGAGGGCTTTTTCATCGGCAGGCGTTTGACCTCTTCCAGGGTCTTGGCGTCGTAGATCACCAGGGCGCCGTCGGGGTCCCAAATGCTCACCAGGGCGTGGCTGCCGTCTCGGGTGAATTCGACGTGGGCCGAGGTCTTGCCGGGGGCCGGCCTAAGGGTTTTGACGATCTCCAGGCTCTGTTTGTCGATCACCTGCATGGCGTCGCCGTCCGGGCCGAAGAAGACATCCACCCAGGCGTAGGGGGAGCCTTCGTGGCTGCGCATGAAGAAGCCGGGGCCCAGGGTGGGGATCTCCCGAATCACCTCCCAGGTCTGGGTGTCCATCACCGTGACTTTGGATTCCTTCAGGTTGGGGGTGGCCATCACCCGCCGGCCTTCGTGTTCCCAGGTGATGGCGGAGCTTAAATGGGGCATGCCGGGGAGATCCAACACGCGCAGGGCGCGGCCGAGGTCCAGGTCCACCACCTGGCCCTTGCCCTCGCGCGAGGCGCCGGCGATTTGCGCATAGTCCGGGGTGATGAAGAAGTCGTCCAGGTAGCCCTGGGTCTCAATGCGGCGCACCGGGAACGGCTCGCGCTCTTCGGCTTCGCCGGAGTCGTCACGATAGTCGTGGATCCAGCGGCCAAAGCCCTTGGGCGGCGGCGTTTGGTAGCTGATCTCCCACACCTCGCGGATGTCCTTGAGGGCGGCGATGAAGCTGGAGCGCGGGTCCGCGGTGTAGACCGCGCTAACGCGCGAGCTTTGGCCTGCGCCGTCCTCCACCGGGATCACCTTAATCGGCTTCAGATCCACCGCGTCCAGCACCACCAGGGTGTGCGGCAGGTAGTTGGCGACCATCACAAAACGCCCGTCGTGGGAGACCGCGATATTGCGGGTGTTAATACCGGCCCGCACCTCGGCGGTGTAGGTCAGGTTGAAGATGTCGAACTTGCTGATCCAGCCGTCGCGGGAGGCGAAGTAGACATAGCGCCCGCCCTGGGCGTATTTAGGCCCGCCGTGGAGGGCGAAGCGGGTGGGAAAGCGGTGGATGGGCTCGAAGCGGTCGCCGTCGAGCAGGGTGGCGTGGTGGTCGCCAAGCTCCACCACCACGAACAGGTTTTCGATCTCCGCATCAAACCGGGGCTGATCCGGCAGGGCGCCGGGCGCATGGTGTTCGATGCGGCTGGCGGCGATTTGCTCCAGTCCCCACTCGGGGACTACGGGCAGTTCGGTGTAGATGTAATCCGCCAGGGCCTGGATCTGCGCTGGATCGAGCTTGGCCGCAAAGGGCGGCATTTGGGTCGCCGGGCGGCCCTGGGCGATCGCCGCCAGCGCCTGTTTGGGCTTGAGCCGATGCAGGTTCTGCGGCAGCAGCGCCGGCCCCAGGAGGCCGAGCCGGTCCGGGCCGTGGCACTCGGCGCAGTGCTGTTGATACAGCGCCTCGGTCTTCTCGGTCTTCTCGGTCTCCGTGGCGCCGGCGGCGGGCGCCAGGGCCAGGACGCAGACCAGCAGGGTCGCCCTTCTCATGGCCCTACCCCCCCGCCGGCTCGGGGTCGATGCGATACATCGCATGACAGGCCACGCAGTTGTCCATCAGGCGGTCGAGCTGCTCCAGGGCCAGATCGGGGTCGCCCATCTGCGCGGCGTCCATGGCCAGTTGGTCGAAGCGGCGATGGGTATCCATGCCCAGGGTGCGGAACGCCTGCGGAAGCCGCCCCATCAGGCCCTGGGGCAACATCGCGCGCGCCCCCATGCCCGAGCGTTTGGCTTGCTCCGCCGCCTGTTCCAGGTCACCGATGCGAGCGCCGTGCAACACGCCGGCCACCGATTGGAGAAAGATGCGCATCTCCCGAAGCACCGCGCTGCGCGCCTCCGGGGGCAACAGGAGCACCTGGCGTTCGGGATCGTCGGGGTTAGCGGGCGCAGCGCCCGAGACCCCGGAATAAAACACCGTTAAAACGGCCAAAAACAGCACTATTCGCGTCATAAAACACCTCATATTCATTACCGGCCATACGCTACACTCACAGCCCAAGGGCTGCACTCCAAACCATAGCGTCACCTTTGCGCCTTCTTTGCGCCTTCTTTGCGCCCTTTGCGTAATAGAATTCCGAATTTGCTCAACTATACGGCGGCAGATCCAGCTCGACCCCGTTCTCGACGCCGAACAGTCGAACCGCAAGGTCGCCGAGTCCGCCCGCCTGTTCGCGTAATCGCCCGCCCGCGGGTCCTTCTTCGCTTGCCCCCGCCCTGTCTGACTGCGGGCTCGGGGCGTACACGCCTTGGCTCAGGCGCGTAACCGGAAACCCGCACGGCCCGAGGGCTGTCCTCCAGGCGGCTAGGCGGCGCTTTGGCGCCGGGCAGGCGCAGGCACGCCAAAAACCTCCTCTGCGCGCTCTGCGTTCCACTGCGTCCTCTGCGTTCTTAACAGCCGTTGTTGCCGCTATTTAAGCGCCGCCGTACTAGCCCTGCGCCCTTTGCGTTATGCAGCCCCGCCCGCTACGGCCCGATCCGCCCCCGAGCCAAGGCCGATTTCTTCGTCGGTGAGGTAGCAGCCGGGGTCTTCGGCCCAGGGGTTGCCGGTGAGCCGCCAGGCGCGGGTGCGGCTGTTGCCGCCGCAGAGGGGGAGGTGGCGACACTGGGCGCAGCGGCCTTCGACGGGGCGCCGGGCCTTTTTCAGGCCGGCCATCAGGGGGTCGGCGGTGTCTTCCCAAATCGCGGAGAAGGGCCGGTCTTTGACGTTGCCCAGGGTGTAGTCCCACCACATGGTGTCCGGGTGGACCCGCCCCTCGTTGTCGATGTTGGCGATGTTCACGCCGGAGGCGTTACCGCCCCAGCGTTCCAGCATCTGGCGCAGGCGCGGCCGATGCTGAGGGATGGCGCGCTCGGCCCATTGCAGCATGAAGGCCCCGTCGGCGTCGTTGTTGCCGGTGACGAACTCGCGCCGCCGGCCGGCCAGCGCGTCGTCCCAGCAGAGGTCGAACAGCAGCTCCAGGGCCTCGCGGGTGAGGCGATGATGGGCGTCTTGGGCGCGGTTTTTGTAGCCGCGGCCGGCGTAGTTGAGGTGCGATAGATAGAAGCGGGTGACGCCCTCGGCGTCCATCAGGCGCAGGAGGGCGGGCAGTTCGGGGGCGTTTTCCTGGGTCAGGGTGAGGCGCAGGCCCACCTTGAGACCGGCCTCGCGGCACAGGCGGATGCCGTTTAGGGCCTCGTCGAAGGCGCCGATGCGGCGGCGAAAGCGATCATGGGTTTCGCGCAGGCCGTCTAGGCTGATGCCCACGTAGTCGTAGCCGGTGGCGGCGATTTGCCCGATGTTGTCCGGCCCGATCAGGGTGCCGTTGCTGGAGAGGGCCACGAAGAAGCCCATGGCCTTGGCCTGGCGGGACAGCTCGAAGATGTCGGGTCGCATCAACGGCTCGCCGCCGGAGAGGATCAGCGCCGGGACGCCGTAGGCCTTGAGGTCGTGCATGACGTCGATCGCTTGCTCGGTGCTCAGCTCGCCGGGGAAGTCCTTGTTCGCCGAGGTGGCGTAGCAGTGGCGGCAGGTGAGGTTGCAGCGCCGCACCAGGTTCCAGATCACCACCGGACCCGTCGGCTTGGGCGGCGGGGCGGTCGGGGCGGGTTGCTCCAGGGCGTGCAGATAGCGGCTGATACGAAACATAAACTTGGCTTTACCTTCTAGGTCGGCAGGCGCATGCCGGTCTTCTTGAGGACGGCGCGGCTGAAGAGTACATCGTGGGTGCGGGCGCGTTCGCCGATCAGCCGCCGCATGGCCTCCACCTGCGCCAACACCGCGGGCCGGTCGTGCGCATGCACCATGGCGAACAGGTTGTAGGGCCAAAGGGGGCGGTGACGCGGTCTGGCATAACAGTGGCTGACAAAGTCCAACTCGCCGACCTCCCGGCCTACGCTCTCCAGGCGTTCGTCCGGGATATCCCAAACGGTCATGCCGTTGCCGTGAAACCCGAGCTTGTAATGATTGGGCACCAAACCGATGCGGCGAATGGCGCCGCCGGCGAGCATGGCCTGCATGCGGCGGGCGATATCTCCCGGGGCGCCGCCCACCTCTTCGGCTACGGTCTCCATGGGCTCGCGGGTCAGGGGCAGGCCGATTTGGGTGGCGGCCACGATGCGGCGGTCTAGTTCGTCCAACTCGGGCGGTGGACCGGGCGGCGGCGCGGGGACCGGCCGGGTCCGGCGCTCGCCGTCTGCGCCCAGCTCGAACCAGAGCCCGAGAAAGAATTCCCGCTCCTTGGGAAAGTCGTACACCGGGCGACCGGTGGCGGCCTCGATGTCGCGCAGGGCCTGGGTCATGGCCGCGGGGGAATCCGTGGCCAGCACGAACCAAAGGTTCAGGCGATGGTCCCGGTGGTAATTATGGGCCACCTCGCGAAAACGATTCACCTGTTCGGCCGTCGTCTCCAGCTCGGTCTCCGGAACCGCCATGGCGGCCAGGGTGAGGCGCCCGCCCAGCCGTTCGGCGTTATAGAGGGGGCCGAAGCGGCTAATCCAACCGCCCTCTTGCAGGGCGTAGATGGCGGACATCACCGCGGTCTCGGTGCCGCCCAGGGCGTCGGCCACGCGCCGGAAGGGGCGGTCCGTCAACGGGAAGTCGCCCTGATAGCGGTTGATTAACGCCCGCTCGAACTCACCGATCTGTTCGGTCTGCATAGCGCTCATTCGGTTGCAATGGCAGGCCTTCGCGGGTTTGGGCGGACGCCTGCTTGGCGGCCCCGTAGCGCGCCCCGCGCTGTTTGAAGCGGCGCCGGCTGAACAGCACCCGATGCGGGATGTCGCACAGGCCGCAACGCTCGATCAGCTCCTCGAGGTTGGCCAGCACCCCTTCGCGCGTGCGGCCGTGGATCATGCAAAACAGGTTGTAGGGCCACTTCGGCGGTCGCCGGGGCCGGCGGTAGCAAAGGTTTACGAACGGCTGGCGACCGATCAGCGAGCCCAGCTCCCCCGCTCTTTCGTCCGGGATGTCCCACACCACCATGGCGTTGGCGCGGTAGCCGAGTTCCCGGTGGCGCACCACCACGCCGAGGCGGCGAATGTCGCCGCTCTCCGTCAGCGCCCGCAGGCGCCGAATCACCTCTTGCTCCGCCATGCCCAGGCGCGCGCCGATCTCGGCATAGGGCCGGTGACTCAGCGGCAGGCCGTCCTGGACCTCGCGCACCAGGGCCAGATCCAGCGGATCGCGTTCGTCGGTAAAACTCATGCCCATTGCAACGGAAACCCCAGGTTGATGAAGTAGTCCTCGACCATCGGCAGGTCGATCACCTCGATGCCGGTGCGCCGCTCGATCTCGGCCAACACCTGATCCAGCCGCTCGCGGTCCGGCGCGGTGGCCACGAACCACAGATTGAGTTCGTGTTCGCGCTCGTAATTGTGATTCACCTCTTCGTAGGCGCTCACCAGCGCGGCCACCTCTTCCAGGCGCCCTTCGGGCACGCCCATGGCGGCCAGGGTGCTGGCCCCCACCCGGTTGGGCCGAAACACCGGCCCCACGCGGCTGATCAGGCCCTGGTTCTGCAATCCGGAAAGGGCCTTCAGGACCGCCGCTTCGCTGACGTCGAGGGTCTCGGCCATCTCCGCAAAGGGCGCCGGGCTTAGCGGCAGGCCGTCTTGAAAGTCGTTCAGCAAGCGCCGCTCCAACCCGCTGAGGGGCCGATTGAGCGCGCTTTCGCGTTGCGCGACCATGCTTACAATCCGATGCGGTGGGCGCGGGCGGTGAAGAAGATGCCGGAGGGCTTGGCGGCCTCCATTTCGGCCACCTTCTCCAGGCTCGCGGTGGCGTAGACCTCCACCCGATCCTGATCGCGCACCGAGACCCAGACCTCTTCGCCCCGGGGTTCGAACTCCATGTGCAGCACCCCCTTGCCCGGCTCCAGGTCGCCCACGATCTTCAGCGTCGGGGTGTCGATCACCTGAATCCGATGGTTGTCGGGAAAGGCGAAGTTGACCCACACCCGGCGCCCGTCGGGCTGGGCCATCACGAACACCGGCTGACCCGCCACCTCGATGCGCCCCTTCTCCCGCCAGTCGCGGGTGCTCACCACCAACACCTGCTTGCGCCCCACCGCGGGCACGAAGGCCAAATCCCCGGCCACCGCCCAGCCCTCCAGGTGGGGCATTTTGTAGACAGGCATCTTGTCGTCGTTACGGCCGTAGTCGGACAAAATCCGCCGCACCCCGGCCTCGGGGTTCCACAGGTCCAGCAGGGCCAGGCCGTCTTCGCCGAACAGGCCGGCGATGTAGTAGCGCCCGTCGGGGGTGATCAGTGCGTCATAGGGCTGCTTGCCGATGCCCTTGATTTTGGTGATTCGAGGGGTCTTCGGATCCTGCATATCGGCGATCCAAATCTCTCCGGCGTCCCACAGGCTGAACACGAAGCGGTTGCCCGGGGCGTCCACCAGCCCCACCACCTTGGAAAGCTCGCCCTCGGCATACGCCGCGGGGATGTCCGCCGCCAGCTCCAGGGTGTCGGCGTCGAACACCTTGACCCCGCCCGGCTCGTAGTTGGACACCGCCACCAGCCGGCCGTCCTGGGAGATGGCCCCGCCGATGCTGTTGCCCGACTGCATTACCCGCTGCACCAGCTCGCCGCGCAGCAGGTCTACCTTGGAAAGACCGCCGTCACGACCAAATACATAGGCGTAGCGCGCGTCGCGGGAAAACACCGCCGAGGCATGAGAGAGATCGCCCAGCCCGTCCACGGTTTCGAGCAGGCTGTTGCCGCTGGTTTCGAGGATCTTCACCCGGCCGTCGGCGCGCTCGATCAGGATGCCGAGGTCGCCAGTGGCCCGCGGCTCCGCCTGTACCGAAAGGCCGAACAGCAGGCCGAAGGAAATCGCGAGCCATGGCCGTAAATCCGCCCGCAAACGTCGGCAAAGACGCCGCGGGGGGACGCAGAGGGCGCAGAGGAACGCGGAGGACGCAGTGAGAATCATTTTGCCAACCTCGTTTTGCGGGTGATGGCGAGATCGCCACGGAGGATCGACCAAGCCGCTGTGGGCGAAAGAAAACTGTGCTCCGCAGGGGACGCGCTGCCGAATCCGGGTCTATCCACGGGTCCGCCGGCGGACGGCCCCCAGGGACCGGGTTCCCCGATCGCGCCCGCCGCATGGGTTGGGGTCTGATGCGAATGCCGGGGGCGGCCGGCGCCAGCCAGGCCGCACGCCCTGACCACCCGCCCGAACACCCGCCGCACCCTCTGCGGTTCTCCGCGTCCTCTGCGTTCCAATGCCGCCACGGGGCGGTTGCTTCCATTGCTTCGGCGCGGCAGTACTCGGTGTCGCATTAAAGCCCCTCCTTCAGGGTTTGCGCCAGCCACTGGGCCTCGGCATCGGTGAGAAAGGGGCGCCAGGGCGGCATCGGGGTGCCGGGCCGACCGTAAAGGATGGTAACGGCAAGAAAATCGGCCGGCTTATCTTGCAGCCGGTCGGGGGTCAGGGGCGGCCCCAGCCCGCCCTGCAGGGTCAGGCCATGGCAGGACCCGCAATCGTGCAGCAACAGGCCGGTAAGCTCCTGCCGACGCTCGGCCGAGGGGGCCTCGGCGGATAGCACCGGGGGCGTCACGGCGAGCGCAAGCCCCAAGGACCAGCGGAGCAGGCTATTGGCTTGGCCCGTCATCTCAGCGCCCCAGGCTCGCCGCCCGCGGCGCCAGGGCCGTGTCGGCGCCGGCCTGCCGCCAATCGAGCTGCTCCGCCAGCGTCACGGTGTCGCCGATGATGATCATCACGGGCGCGCACAGCCCGGCCTGCTCCACCGCGGTTTGCAAGCCCCCCAAGGTGGACAGCACCTGACGTTGGCGGGGGGTGGTCCCCTCCTGAATCGCCGCCGCGGGCGTAGCGGCCGGCATGCCCGCCGCAATCAAATGCCGAGAAATGGCGTCGAGGTTGGCCAACCCCATGTAGATCACCAGGGTGCATTCGGATTCCGCCAGGGCCGACCAGTCGAAGGCCAGGGCCTCATCCTCCTTGAAGTGCCCGGTGAGCATGCGCACCCCGCGGCTCATGCCCCGATGAGTCAGCGGGATGCCCGCGTAGGCGCTGGCCGAGGCGGCCGCAGTGATCCCGGGGACCACCTCGAAGGCAATGCCGTGACGCCGCAGGAACAGCGCCTCTTCGCTGCCGCGCCCGAAGATGAAAGGATCGCCGCCCTTGAGCCGCACCACCCGCCGCCCCTTGGTCGCCAGCGAAAGCAGGCGTTGATTGATCTCCTCCTGGGGCACGCAATGCAGGCCAGGGGCCTTGCCCACGGCCATGCGCGCCACGCCCTGGGGGATTAGGTCCAGGATCTCCGGCGAAACCAGCCGATCGTAGACCGCCACGTCCGCCGCACGGATTAGCCGCAGGGCCTTCACCGTCAATAGATCCGGATCCCCCGGACCCGCTCCCACCAAAAACACGATCCCTCGGGCCTGATTGGGCTTCGCGGACCGGTTGTCTTCGGGTATCGGCATGGCTGACTCCTGCTGGGGCTCGCTGAACAAAAAGCTTCAGGCTATTTCAGCGATTCTCCCCGCGGGGCTCCTTGACCCACGTCAAAGGCCATCGGAGGCGCAAAAAAAAGCGGCTCGGCTTACGCCGCGCCGCCCAACCCTGCGATGGAGAAAAGCAGGCAAACCCAACTTCAAACTTCAAACTTCCAACTTCCAAACCCGCCCCGGCGGCCGTCCTCCCGCCGGGGCGAAATGGCGATGGCCTCGCGGCCCTCAAACGCCGGGCGTCACCGCGCTGCCGCCCTCGCCCGCCTGACCCACCGGGGCCATTTGCGCGGCGGTCTTCTCACCCGGCACGAAGAAGCTCCAGATGTAGGCCACTAGGCCGCCGAGAAACACCACCCCGGCGAAGAAGCGCATCCAGTAGAAGAGTTCGATCTTGTCCTGCACCACCATGAACGACTGCGGGTTGTCGGAGTAGCGTTGCAGGTACACTTGCAGGATGCCCGCCGCGGTCAGGAACAGGGTAATGAACACCATGGAGACGGTCATTAGCCAGAATGACCACATCTCCAGCACCTGCGCCTTTTCGCCATTGGCCTCGCGGCCGCGCAGGATGGGCATGGCGTAGGAGATGATGGCGAGGTTGATCATCACATAGGCCCCGTAGAAGGCCATGTGGCCGTGGGCGGCGGTGATTTGGGTGCCGTGGGTGTAGTAGTTCACCGGCGAGAGGGTGTGCAGGAAGCCCCATACGCCGGCCCCGAGGAAGGCCATCACCGCGCAGCCGAGCGCCCACAGGGTGGCGGCCTTGTTGGGGTGGTTGCGCCGGCGGCGGTTGACCATGTTGAAGGCGAACACGGCCATCATGAAGAAGGGGATGGGTTCCAGGGCGGAGAACACCGAGCCCCACCATTGCCAGTATTCGGGCGCGCCGATCCAGTAGTAGTGGTGCCCGGTGCCGATGAGGCCGGTGATCAGCGCCATGGCGATAATGACGTAGAGCCATTTTTCGACGATTTCCCGGTCCACGCCGGTGACCTTGATTAGCACGAAGGCCAGGATCGCGCCGAGGATCAGTTCCCAGACGCCTTCCACCCACAGGTGTATGGTCCACCACCACCAGAATTTGTCCTGCACCAGGTTGAGCGGGTTGAAGAAGGAGAACAGGAAGAATACGGCGAGGCCCACCAGCCCCACCAGCAGCACCAGGCTGACCACGGTCTTGCGGCCTTTGAGCACGGTCATGCCGATGTTGTAGATAAAAGCCAGGGCGACGATGACGATGCCGATTTTGGTGATGGTGGGTTGTTCGAGGAATTCTCGGCCCATGGTGGGAAAGAGGTCGTTGCCGGTCATTTCGGCGAGTGTGGCGTAGGGCACCAGCAGGTAGCCGAGCACGGTGAGGGCCGCGGCGACCAGGAACACCCAAAACATGAGGGTGGCCAGCCAGGGCATGTGCAGGTCGGTTTCGGCCTCTTCGGGGATCAGGTAATAGGCGGCCCCCATGAAGCCCATCAGCAGCCACACGATGAGGGTGTTGGTATGCACCATGCGGGCGACGTTGAAGGGGATCTCGGGGAACAGGAAGTCGCCGACGACGTATTGCAGGCCGATGATCAGGCCGAACAGGATTTGCGCTACGAACAGCCCGATGGCGGCGATAAAGTAGGGCGTGGCCACCGCCTGGGAGGGGTATTTCAAGGTCATGTGCTTAGGCTCCGATTGGATGTTTTTTGTTGCCTGTCACAGAGGTGCAAGGCCTTTGTTTTCTCTGTGCGCTCTGTGTCTTTGCGGCGGAAACCGCAAATCAGCCCTCGATGTTGGGCGGCCAGCCGGCGGCGTCGATTTGGGAGGCGTATTTGAGAAACTGCGCCACGCCTTCGAGTTCTTCGTCGCTGAGGTTGAACTGGGGCATGCTGCGGCGCCCGGGGATGCCATCCTTAGGCCGGCTCTTGATGAAGCCGATGATGCCGTCGGTGCTGTTGTTGTAGCGGGTGTAGACGTTGCCCAGCTCCGGGGCGAAGTAGGCCCCCTCGCCCAGCAGCGAGTGACAGCCTACGCAGTTGTTGTCTTCCCACACCTTTTTGCCCAGCGCGATTTGCTGACCCAGGTCCGTCTCCGGGTCCAAAAGCTCCCGCCGGTCGCGGTCGGGCAGCGCCAGGTGGGTGTCGAAGGTCAGGGCCAAAAACAGCAGAAAGAAAAACACGGTCCCGCCGTAAAAGATGTTGCGGGCCATTTCTTTGGTGAATGCCTGTGCCATTACGTGGTTCTCCACTAAAGGTTGAATTCATGCGTAGTAGACTTGCTGCGCTCGGCTTCGGCCTTGATTTCGGTCAAAACAATTCGGCGACGACTGCGGTAAACAGGAGCCACCTGCAACGCCACTCGCGGAGAGACCCCGGATGCGACTGCCCCTCCCCCCGGCCAAATGGGCCAACCGACTCGCCTTGCCGTTGCGGCTGGCGCCGGCCCAACTGAACAACACCCTCGTCGCCGGCCTGCTGGGGCGGGTGTTCGCGGCTCCGCTTGAGGACGGCGAATTGGATTTCCTCGACCAACACGCGGTATCGATCCACCTACGGGACCTGGGATTGACCTTCGACCTGCGAATGCAGGGACGGCGGCTTATCGCCGGCGCGCCCGGGCGCTCGGCGTTATGGATACAGGGCGAGGTGTTCGATTTTTTGTCGCTGCTGAGCGGGCGTGAAGACCCTGACACCCTGTTTTTTCAACGCCGCCTGCGGATGCAGGGCGACACCGCGCTCGGGGTGCATTTGAAAAACTTCTTCGCGGCCCTGGAGCCGGAGCGCCTGCCTGCGGGACAATGGATCCTGCCCCGGCTGGCGCCGATACTGGCGCATGCCGATCACCGCACCCCGCATCCGGAGACCCGCCGATGAGCCGCCGCCTGCTCGCCCTGCTCGGCATCGAATCCAAGCAGACGACCCATCACGAGAAGCTCATCTCCGGGCTCGGGGCGGGGCTAGCGATCCTGAGCGTGTATTGGGTCAGCGCGCAGGTGATCGGCGGCAGCGAGGGGATTTGGGTGGTGGGCTCCATGGGGGCTTCTGCGGTGTTGCTATACGCCGCGCCGCACGGGGCGCTATCCCAACCCTGGGCCGTATTCGGCGGTCACGGCGTGGCCGCGGTCACCGGGGTCAGCGTCGCGCTATGGGTTCCCGACCCGGCCTGGGCCGCGGCGCTGGCGGTGGGGCTGGCGGTCACCGCCATGTACTACCTCAACTGCATTCACCCGCCGGGCGGCGCCACCGCATTGGCGGCGGTGCTGGGCGGCCCCGAAATTCAGGCCCTGGGCTACGCCTATGTCTGGACCCCGGTGCTGTTGAACGCGCTGGTGATCCTCGCGTTCGCGGTGTTTTTTAACGCGTTCTTCCCCTGGAGACGCTACCCGGCGACGCTTTCCCGGCGGCCCGAGCCGAAGCCGCTCGCCGCGGGGCCTGCGGCCATCGCCCACGAGGACTTCGTCTACGCCCTGAGCGAGGTCGATTCCTTCATCGACGTCACCGAGGACGATCTGTTGCGCATCTACCAGTTGGCCACCGCCAACCATCGGCGCACCGCCCGTCAGCAGGACGCAGCCGCCCCGGGTTCCCCGCGCCAATAGCCGTCGCAGAACCCGAAGGGGGCGGCTCGGCGTAATGCCTCCATCGCCTCCGCCGGGGCCAGCCGGCGCTCCAGACAAGCCTGAAAGGCCGCCAACACGGCCTGCGTGCCGCGGGATTGGGGGCTGATACGCAGCACGTCCACCCCGATCTCGCCCAACGTCTCGATCTCCGGCAACAGGTTACAGACGGGGGCGGACTGGGTCTGTACGCCATTGAGCGCCACGAAGGGCGCATCCTCCTGAGTGCGCACCAGGCGACCGTCCGGGTCGTCCAGACACAGGTAACCGCAATCGTCCTTGGGCCGATTGGCGGCACGGGCGCTAAAGCAGCGCGCGGAATAGGCCAACGGCATGCGGCCGAAGGCGAAAACCTCCGTCTCCACCCCCGGCGGGCGACGGGCCTGGATCGCGGCGATAGCCTGGCCGCTCAACTCCAGCGGTGCGCTCCAACGCCGGAGGCCCTGCTCGGCCAGCACCCGCAGGGTCCGTGGATTATAGATATTCACTGCGGGTCCGGTGACGAAGGGCGTGCCGGACCCGGCGGCCAGCCGCACCGCGCCCAGGTCGTTGGCCTCCACCGTGAAGCGCCCGTTGGTGCAAATGCGGCGCAGGGTCTTTAGCTCCGACTCGGCCTCGATCAATGTCAGCGTAGACAACACCACTTCAATGCCTGCGTCCTCCAGGCGCTGCGCAATCGCCAGCCAATCGTCCAAGCCGAAGCTGCGACGCTTGGCGCAGACGCTCTCGCCCAAATAGACCACATCCACCGGCCACTGCGAAACCTCCGCGTAGAAGGCCTCCAACTGCTCGCGCGGCCAGTAATACAGCACCGGACCGAGTGCCAGTCGCGGGCGATGGCCGGCCGGCCGCTGCCGCTGATCAATCACCGCATTCATTGCCAGGGCCTGTGATAGGGACCGAAGGTGGTTTGCACCCCCTCGGACAGGCCGTCCAGGGTCGCCTGCCACTGCGGGTCCGCCCGAAAGGCGATTTCGTCTCGGGCCAAGCGATCCAACGCACTGCGCCACACCCGAGTCACCTCCCGCACATAGGCGGCGCTGCGTTGGCGGCCCTCGATTTTAATCGCGGCCACCCCGGCCGCCGCCAGTTCCGGCAGCAGTTGCAGCGTATTCAGGCTAGAGGGTTCTTCCAAGGTGTAATAGGTGCGCCCGCCCACCCGGTAACGCCCCTTGCAGATGGTGGGATAACCGGCCGCCTCGCCCGCGGCGTAACGGTCGGTAAGCACCCGTCCCAGGCGCGACTCCAGGCCTTGCGGGGTCTCCCGCCAGGCCACCGCCTGCGCCGGCGAACAGGCCCCGCAGGTGTTGGGGGACTGACCGGCCACATAGGAGGACAACAGGCAACGCCCCTCCGCCATCACGCACAGACTGCCAAAGCCGAAGACCTCGACCTCCACCGGGCTGTCTGCACTCACGCGCTCGATCTGTTGCAGCGACAGCACCCGCGGCAGCACCGCTCGCCGCACGCCGAAATGTTCGCTATAGAAACGCAGGGCCTCGGGGTTGGTGGCCGAGGCCTGCACCGAGAGGTGCAGCGGCATTTGCGGCCAGCGCGTACAGGCGTAGTCCATGAGGCCGATATCGGCCAGGATCAGCGCATCGGCCCCCGACTCGCCGGCCCGGTCCACCGCCCGGGTCCACTGCGCCCAGCCGGCCGGCTGGGGATAGGTGTTGACCGCGAACAGCACCCGCACGCCCCGGGTCCGGGCGTAGCCGATGCCTTCCGCCAAGCGCTTATCGTCGAAATTGAGCCCGGGGAAATGGCGCGCATTGGTGGCGTCCTGCAAGCCCAGATAGACCGCATCGGCGCCATGATCCACCGCCGCCTTCAGCGCCGGCAAATTGCCTGCGGGACAAATCAGCTCAATGCCTTGACGGTTGGCGCCGGCCCTCATCGCGGCAACCAGAGGGCGAGTCCCAACACCACAACCGCCAACACGACGAAAAACATCACGAAGCGCTGACGGGCCCCGAAGCGGAACCCCCGTTGCTGATAATGAGAGGGCGCATCGCAATGCGGGCAGCGGGCCTGGTCGTCCGCAATCGTCCGCCCGCAATACAGGCAGCGGACCCGGCTCATGTCGCCGTCCACGCGATCAACTCAGGCCGCGCTCGTTCAGGTAAGGACCATAGCGTTGATCGGTCCCGGCGATATGCTCCAACAGCCAGCGGCGTAAATAGAGGCACAGCTCCTCGATGGTCTCCTCCGGCTCCTTTTCGTAGCGCGCCATCACGGCCCCCACCTTGCCGATCATCTTCTCATGCTGCGCCTTATGTTCATCGAATTCCGGATACCCGTTCTCCTGCAGCATTTGCTCTTCCCGCTGAAAATGGTACTTGGTGTAATCCAGCAACTCCTCCAGCGCCTGCTTCTCGAAGGCCTCGCCGGTGGGGTAATAGACCGCTTGCTGCAGGTTGTTGATGAGATCGATCAGCTTCTTGTGATCCTGATCGATGGTCTCGATCCCCACGCTGAGCGAATCGTCCCAACGCACAAAGCGGCGCTGCACCATCTTTTTATGCACCACGGGCAGCAGCGCGAGCACCGCGATCATAATCCAGGGCACCGGGTTATCGATGCCGAACAGAAAACCGATCCCGATAACCAACAGGGCCAGCACGATAAACATCGATAGGCCAAGGGTTTGCAGACTTTTTCGCATTGAAATCCCCTCCCGGTGGCGGCCGGCGCGCCCCAATGAATCGCTAGTGACGGCGACGGCCGGTTCGGGCCGCCGTTTGATGGGTTGGAAGCGTAATCGTTAACTCGGGGAATGGATTTGACCTTCGTCAAGGAGAGGAAACCCCGAAAGAAAGCCTAATAATGCGGCGTATCCTAAACACCGGGAGAACCCCAATGAAACAAAAGACCCGCAGCAACACCCGCTTGATTTCACGCAGCACCCTTTCCGCCGCCATCGGGCTCGTTCTCGGCGCCGGCGGGGCGCCGCTGGCCGCCAACCAGCCCGATCTCACGGCCGAGGAGTTCGAGCACGGCAAGACCATCTATTTTCAGCGTTGCGCCGGTTGCCACGGCACCTTGCGCAAGGGCGCCACCGGCAAGAGCCTGGAGCCGGCCGAAACCATGAAGCTCGGCACCGAGCGCCTGGCCAAGATCATTCAATACGGCACCGAGGGCGGCATGAATAACTTCGACGACATCCTGTCGTCGGACGAAATTCAGCTAATGGCCAAATACATCCAGCACGAGCCGCCGGTGCCGCCCGAGATGTCCCTGGAGCTGATGAGGGAACGCCACAAGGTGTTCGTAGACCCCGTCGATTACCCGACCAAACCCATGCACGGCCGCAACTGGGAGAACTTCTTCCTGGTGATCGAGCGCGACGTGGGCAAGGTCGCGGTGGTGGACGGCGACAAGCACGAAATCGTCGCCCATATCCCCACTGGCTATGCGGTGCATGTGCTGAAGGCCGCCGAGCATCACAACACCCTGAACGCCAAAGACCCCGGCCGTTTTTGGTACACCATGGGGCGCGACGGCAAGCTGACCAAGATCGACCTGTGGGCCAGGCCCGAAAACATGAAGGTGGCCGAGGTCCAGGTGGCCTATGACGCCCGCGACGTAGCGGTCTCCGGCGATGGCAAGTATGTGATCGGCGGCGGTTACTGGCCGCCCCACTTCGTGATCGTGGACGCGGAAAGCATGGCGCCGCTGAAGGTGGTGTCCGCCCGCGGCGTGAACGTGGACGGCGAATATGTCAATGAATCCCGCGTGGCCGCGGTGTACGACACCCCCAACGCACCCACCTGGCTGGTCTCCATGAAGGAGCTGGGGCAGATGTGGCAGGTGGATTACACCGACATCGACAACCTGCGCATCGACATGATCGACTCCGCCAAGTACCTGCATGACGGCTTCTTCGACCCCACCGGCCGCTACTTCCAAATCGCCGCCAACGCCTCCAATAAAATGGTGGTGGTGGACACCAAGGAGCGCACGCTGGAGGCCATGATCGATGTGGACAAGCTGCCGCATCCGGGTCCGGGCGCCAACTGGATCGATCCCAAGTGCGGCCCCGTCGGCGGCACCACCCACCTCGGCGTAGGCAAGGTCACGGCCTGGGGCAACGACCCCGCCGGCCACCCGGATCAGGCCTGGAAGGTTTGCTACGAGACCTTTACCGACGGTCCCGGCGTGTTCCTGCGCACCCACCCGGACAGCAAGTACGTGTGGGCGGATCAGACCAAGCACCCCGAACCCGAGGTGCAGCAGTCGATTCAGGTCATCTCCAAAGAGACCCGCGAAATCGTCAAGACCATCCGTCTTACCGAGAAAGCGGGTTATGCCGCGGTGCATTTCGAGTTCAACAACGACGGCAGCGAGGTTTGGGTCTCGGTCTGGAACCGCTCGGACTCCAAGGAGCCCAACGGCGAAATCGTGATCTTCGACGCCGAGACGCTGGAGGAAAAGACCCGCATCAAGGGCTTCTACGCCCCCACGGGCAAGTTCAACGTGCATAACCGCATCCATCACGTCACCTGATACGCTGCGGCGTCAGGACTAAGCACGAGCCGGCGCCTCACAGGCGCCGGCCCTTCAAGCTCACATCCCCCCTTTCGCGCGGAGGAGATCGATGTACTACCAATCGATATTGAAAACCCTGTTTTCCCGCAGAGTCGCGTTCGGCGCGACCCTGGGGGGCGCCGTCCTATTCATGGTGATCGGCGTCGTGATTTGGGGCGGATTCAACTGGGGCATGGCGGCCACCAACACCACGGAGTTCTGCATCTCCTGCCACGAGATGGAGGAGAACGTGTACCAAGAATATATCGGCACCGCGCATGACGCCAACCGAAGCGGCGTGCGTGCGGGCTGCCCCGACTGCCATGTGCCGCGGCCCTGGCGGCACAAGATTGTGCGCAAGATCCAGGCCTCCAACGAGGTGCTGCACAAGATCCTGGGCACCGTCAGCACCCCGGAAAAATTCGACGCCCACCGCCTGACCATGGCCAAGCGGGTCTGGAAGGCGATGAAAAACACCGATTCACGCGAGTGTCGCAACTGCCACGACTGGGACACCATGGACCCGCAAGACCAGCAGCCGCGGGCGCGCAACCAACACCTGTTCGCCATGAACGAAGGCCACACCTGCATCGACTGCCACAAGGGCATCGCCCACCAGCCAGCGCACACCGAGCTGTCGCAAGAGGAGCTGGACCGGCTCGCGGCGCCGGTGGAGGCCTACCAAAGGGCCGCGCCGGCGTCCTTTATCGCCGGGCTGGAGCGGGCGGAGGCGGCGGAGACGCAAGAGGCCGCCCGCCAACAGGAACAGGCCCGCCTGGAGCGCGAGCAACGCAAGGCCGCAGCGCGGGAACAGCAGGCGCACCTTGAGGCGGCCGTGGCCGCCGCGCTGGCCGCACAAAAAGAGCAACTGGGCAACGAGGCCGCCGCAGCCCCAACCCCCGCTGGCGCCGAACCAGCCGCCCGCGGCTTCGGCGTGGACTGGAGCGCGGCCCCCGAGCGCCTGATCACCCTATTCTACCCCGGCCAGACCTCTATGGAGTGGACCCTGGTGGGTCGCCACCACGGCGGCGCCCGCCCCTTTCAGGCCGGCGACCGCTGCGTCACCTGCCACGACAAGGAAACCGCCGCCATGGGCGAGAAGATGGTCAGCGGCGAAAAGGCCGAGCCCACGCCGATCCCCGGCAAACGCGGCTCCATCCCGGTCAGCGTGCGCGCCGCCCACGACGCCGAAAACCTCTACTTGCGCTTTGAGTGGGAGGCCGGCGAACACGCGCCCGTACCCTTCGCGGACGGCGGCAAGCTGGACCCCGAGCATCAGGTCAAGCTGGGCGCCATGTTCGCCACCGACGCGGTGGAATACGCCAGCCAGGCCGGCTGTTGGGGGGCCTGCCACCACGACCTGCGCGGCATGCCCGCGCATCCCGAAGACCCGACCGCCGCGGGGCTGGAGCTCGACCTCGCCAACGGCGTGAGCAAGTACCTTAAAGAATCCCGCACCCATGTCGAGGAAAAGGGCCGTCGCGGCAAGACCCTGGGCGGTTGGGACCAACTCAAGGAGACCGCAGCGATCCAGCAGCAGATGGAACAAGGCCGCTTCATGGACCTGCTACGCTGGAGCAGCGGCGACCGCGCGGAAAACGGCCATGTACTGGCCGAACGCGTGATGCAGGGCGGTGCGGAGATTGAGGCCCAGGGCTGGGAAGAGGCCGGCTACTGGACAGTGGTGATCAAGCGTCCCTTGCAATCGAGCCAACCGGGAGACCTCGCCATCGAATTGGGCACACAGTACAACTTCGGCTTCGCGATCCACGACGACTATGCCGACGCCCGCTTCCATCATGTCTCGCTCGGCTACAAGCTGGGCCTCGACGACCCCGAGGCCGAGATCAATGCGGTGAAGACCGAGGTCAGCGCCCCCGCGGCCACTGCCCCGGCCCCGGACGCCGCCGCCACCGGCGAGGCCACGGCGAGCGAACCGGACGCGGCGCCGGATGCGGGGATCGACTGGTCCAAGGCCGGCGAGCGCCTGATCACCCTGTTCTACCCCGGCCAGACCTCCATGGAGTGGACCCTGGTCGGTCGCCACCACGGCGGCGCCCGGCCCTTTCAGGCCGGCGACCGCTGCGTCACCTGCCACGACAAGGAAACCGCCGCCATGGGCGAAAAGATGGTCAGCGGCGAAAAGGCCGAGCCCGCGCCGATCCCCGGCAAGCGCGGCTCCATCCCGGTCAGCGTACTGGCTACGCACGACGCCGAAAACCTCTACCTGAAGTTCGAATGGGAGGACGGCGGACACGCCCCGGTCCCCTTCGCCGACGGCGGCAAGCTCGACCCGGACAACCCGGTCAAGCTGGCGCTGATGCTGGCGGGTGACGAGGTGGAATACGCCGCCCAGGCCGGCTGCTGGGGGGCCTGTCATCACGACCTGCGCGGCATGCCGGAACACCCCGCAGACCCCGCCGCCTCCGGCCTGGAGCTGGACTTTTCCCAGGGCGTGACCAAGTACCTCAAGGAATCCCGCACCCATGTAGAGGAAAAGGGCCGGCGCGGCAAGACACTCGGCGGCTGGGATCAGTTAAAAGAGGCCGCCGCCATTGAGGAGCAAATGCAACAGGGCCATTTCATGGATCTGCTACGCATCAACAGCGGCGACGGCAGCACCGAAAACGGCTATGTGCTGGCCCAGCGCATCATGCAGGGCGGCCAGGGCTTTGAGGCGAGCCTTACGCAGGAGGCCGGTTACTGGACCGCGATCTTCAAACGCAAGCTGCAATCCGAGGCCCCCGGCGACCTGAGCCTTGAGCCGGGCAAGCTCTACAACCTCGGCTTCGCAATCCATGACGACTACGCCGACGCCCGCTTTCACCATGTCTCCCTCGGTTACAAACTCGGCCTCGACCACCCCGAGGCGGAGGTGAACGCCGTCGGCCAATAGCTTTGGAGCCAGCGCCCAACGCCCTGGGCGCCAAGGACGGTCAGAAGAGCCCTTCGTCGTTGCCGGAACCCGCCGGCAGCGGCGCTTTTTATGCACTTTCCGGAGCCGCCGTTATGCCCCACTCACTCCTATTCGCCCTCTCGCTATTAGGCGTCGCCCTCATGCAAAGCGCCCTGGCCGAGGAAGCCGCACCCGCCACCGACGGGCCGACCGCGCAAGTCATCACCCTGGACTATAAGTTTCAGCCCCCAGAGATCACGGTCCAGGCCGGGACCACGGTGATTTGGGAAAACCAGGAAAGCCGCCAGTACCACAGCGTCTGGTTCAAAGAGGCCGGCGAAGAACCGGGCCAGTATTTCTTTCCCGGCGAGACCGTACAGCGCACCTTCGACCAGCCGGGCGCCTACCCCTATGTCTGCGAGCCCCACGAAGACCGAGGCATGAAGGGCGTGGTCCATGTGGTGGAATAGGCCGCAACCGATTGGTCTGGCCGCGGCCCTGCTGGCCGCCTGGGCATCGACCCTAGCCGCCGCCCCGCTGGACCTTGAGCGCCTGCCGCCGGCCCTCGGCCAGTGGTACAAGCCCCAGAGCGAACGCCAGGTCTGGCTGCACACCATGTTCGCGCTGCGCCGGGAACTCCAGGCGGTGGAGGCCTATGCCGCCGAAGGCGATGCACAACGACTATCCAAGTGGAGCGAAAAATTCGCCGACCACTACCGCAGCATCACCGAAATGGTCCCGCAATGGCAGGCCGAGACCGACCCGCAAGCGCTAGAGCGACTGGAGCAGCGCGCCCGCAACGGCGACTTTGAGGGCGTGTTGCAGGCTGCGGATGCGCTGCAACGCTCTTGCCGCGGCTGCCACCATGACTACCAGGCGCTGGCGGCCTTGCGCTATCGCAGCCCCGACTTCTCGCGCCTCCGCATTCAACACCCGGCCGGAACCGAATCCGACTATGCCGGGGCTATGCAGCAGTTGTCGGAGAGCCTGAACCGCATCAAAATCGCCGCCGAAGACGGCCTTTGGGGGCGCAGTGAACGGGCCTTAAATGAATTCCAAACCCGACTCCAGGGGTTGGAAGCCACCTGCGCCGCCTGTCACCGCGACCACCACCCGCAACAACGCATCTTCGGCGCCTCCATCCCGCACACCCTCGCCCCCCTGCGGGAAGGCATCGGCAAACGCGACCGCCCCCGGCTCAACCGCAGCCTGGGGAGCGCCGCAGTGGAAATCTGCGCGCGCTGCCACGGCGTGCATCGCAACCCCACCGCATTGCGGCACAAGCTGTTCCCCTAGGCATCGGCAACAACCGCCCCCAGGCGCCCTCGAAACGCAGAGCCCGCGGAGAACCGCAGCCGTATAGGATGCGCCGAGCGCAGCGAGGCGCATCGGCTATCGGCGATTCGTGCGCTCAACGGGCTTGAACAAGAATTTGAACCACGAATAGACACGAATAGACACGAATTTTTGCTTCGCGGGTTCTCGGGGTCTTATTTCGCTTTGGCGTCCTTTGCGC
>JAABTK010000008.1:0-25636 GCA_011389885.1 Gammaproteobacteria bacterium | reverse complement strand
CAGACGTGTGCTCTTCCGATCTGACACGAATAGACACGAATAGACACGAATAGACACGAATAGACACGAATAGACACGAATAGACACGAATAGACACGAATAGACACGAATTTTTGCTTCGCGGGTTCTCGGGGTCTTATTTCGCTTCGGCGTCCTTTGCGCCCCCTTGGCGGTCGGCCTGGGTCACCCTTCCGGCCACCGCTTGCGCTTGGCGCAATAACCAACACCCGGCGGAAGCATGCAAAACTAAAGTTTTGCACTCCAGCCGGAAGCCGAACGCCAGGAGCCGTATAGGATGCGCCGAGCGCAGCGAGGCGCATCGGCTGTCGGCGATTCGTGCGCTCAACGGGCTTGAACAAGAATTTGAACCACGAATAGACACGAATAGACACGAATTTTTGCTTCGCGGGTTCTCGGGGTCTTATCTCGCTTTGGCGTCCTTTGCGCCCCCTTGGCGATCTTTACCTTATTTCATTAAAGCCCGTAGCGCTTAGCCGGGGATGGTGCGTTACGGCGCGCGGCAAAGCGGGTGTTAAATTCAAGTTTCGGGGTTGGCGCGCCTAACGCACGACGAAACTACACTCCAAGCACCTAGGCTGGAGATCAAGGCGTTAGTCGGACCGAACGAAGCCCCCACAGCCCGGTTAAAGCCTCAACCGCCAAACACCTCCCCCTCTGCGCCCTCTGCGTTCCTAAGGGCCGTTGTTGCCGGTATTTACGCACAGGCGTACTAACCATCGACCGATTGTGCGGCCCCTTGGCGCTCGAACCAGGCCGCCTCGCGCCGAAAACGCCGCACCGCGCCCAGTAGGTTGGCCAGGAAGAACAGAGCCGATAGCAGCAGCAAGCCGCCGCCGATCCGGGCGAAGGGCTCCGGCCAGGGCACGGCCAGGGCCAACGCCAGCCAAGCCGCGATAAAGCTCGCGAACTGCCAACGCGCCTGCGCCTCGGAGATAAACCCCTTCATCCAGGGCAATGGGCGGTCGAAAAGCTCGCTGCGCAGCTGAATCCCCTGCAAGTGAAACCAGCAGAGAAAAGGCACGATTTTATAAAGCATGCCCATCGGAAAGGCGAGTGCGGTCCCGGCCAGCAGGAACAGGCCGATCCAAATCCCGGAGGCGCCGGCCAGCCAGGCGAGCACCCCCAGGGCCAGGGTTAAGTTGGCGAACCCGACAAAGAACAGCGTGGCATCCTTTACGGGGCGCTTGCGTCGTGCGAGCAGCCACTGCAGCACGCCGACGAAGAGCAGAAAGAGCGCCCCGAGCAGGAATCCGACCGCCGCCGACGCCCTCGCATCGAAAACCCCAAGCAGGCTCCACAGCGCCAATAGCGCGAACCCGGCAGGCGCCAGCCAACCGCGGAGCGCCGCCGGATAGCGCTGGGTCATATAGAACATGGGCGCCAGCTCCGAGGCCACCCCGATTAGCAACAGGCCGCCCCACCCCGCCAGCCCCCAGGCCAAATGCACATCCACCCAGCGCTGAAAGCCCGCGAGACGCAGCTCGCCGGTCATCGCCCACACCAACACACCGCCCAGGACCGCCGTCACCAGCAGCGCCGCCAGCGCCAGCCGCATGGCCCAGGCCGTGTGCCTCGCCCCTGGCACGCGCCACAGCGCCGCCCCGGCGGCGGCAATGAAGGCCAAAAAGCCGAGCCCCAGAAACCCGGCCCCCAGCGCCAGGGCGCCGGCTTGACCGCTGAGGAAGCCGCCCGCCAGCATTACGGCCCCAATGGTCAGCGCGCTATGCACCATCGCTGCGAAACCGCTTACCGCCGGCACCTTGGCCCCTACGAGCACCGGCAGCAACTGCAACAGGGCGCCAATCATGATCTGGGCCAGGAAACCGATGGTGATCAAGTGGGTCACCGCCAGCGCCGCAGGGGTCCAGCGCGAGGCGAACACCTCAGGCCCGCGCACCAGCAACAACAGGGCCGCGAGCGCCAAAAACAACGGCGCGGTCACGAAGAAGCGCAACGGGACCCCGAGCGGCGGGGCCTGATCCAGCGACAGGCCGCCGGTGTTCACCGGCTAGTTCACGCCGAAAGGCGGCGCCGGCTCGTCATCACGCCGCCAGACCCGCATCTCGAACCCGTCTCCGCGATGGGCGCCGATCCAGGCGAACCCCATATCCGCCAGCATCGCGTACAACGGAAAGGGCTCGCGGCTGTGGCGGATATGCAGATAGTCGCCGCGCGGCAACTGCCGCACCCGATCCAGCACGATGCCCAACGGGGCCGGCGGCTGCAACTGACTGACATCCACAAAATGCTCCATTAAGCGTCCTCCACCAAGGCCAGGGTCAACGCCTCCGCCTCGGGGCCGAGCACATTGTCCGCCATCGGATACAACACCCCCTCCTCCTTGGCATTGTGTTGCTGCATGGTCATCAACAATGTTTCCGCCACATCGCGGCAATCTCGGGCGTTGCGGCGCTCGACGCAATGCCCCAACTGCTCGAACAAGGCGCGCATCTGCCGATGCTCGATGCGCATCATTCGCGTCGGACCCGTAGCACCTGCAAAGCGCTCCGTCAACAACGGAAACAACTGCTCCTCCTCCATTGAAAAATGCCGCTCCATCTCGCCCATGAAGGCCCCCGCCTGTTCCTCCGCCAGCCCCCAATCGTCGCCGTCGAGCGCCCGCTCGAAACCCACGAAGGCATCGTCGCAGCGCCGATGATCCAGGCTGAAGAAATCGTAAACCGTAAACATTGATCGTCCTCCAAACCACCAAGTGAAGGGCTATTCTCCGTGACCCCGCGGCAGAAGCTTTGATATGCGTCAAGCCGGACCGCCAGACCAGTCGCCCTGACAGCCCGCCTTCGCCCCGCCGATCCGTGGCGTCGGCCGCGTGGACCCCGATCGAGGCCGCTGGTAGGATAGGGGAAACATCGCAATCGAGGATCTCACGCATGGCCAACGTAGTCGTCTATTCCACCCGCGTCTGCCCCTACTGTGTACGCGCCAAGGCCCTGTTCGATCGCAAGGGGGTCGAGTATCAAGAGCTGCTGATTGAGGGCGATCGCGAGCTGATGCGGGAAATGATGGAGCTGAGCCAGCGCCGCACGGTGCCCCAGATTTTCATCGATGACCACCATGTGGGGGGCTACGACGAATTGGCGGAGCTGGACGCGGAGGGCAAGCTCGATGAGCTGCTGGGGCTGGATCCGCAGCCCATGCCGGAAGAAATCACCTGAACCCGCGCAGGACGCACCGCTAATGGCCCCCGAGCAGACCCCGCCGGAAACCCAAAGACTGGACAAATGGCTTTGGGCCGCGCGCTTTTTCAAGACCCGCCAGTTGGCCGCCGAGGCCATAAACGGCGGCAAGGTGCATTTGGAGGGGCAACGGGCCAAACCGGGCAAGACCGTGCATCCGGGTTCCCGGCTGGAGATCACCAAGGGTCACTTGACCTGGGCGGTCACGGTGTCGGCCATTCCCCGCCAAAGACGCCCGGCCTCGGAGGCGGTGCATTGCTACGCCGAAACCCCGGCCAGCCGAGAGCGGCGGGAACGCCAGCAGGAGCAGCAGCGCCTGGAGCGGCTGGCCAACCCGACGCCGGCCGCGGGCAAGCCCACCAAGCGCGACCGGCGCATGATTCACCGCTTCACCGGCAAGGGCTGAGCGCATGGACCAGGACGCCTACCGCAAGACTTACCAGCAGTTAAACGAGCGCTTTTGCGTGTTCGAAAAGGCGATCCTGGCCGGTTATTGCGGCTGCGCCCGGTCGAGCAAGTTCTGCCTCGCCGAGCGCGAAGGCATTCATTGCACCGCGGATGCGGCGCAACAACGCTGCACCGATCTATTCGACATCCTGCGTCGGCAGTCCCGCTTCACCCTGAAACTCGGGGCCGACGCCGAAGCGTCGCCCCACCAACTGTTGCCCCACAACAAGGCGATGCGGATTCAGGTGGGCGGCCTGCGCGGTCTGTGCATGGTGCAAGACCCGGACCTAGAGGCCCCCCTGGCCTACATCGACGACGTCGATGGCCTGCTCGACGAGATCTGCGCGGCCTTCGGGGCACTCGAAGACCTGCCGTTTCAGGAAATTATAAAGCAAATCGCGGCCTTTAAAGGCCGCCTCCGCAAGGGCTAAGACCACCGCTTCAACCTGGCTCAAACAACGGTGGCTTGGGACGCAGAGCACGCAGAAAGCGCATAGGTGTTGCCGCATCAACCTCCGCGGGGGGAGCTGGGGAAGTCGAGGCTTCAGCCGGGCTGTAGCACCCAGAACCAATCACCAAGCACTATCCACTCAGTCCTCAGAACTCGGCGCCAACCACTCCCGCCACCAGAGACACTCGGTTCACCGCCCCCGCAACGGCCCCAACAAACCCAATAACGGCTCGGTCACCGGCTGCAGTTTCTTGCGCATCAGGCTGCCGATGGCGTCGGTGCCGCTGAACACCGGCCGTAATACGCCGTAATTCAGGCGCCCCAGGATCGCCATGGCGCGCAGCGCGGGGATCGCCGTCGGCGCGGCCGCGGCGCATTCGCGCCACGCCGGCTCGGCCATCACTTGTTCCGCCAGTCGTTGCAGCTCATCGAGGGTCGCATCCGGGCCTTCGGCCGGCCCGGCCGGCGCTTGATAGGCGACCATGGCCTCCAATGCGCTGGTCACCACGTCCGGGCTCGGGGGTTTGCGCAGCACCCGCTCGAAGGTGTCGAGAAAGGCCTGGCCAGACGCCGACGCGGTGCGCAAAAGCTGGGCCGCCACCGGGTTATGCGCGACCGACCCCTGCAACGCCTCGCGCCAGCGCGCCGTCTCGGGGTGGGGCGGCAGTTCCTCCGGAATCGCGTCCGGCAGCGCCAGCATAAACCCGACCAAAATCGTGGTCTTGCGCGCCGAGCGCTGCCACAGCGCGGCGATCTCGTCGGCCTCCAGCAATCCCGGCTGCAACGCCAGCCGCACCGACTCGGTGACGGCCTCCGAGTCGCTCTCGAAGGGCAGAAACTCGACTAGGTAACGCGCCAACTCCGGCCCCGTCTCGCCCGCGACCACCTCCGGCGTACACAACATCCGCCGCGCGTTTTCCGCATCCTCATAGGCCCACCAGGCGCGCCGCGCCAGCTCGTCGGTTAAGCCCGAGGCGCACACCACGGCGAACACCGCCGTGGGCTCGCCGAGCAGCAGCAACTGCTCCAGGCTCTCTTCGCGCATCCGCCCCATGCGGGTCCAACGCTGTAAATACAGCGGGTAGCCGCCCGGATTGCCCAACGCATGCTCCGACAACAGGGCGCGCACCGCGCGCAGGTATTTTTCCGCATCCCCGGTGGGATTGAGGCGGATACTGGTAGCGCCGCCTGTGGCCAGCAGGCCGTCGAGGGTCAGGCGCGATTCGTTGATCCGAATGGCCAGCGGATGATTGGCCAAGAGTACGTTCAGGCGTAGCGCGTCTTCGCTGGAAAGCTCCATAAAACAACACCTTCGGCGTCCGGGCCGGGGCGGGCGGACGGCCGGTTGAGGAATCGGAAACCCGCCTCGGGGCGGCCGCAGGCGCATCCCGAATCGGACCCTGCATGATACCACGGCCGCCCCGGCGCCGGGTTTGTTGTCCGAATTCAGCAAATTCTTGAAAATTGCTTATACCAAGGATTAACTAGTTATGATAAGCTCCTATAAACGCAAGACAAAGTAGAACAAATCAATGACTACAATCGATTCGCTGCTCGACCGTATTCAAGTGCTGGTGGATCAGGCCGACAAGACCTTCTTCCCCCCAGCCGCGCCGCCCGCCTGGGACTACATCGCCTATCGCTGGCGGCGCAAGGAGGGGCTACGGGGCGTCAGGCGCCCGCACCAGGTGTGGCTGGAGGACTTGCTCTGCCTGGACCATCAAAAGGCCGAAATCGTGCGCAACACCCGCCAATTCGTGAACGGCCGCAGCGCCAATAACGTGTTGCTCTGGGGCGCACGCGGCACCGGCAAATCCACCCTAATTAAGGCGGTTTTGAACGAGTTCGCGGACCAAGGCCTGCGCCTGATCGAGGTCGATAAGGAAGAATTGATCGAGCTGCCCGAGCTGCTCGACCTGTTGTGGGAGCGCGAGGAGCACTTTATCCTGTTTTGCGACGACCTCTCCTTTGAGGCGGACGAACCCGGCTATAAGGCGCTAAAGGCGGTGCTCGACGGCTCCATCTCGGCCCCGCCGGAAAACGTGCTGATCTACGCCTCCTCCAATCGCCGCCACCTGCTGCCGGAGTTCCATAGCGAGAACCGCGAGGCCCGCATCGTCGACGGCGAGCTGCACCAGGGCGAGGCCACGGAGGAAAAGATCTCGCTGTCCGAGCGCTTCGGGCTCTGGCTGGCCTTCCACCCCTTCACCCAGGACCAGTACCTGGAGATTGTGGATTACTGGCTGCGCGCCCTCGGGGCGGACGCCGAGCATCCCAAGCTCACCCAAACCGCCGCCTTGCAATGGGCGCTCAAGCGCGGCTCCCGCAGCGGTCGCGCGGCCTATCAGTTCGCGCGCGACTGGGCGGGACGCAGCTAACCCCGAGTGAACCCGCCAAACCCTATGCTGTATTTGCAGGCAATCCCGCCCGGCCCCGAGGGCCGGCAACACGCCAGCCGGCGCCTCAGTTGCGAGATGCTGATCCCGCAATTGCTCAAGGACGGCCTGGTGAGCGCGCAGGAGGCCGCCGAGCTGGAGCGCCTGCGCACGCTTCAGGCCGCCCAGCCGCATCACGAGCACCCCCTGGTGTGGCTCGCCGAGCGGCGCCTGAAATCGGCCCGGCCCCCGCACAAGGAGCTGACGCTGGAGGCGCTCACCCAGTGGCTGGCCGACACCGTGGGGCTGCCCTATCTGCGCATCGACCCCCTCAGCATCGACGTCGACAAGGTCACCGACGTGGCCCCCAAGGGCTATGCGGGGCGCTACGGGATCCTGCCGGTGGAGGTCAATGAGCAGGAGGTCACCTTCGCCACCGCCGAGCCGCTGATGCGCGAATGGGAGGAGGAGCTGCAAGGGGTGTTGCGCCGCAGCATTCGGCGGGTGATCGCCAACCCGCTGGACATCGCCCGCTACCAGCAGGAATTCTACGGCCTCAGCCAATCCATGACGCGGGCGCGCAAGATTCGCTCCACGGCCGAGCAAGGCGGCATCACCAACCTGGAGGCCCTGGTGGAGCTGGGCCGCTCAGGCAAGCTCGACGCCAACGACCACCATGTGGTCACCATCGTGGATTGGCTGCTGCAATACGCCTTCGACCAACGCGCCAGCGACATCCACCTGGAACCCCGGCGGGAGAACAGCAGCATCCGCTTCCGCATCGACGGCAACCTGCACACCGTATACGAAATGCCCGCCCCGGTGATGAACGCCGTCACCGCCCGCATCAAGGCCCTGGGGCGCATGGACATCATCGAAAAGCGCCGCCCCCAGGACGGCCGCCTGAAGACCAAGACGCCGTTGGGGCGGGAGGTGGAAATGCGCCTTTCCACCATGCCCACCGCCTTCGGCGAAAAGATGGTGATGCGCATCTTCGACCCCGAGGTGGTGGTGCGCACCCCGCAAGAGCTGGGGTTCAGCCCGGCCGATGCGCGGCAGTGGCGCGAACTCACGGCCCATACCCACGGCATCATCCTGGTCACCGGCCCCACCGGCTCGGGCAAGACCACCACCCTCTACTCCACGCTCAAATCCCTGGCCCGGCCGGAGATCAACCTCTGCACCATCGAAGACCCGATCGAAATGATCGAACCGGCCTTCAATCAAATGCAGGTCAATCCCGCCATCGGCGTACACTTCGCCTCCGGCGTGCGCACCCTGCTGCGGCAGGATCCGGACATCATCATGGTGGGCGAAATCCGCGACTTGGAAACCGCCCAAATGGCCATTCAGGCCGCCCTCACCGGGCACTTGGTGTTTTCCACCCTGCACACCAACGACGCCCCCTCCGCCGTCACCCGGCTGCTCGACCTCGGGGTGCCGCCGTTTCTGATCAACGCCTCCATTCTCGGCATCGTGGCCCAACGCCTGGTGCGCACCCTGTGCCCCCACTGCAAGGCCCCCGCCCCCATCGACGCCGCCGCCTGGCGGGCGGTGACCGATCCTTGGAAACTCAAGGCCCCGCCCAAACTTTTCGGCCCCAAGGGCTGCATCGAATGCCGCAACAGCGGCTTTCACGGCCGCATCGGGCTGTACGAAATCCTGCGCATGACGCCCGATATCCGGGCCTTAATCCGCCCCGATGCAGAAAGCGAACCGATCCGCCAAAAGGCGGCCGAACAGGGCCTGGAGCCCTTGCGCATCAGCGGCGCGCGCAAGATCCTGAGCGGCCTGACCACGGTGGACGAGGTGCTGCGGGTCACGCCGCCGCCGGGGGCGGTTTAACTGGAATCCAACCGAAAACCAGCCACAGGAGCCTGCCCATGCAGTTGCACATCATCATCGACGACTACGCCATGGACCTGGAAGTCCCCGCGGCCTTTTTGGCGGAAAACCGCACCGCCTTCGACCGCCTCGACGATGCCATGGGCCGGGGCGTGCAATTCGGTCGCGAATGGCTGGACCGCCCCGACCCGCTCCAGCGCTGCCAACTCGCGGCGGACAAACTACTCGCCGCCATCGACAGCCACAACCAAGGCCTAGCCCTCATGGCCGCCGGCTACATCCTCGCCCGCCTCCCCGACACCCGCCAAGTCAGCATCGACAACAACGGCGAACCCTGGGCCACGGAATTCAGCTAAACGTCGGGGCGGAGTTCGCTTACGCCCGAGAAACACGAGAAACAGGGACACCCAAAGGGACGAGAAACAGAAACAGGGACACCCAAAAAAACGACGAGAAACAGGGACACCCAAAAAACAGGGAAGAAACAGAGCGTGAGAAACAGCAGAGAGTGCAGAAACAGGGACACCCAACTTGAACCCTAGCCGGATGGGAGGAGAGAGAAACAGAGGAAACAGCGACACCCAAGAAACAGCAGAGGAAACAGGGACACCCAAGAAACAGGGAAGAAACAGAGGGAAGGAAAGAAACAGAGACACCCAACTTGGGCCATAGCCGGATGGGTGACGCCGCAGCAGCAGAAACAGGGAGACAAGAAACAGAGACACCCAATTTGGACCCTAGCCGGATGGGTGACGCCGCAGGGGCGGGGAAAGAAACAGGGACACCCAAGAAATAGGGAAGAAACAGAGGGAAGGAAAGAAAGAAAGAAGAAACAGGGACACCCAACTTGGACCCTAGCCGGATGGGTGACGCCGCAGGGGCGGCGCCACCAGGGCTGGCGCGGCGTTCGGGCTTTAGTCCGCTAACGGTGAGCCAAGACCTCAGTTCGGTCGGTCAGTCCACGATCTCGCCTTCGACCGCTTCGCCTTGCGGGGCTGGCTGGGTGGTTCTTTCGAAGGTCAGCGCCGCCCCCTCGGCGTCCACCCGAATCAGGTCGCCGGGGCCGAATTGGCCGGCGAGGATCTGCTGCGCCAGCGGGTTTTCGATTTGCTGTTGGATGGCGCGCTTGAGCGGGCGGGCGCCGTAGACGGGGTCGAAGCCAGCCTCGCCGAGTTTGTCCAGGGCCGCCAGGGTGACGTCGATTTGCATGTCGCGGTCCTCCAGGCGCTGGCGCAGGTAGCCGATTTGGATGTCGGCGATGGCGCGGATCTGTTCCCGAGCCAGGGGGTGGAAGACCACGACTTCGTCCACGCGGTTAATGAACTCGGGGCGGAAGTGTTGACCCACGATCTCCATCACCGCCGCCTTCATGGTGCTGTAGTTTTCCTCGCCTGCCAGTTCCTGAATGGTTTGGGAGCCGAGGTTGGAGGTCATCACCACGACGGTGTTGCGGAAGTCCACGGTGCGGCCCTGGCCGTCGGTGAGGCGGCCGTCGTCGAGCACCTGGAGCAGCACGTTGAATACGTCGGGGTGGGCCTTTTCCACCTCGTCCATTAGGATCACCGAGTAGGGCTTGCGCCGCACCGCCTCGGTGAGGTAGCCGCCTTCTTCATAGCCCACATAGCCCGGAGGGGCGCCGATCAGGCGCGCCACCGAGTGCTTTTCCATGAACTCGGACATGTCGATGCGCACCATGGCGCCTTCGGTGTCGAACAGGAACTCGGCCAGGGCGCGGCACAGTTCGGTCTTGCCCACGCCGGTGGGGCCGAGGAACAGGAAACTGCCGTTGGGGCGATTGGGGTCCGAGAGCCCGGCGCGGGAGCGGCGGATGGCGTCGGCCACCACGCGCACGGCCTCGTCCTGGCCCACCACGCGTTGGTGGACGTTTTGCTCCATCTGCAACAGCTTTTCGCGCTCGCCTTCGAGCATCTTGCTGACCGGAATGCCGGTCCACTTGGAGACCACTTCGGCGATCTCTTCGTCCTGCACCTTGTTGCGCAGCAGGGTGGTCTCCTTGAGTTCGGCCTCCTGACAGGTCGTGAGCTGCTTTTCCAGTTCCGGGATGCGGCCGTATTGGATCTCGGACATGCGCCCGAGGTCGCCGGCGCGGCGGGCGGTCTCCAGTTCCACCCGGGCGCGGTCCATCTCCTCTTTGATATGGGCGGAACCCTGCATGGCGGCCTTTTCCGACTTCCAGATCTCTTCCAGGTCGGAATACTCCCGCCCCAGGCGGTCGATCTCGGATTGCAGGTCGGCCAGCCGCTTCTTGGACGCCTCGTCCTTCTCCTTTTTCAGCGCCTCGCGTTCGATCTTAAGCTGAATCAGGCGGCGGTCGAGCTTGTCCATCTCCTCGGGCATGGAGTCGATCTCCATGCGGATGCGCGAGGCCGCCTCGTCGATCAGGTCGATGGCCTTGTCCGGCAGCTGACGGTCGGTGATGTAGCGGTGCGACAGGGTGGCGGCGGCCACGATGGCCGGATCGGTGATCTCCACCCCGTGATGCACCTCGTACTTCTCCTTCAGGCCGCGCAGGATGGCGATGGTGTCCTCCACCGTGGGCTCGTCCACCTGCACCTTCTGAAAACGGCGCTCCAGCGCGGCGTCCTTTTCGATGTATTTGCGGTACTCGTCCAGGGTGGTGGCGCCGATGCAGTGCAGCTCGCCCCGCGCCAGGGCGGGCTTGAGCATGTTGCCGGCGTCCATGGCGCCCTCGGCCTTGCCGGCGCCGACCATGGTATGGATTTCGTCGATAAACAGGATGATTTGGCCCTCCTGCTTGGCCAGGTCGCTGAGCACGCCCTTGAGGCGCTCCTCGAACTCGCCGCGGAACTTGGCCCCGGCGATTAGTGAGCCCATGTCCAACGACAGCAGGCGCTTGCCCTTAATGCCCTCGGGCACCTCGCCGTTGACGATGCGCTGGGCCAGGCCCTCGACGATGGCGGTCTTGCCCACGCCGGGCTCGCCGATCAGCACCGGGTTGTTCTTGGTGCGGCGCTGCAGCACCTGAATGGCGCGGCGGATTTCGTCATCGCGGCCGATCACCGGGTCGAGCTTGCCCTGCTCGGCGCGCTCGGTGACATCGATGGTGAACTTCTCCAGGGCCTGGCGCTGGTCCTCGGCGTTGGGGTCGTTGACCTGGGCCCCGCCGCGCATGTTTTCGACGGCCCTTTCGATCGCCCCCTTGGCGGCCCCGGCCTGGCGCATCCGATTGCCCAGCTCGCCCTTGTCTTCGGCCGCGGCCAGGGCGAACAGCTCGGAGGAGATATATTGGTCATTGCGCTTTTGCGCTAGCTTGTCGGTTTGGTTGAGCAGCCGACCGAGTTCGTTGGAGACGGTGACGTCGCCGGCCGCGCCCTCCACGCTGGGCAGCCTTTCCAGGGCCTCGCCCAGGCTGGTGCGCAGTTGGTTGACGTTGACATCGGACTGGGCCAGGAGGTGGCGCACGGTGCCGCCCTCCTGATCGAGCAGCGCAGTCATTAGATGCACCGGCTCGATGAATTGGTGATCGCGGCCGACGGCGAGGCTTTGCGCATCCGCCAGGGCCATTTGAAATTTGCTAGTCAGTTTGTCCATTCTCATGGCGATTTCTCCGCGTGGTCTGTGGTTGTGTTCAAAGATAGGGCGGGGGGCTCAAAAATCAAGGAGCCCGCGGCTTGGATGCGCATCGAGTTTCGGGAGGGGGAGGTGCGCCTGCACGCAAAGAACGCCCGGCGCCTACCTCTGAATCAGAAAACGGTGTTTGAGGTAGGTCTCACGGGCGCAGGAGGCGGCGATGCGCCAACCCAAGACGCCGTCGAGGAATCCGCCCTTAAGCAGGGCGCCGCGCAGAAACCGCCAACCGGCGCTGCCGAAGGCCCTGACCGGACCGCTGGTCTTGCCCTCGGCCGCCGCCTGCTCGGCCCAGAGCCGGGCATAGGCGCGAATGCGGCGCTCTCGATCCGGCCAATCGCGGTAGGAGTCATGCGGCAACTCCGTCTTCAGGCGTCCGACGCTGCCGGGGACGCGCACGTTTTCATGCACGGCCCGTGTGTCCAGGGACCAGGCGTCCGTGCGGAATAGGCGCAAGTTCCAATCGGGATACCACTCGCCGTGGCGGACCCAACGCCCCTGGAAGCGCATCACCCGATTCAATGCCCAGGCCTGGTGCGCGGGCGCCCTGGGGCCCTGCAATAAGGCCCGCAGCTCGGACACCAGGGCCGGGGTCACCACTTCGTCGGCATCGATCCACAGGATCCAGGGCTGGGCGGCCATCCCGAAATGCAGCCGACGGGTCTCGGAGAAACCCAACCACTGGGAGGTCCGGACGCTGGCGCCCAGGCGTTGGGCCAGTTCGGGCGAACCATCGTCGCTGCCGGTGTCGAGGACGATCCACTCGGCGAAGTCCCGCACCCGCGCCAACGCCGCAGGCAACCGCTGCGCCTCGTTGCGGCACAGCATGCAGACACTGATGGGCAAGGGGGCGGGGTTCATGCTGAGGGAAAACAGCGCCGAATAAAGTCCGCCGTGGCCTGCTGATTGCGGCTGACCGTGTAGTGTTTACGAATCGCCGCCAACGCCGGTTGCGCGGCCCGCCGCCGTTCGGGGTCGCGCCATCGCTCCAGCGCCCGCGCCCAGCGCCGCGGCTCGCGCGGCAGGGGGATCGTCTCGCCGGCCGCCGGGTGTTCGGTCAGCACTTCGGCGAAACCGTTGGCGTCGGTGGTGAGCACCGGCAGACCGAAGGCCGCGGCCTCCAGGCAGGCATTGGAAAAGGGATCGTAGAGGGTGGGCAGGACGAATAGATCCGCGGCCAGCAGGTGATCGGTCGGATCGGCCAGCGGGCCGACGCTATGAATCCGCGGGTCATCGGTGCGGGCCGCCCTGCCCTTGCCGGCCAGCGCTAGATGGAGGTCCCTTCGCGCCAGACTCCGCACCGCATCCACCGCCGCCTGGGCGCCCTTGCGCTTCCAGCCCGAACCCAGAAACAGCGCCAACGTATCCGCGGGCCGGCACCCCAGGGCCTGGCGGACGGCGGCACGGCGGGCGGCGCGTTGCGCGTCGCTCAGAACCGGCGGATCGAAGCCATTGGGGATCACGGTCAAATGGTCGGCGGGGATCGCGAAGGCCTGCCGGATTTCGGCCGCCACCATACGGCTGTTGGCGATGATCCGCGGCGGCGACGGGGTATCGAACAGCTCCCGCTCCAGGGTCAGCAAGCGTCGCTGCCGGCCGCGGCGGCGGCGCAGCCAATCGGCCAGTGCGCCCTCCTCGGCCCGCAGCCGGTCCAACCAAGCGGCGTGCAGGCCGTCGCCGGCCCGAAACAGGTCCGCCCCGGGGATGCGATCGAAGGCAAAGAACAGGGCCTCGGGACGGCGCGCCTTGAGAGCGACGACTCCCCGCGCGAAGGCGCGGGCATCGCCGGGGATGCGAATCAGCTCATGGCCGCCCCATGCCGCCTCCGGCCAATCGGTCCCGGTCACCAGGCCGGCCGGGATGCCGGTCTCTGCAAGCCGCCCCGTCAGGCGCCGGATATAGCGCTCCGCGCCCCCGGTGGGCGACCAGGCGCGGCGACAGATCAACAGCTGCATGGCGGATTACGGCGGCGCGGGCCGGGCATCAGGACGACTTGTTGCCGCCCTTTTGGTACACCTTGCGTCGAAACAGGTCGGTGCGGCGGCTCACCACGCGATCCGTGAACAACAGGCCGTCGAGGTGATCCAGTTCGTGTTGCACAGCCCGGGCCTCGAAGCCCTCCATCGCGTATTCGCGCTCTTCGCCGCTCGGTTGTTGGGCCTTGAGTCGGATTTTGGTGGCGCGGATCACATTGCCGGTGTAATCCGGCACCGACAGGCAACCCTCGCGGCCCGCTTCATAGCCGTCCCATTCGATGATTTCCGGGTTAATCAGCACCAGCCGACCATGATTGGGCACGGGCTTGCGGGTGACGGAGCAGTCCACGATGCAAATCCGCTGAAAATGCGCCACTTGCGGGGCCGCGATGCCCACCGCCGCCGGGCCGTTGAGCCGCGTCTCTTCGAGGTCGGCGAGGAACCCCTGGAGTGGCGCGCCGAAGTCTTCCACCGGCGCGGAGACCTGTTTCAGTCGCTCGTCCGGGATGGTCAGGATTTCCAAAATAGCCATTCGCACTCATCCAATGAGGGTTTCGATGGGGGAGAGGGTCACGTCCACGTCGCCGCCGGAGACCGCGTTCACCGCGCCCTCCAGGTCTTCCAGGAGCGCCTCGGAGTAACCCTGAATCTGCATAATGTAGACTGGTTTTTGCTCGCTGCCGGCCACATCCGACTCCAGCTCCAGGATATTGAACCCGGCGTCGGCCAGGGCCCCGGTCACTTGGGCGACGATGCCGGGCCGATCGGCGCCGCTGACCCGCACCTGGTAATTGGCAAAGCGATGCTGGTGCAGGCCGCCGGAGATGGGATCCAAATGCATCCGCAGCCCGAGGGATTCGGCCACCGGGGGCAACTGGGCCTGGATTTCACCGTCGCCGCTGACCATCATCATAATGGTGAAGTTGCCGCCGAGGCGGATCATTGAGGTCTCACCCAGCGCACAGCCGAGTTCAAATAGGGTTCGGGTGATGCGGGAGACGATTCCCGGCCGGTCTTCGCCCACCAGGGTCAACATTTTCCACTCGCTCATGCTTGCTCCGGTTGTTCGATCCAAATCAGGGACGCCATACGCCCGGTGTCGCGGTCGCGGCGGTAGGAATAGAAGCGCTCGGCGTCGGCATAGGTGCAGAGGTCGCCGCCGCCGATAAAGCCCACCCCGCGGTCGGAGAGTCGATTGTAGGCGAGTCGGTGCAAATCCGCCAACCATCGGCCCGAACGCGGCAAGGCGTGGCCGGGGCGCGGGGGGCGAAAGGCCGCGGCGTCTGCGGGGCGGCGCTCGACGAAGGCCTGGCGAACCTCGTCCCCCACCTCAAAGGCCTCGCGGCCAATGGCGGGGCCGAGCCAGGCCATCAGCGACGCGGGCCGGTCCTCGAACAGCCCCAGCGTCGCCTCCAAGACGCCGCCGGCCAAACCCCGCCAACCGGCATGGGCGGCCGCGACCGCGGTGCCGGCGCGGTTGCATAACAGCACCGGCAAACAGTCGGCGGTGAGCACCGCGCAGACCCGCTCCGGGCCATCCGCAAAGGCGGCGTCCGCCCGCGCATCCGGCCCCGCCGTGTCGCATCGGGCCACCTCGCAACCATGCACCTGGTTCAGCCAAAGCGGCTCTGCGGGCAGCCCGAACCCGGCGCGCAATCGGCGCCGATTGGCGGCCACCGCATGCGGGTCGTCTCCCACATGGGCGGCGAGGTTAAGGCTTGCGTACGGGGCCTGACTCACCCCCCCGCTACGGGTGGTGACTAACGCCTGAACCGCGGCCGGCGCCGGCCAATTGGGGACGATCACCGGGGGTAATTTGGAATCGATGCGCATAACCTCCGCCATTGCCAACCTTCGCCTCATAATAAACAAAGCCCCGCCGCAAAATGGCGCCCCCTGGCGAGTACAGCGGCGCCTAGGTATCGGAAACAATCCAGGCGCTCTCGCACCGCTCAGCACGCGGAGAACCGCAGAGGGCGCAGAGAGGTATTTCGATTTCATGCTCGTTCCCAACGTCTCCTTGGGCATGCCTGTCTTGCAAGACGCGCCCCCCAGGCTGGAGCTTGGGGATCAGCGGTGTTTCAAACTCGCGCTTGACACGCCGTTTGACGAACTGGCAACGCAGGCGATTTCTGGGGCTTCTCATACCATCTTGCTGGTCCTTGCGTCCGCCAACGGTGTTGGCGAACCCAAATCCGGCGCAATCTTGGTATGAGAACCCCCGCCAATCGCCTAAAAGCTATATTCCAGCCCCAGAAACACCCGATCATTGTCGCCGAGGGCGTCGTAGGGCGGGGCCTCGCTGGCGTGGTAGAGGGCCAGGCCCGCGGTGAGGGTCAGGGCGTCGCGCAGGTCGTAGCCGGCGCTTAGGCGGGTGAAGCCGCCTTTTAGGCCTTCTCCCGAGCGGCTTGCCAGCGCGGTGAGGTGCAGCCGATCATGCCATAGTTCGGCCTGGTAGCGCAGGGCGAGCTGCCACAGGTGTTGTTCTTGTCCGGCGTCGGCCAGGGCCTGGTCGAAGCCGGGCAGGTGGCGGTTGGCGACCTCCAGCGACAGCGCGGCGTTGTCGAGGCCGGCGTATTCGAGGCCCAGCAGCAGGTCGGTGCGGCCCTCTTCACGTTCGCCGAGGCCGTTGAAACGCAGCCCCTGAAGGTGGGCGAGTTCCGCCTTGTAGAGCCAGTTGCCGGCGGCGATGTTGAGCGCCGCGCCGGTCAGGTTCAGGCGGGCATGGCGGCGGCGGCCTTGGCTCAGGTAAGCCTCGTCGTCATACAAACGGGCGGCATAGAGGGAGAGGTCCCAACCGCTAAAGCGGCCGTTGGCGGCCAGCGCCAACTCCAGGCCGTCCGGTTCGTCCTCCGGCGGGGGCGCACCCGGCAAGGGGTCGAACTCCGCGCCCGCCGGCGGGCGCTTGGGGCCGCGGTATTCGGGCGCGGCCATTAGGCTTAGGTTCCAATCGCCCTGGTAGTAATCCAGCTTGGCCATGGACACCGGCAGGCGCAGGTCTTCGATGTCTACCAGCCCCAGCTCCCGCTGGTCCAAGGGGTTTAATACGTCGGTGACCCGCAGGTTGTCCGACTTGCCCCAGACCACGATTTGCCGCCCGAGCTTGAGGTCCAGGTCGTCGTTCAAGCGGCCCTGGAGATACAGCTCGCCCAGTTCCAGCTCGGTTTCGTAGGCGTCCAACACCGCGCCTGGATAGTCGTCGCGACCCTGGATGCGGTAGGCGAAATCATGCTGGGCGTAGCCGTTGGCGAACAGCCGCCACTGGTTCGCGAACTTGTGATCCGCCTGTAACGCGAGCTTGGCCCGCAGGCGGGTCAGGCCGCGGTAATCCGTTTGCCCCGCGGCGGGGGCGGCATGGGCGTAGGCCCAATGGCCGCTCAGGGCGAGCGAGCCGTTCAGCCAAGGGGGCAAGGCGGGCGCCGGCGGGGTCGGCCGCGCAGCGGGCGCGGCCGGCGCGCCGCCAAAGCCCTGCAAGACGTCGTCCACGGCCTGCCCGTCGTCGCCAAAGCCCTCCAGCACCGCATCCACCCCGGGGCCTTGGGCCGCGGCGGTGGCGGTGGCGGCGAACAGCCACAGCACGGCGCGGCAGAGCGCTCGAATTCGCAGCAACAGCGGCATCATCTGTAGCGCTCGATCAGCGCCCGGCCGTATCCCGCCACCTTCGGGGTCAGCGCCACCAAGACCGGGGCCAGTTGCAAGACCGCGAAATAGAATTCATGCAGCTTTTCGTCCACATCTTCGTGGGCGATCCTATTGCGCAGCTCGCGGATTCGGCGGAGTTCATCGGCGGCGATCCAGCCGCGCTTTTCCGCCCGATCGATACGATCCAACAGGCTGTCCTGAGCGACCCATTCCAGCTCATCGATCAGCCGCATCACCCGCTGGATATGCAGATCGGCCAAGCGGGCGAACCGGCTGGTCAGGGCCTCGAACCGTTGCAATTCTTCCGGCGTCCAAGCCGCTTGGTCCGCCACCGCACCGACTCGCTCCACGGAATAATGCAGGTGTTCGGTCGCCTTCTCCAGGACTAGCAACTCCTGCTCCAGCAGTTCCAAGCGCTCCGGCCTCATAGGCGAACGCCCTCCCCCTTCGCCAAGCGCGTGAAGGGGTGGGAAAGGTCTTCGGCCAGGGTCAGGTCGATGCGCCGCTCACCGAGTTCCCGATGCAGGTCGCCGAGGATGTCCAGCTTATCCATTAGGGCCAGTCTCCCGGAGAGCACCAACAGATCCATGTCCCCGCCCCTGGCCTGATCATCCGTGCGCGAGCCATGCAGGTAGATCCGCGCCTGCGGATCCCGCCGGGCCACGGCGCCCTTAATCGCGGCAATCTGCTGGTTAGTCAATCGCATATTCCGGCAGGGGCCTGCTCAGAGCCCCTTCTCCATTCGCCGCACGCTAAATAGGTCCTGCTCCAGGTCCTGGCCGAAGCGCACATTGTTGAAGCGCAGCTCGGTATGGTGCTGGGTGGTCTTATCGCGCTTGGTGGTCATGGTCAGATGGGTGGCGGTCCAGATGCCGTCGATTTGTTCGATCTTCGGGGTGTCCAGGTACTTCACCTCCGCCCCCTCGTCCACCCAATGCACCGCGCGCACCACCATAAATAGGTCTTTGCGCACCATCAGCCAGGATTTTTCGTAACCCGTCTCCTTGATTTCCTCGCGGGTGCGGGGGATGGCCTCGATCAGCCACACCGGCTCGCCGCGCACCTCCATTTCCTTAAGGATTTTGAAGTCGTAGGCGTCCAGGTCCTTGCGCGTCATGTCCGCATAGTTGAAGTCCGAGCCCATGAAGGCCCCGCTGCGGTCGCTGGAGGCGATGCGCTTGGTCTTGCGCAGCGCCGGCAGGTAGAGCCACTGATCGTCGTCCTTGGCGTAGGCGTCGTAGTCGTAGGTCAAAAAGGCCGTATCCTTCACGTCCGCCGGCTCGATGAAGAACATCAGGCGCTGCTTGTCCTCGCCCTTGTCCTTCAAAAAACTGCGAATCTTGCGGATTCTTTGGTCGCCGTTCTTGTCCGCCAGCACCATCTCCAGGTCCATAATGCCGTTGTCGCCGTCGTCGCGGTCGTCCACCCGCTGCATGATCTCGCGGGCGGTCAGGTCCTCGGCCTGGGCCAGGGGCAGGCTCAAACACAGGGCCAGGATGAAAAAAAGCAGGTTACGCATTCGGGGTCTCCGCACTAAATGGCGGCTAGTGTAACATGCGGGCATCGGCCGAATTCGCCCGCAGGGATCGGGGGCTTGGCGGACAGCTGCGCCTGTTACCAACAACCCCGGCGCCGGCCATAGCCGCCGCGGCGCCAAACCGGAACCCATGAACCGCATCTTCATGGCCTTGTGATGAATCAGGAAACCGCCCGCAAAAAGCTCCCCGTCGGCATTCAGACCTTTCGCGAGATCCGCGAGGACGACTGCTACTATGTGGACAAGACGCCCTTTATCCAACGCCTCATCGAAGAGGGCAAGCACTATTTCCTATCCCGCCCCGGCGCTTCGGCAAGTCCCTGCTGGCGGACACCTTGGCCGAACTCTTCGCCGGCAGCGAGGCGCTGTTTCGCGGCCTGGCCATCCACCCAAAATGGGATTGGTCGGTGCGCTATCCGGTGGTGCGTTTCAGCCTCGGCAGCGGGGTGCTGCGCTCGCCCGAGGCCTTGCGCCGCCGCATCAACCAACAACTGCGCCACAACCAATGGGCCTTGGACGTGGCCTGCGAGCCCGGCTGGGAGGACGACCCCGCGGGTTGTTTCGGCGACCTGCTGCTTGCGGTCCGCCACGGCCAGCGCGCGGTGGTCTTAGTGGACGAATACGACAAGCCCATTTTGGACAACCTCAGCGACCCCGAGCTGGCGCGGCGGATGCGCGACGGCCTGCGCGACCTGTATTCGGTGATCAAGGACGGCGACAAACACGTCAAGTCCAGCCTAATCACCGGCGTAAGCCAGTTCTCCAAGGTTTCCTTGTTCAGCGGGCTGAATAACCTCAAAGACATCACCCTGGTTTCTTCGTTCTCCGACATCTGCGGTTATACCGAGGCCGACTTGGATTCGGTGTTCGCCCCGGAGCTGGAAGGCCTCGACCGGCAAAGGCTGCGGGATTGGTACAACGGCTACAACTGGCTCGGCGAGGCGGTCTACAACCCCTTCGATCTATTGCTGCTTTCGGCGAGCGTGAATTCCGCTCCTGGTGGTTCGAGACCGGCTCTCCGAGCTTTCTCATTGATCCCTTGATGGCGCGCCGGGTTTTCACGCCGGAACTCGCCGCCATGCAGACCGACTTCTCCCTGCTCTCCAGCTTCGACGTGGACCACATCGCCACCGAGGCGCTGCTATTCCAAGCCGGCTACCTGACTATCGCCAAGGCCGAGGAGATCCAGGGAAACTGGTTCTACACCCTGGGCTACCCCAACCGGGAAGTGGCCCAGGCCCTCAACCAGGGGCTGTTAGACGCCCTCACCCACGCCAGGCGCGCGGGCGTGGACCACCGCCGCCACCTGCCCGGGCTGCTCCAGGAAAACGACTTCGCCGGCATGCAAGGACTGTTCACCGCTGTCTACGCCGGCATCCCCCATAGCTGGCACGACAACCGCAGCGCCGCAGCCCCCCGCCTAAGCGACTACGAGGGCTACTGCGCCAGCGTGTTTTACAGTTATTTCGCGGCTTTGGGCCTGCGCATCGTCTGCGAAGACATCTCCAATAAGGGCCGCATCGACATAACGGCGGAATTCAACCGCCAATACGACCTGTTCGAGTTCAAGGTGGTGGAAGAAAGCCCCGAAGGACGCGCCCTGGAGCAGATTAAGGCCAAGGGCTACGCCCGCAAATACGCCGCCCGCGGCTGGCCCATCCACCTCACCGGCGTGGAATTCAGCAAGGCCGACCGCTCGGTGGCGGCGATAGAGGTGGAGCGGTTCGGAGACGGGGGTTGAGCCCAGGGTAACCAGCAGGAGATAAGAACGCCGCCTTGCCATAGACTTTAGCGGGCGGGGCTAACGGCCCCTACAGGCTACTGGCTCAATAATCCGCATCCTCTCCGATTAGATGGCTTCGGTGCAATTCCTTCATCAATGCCGGGGCGAGGAGGAAGTCGGCGGCCAGGGCGAGGATGATGGTGAGGCCGGTGAGCAGGCCGAAGTTTTTGAGGTTGCTCAGGTCGGCGAACAGGAACAGAAAAAAGCCGAGGGACAGCACCAGGGTGGTGATCAGCATAGCGCGGCCGGTGCTGAGCAGGGTCAGGCGCACGGCCTCGTCGGTGTCGCCGGTGTCGTGGTGGTAACGGCGGTAGTTGTGCATGAAGTGGATGGTGTCGTCCACCGCCAGGCCGATGGCGATGGAGCCGATGAGCATGGTGAACAGGTCCAGCGGCAGGTCGAGCCAGCCCATCAGACCGAGGATGAGTACGATGGGCATGAGATTGGGGATCATGCTGATTAGGCCGATGCGGAGGTTGCCGATCAGCAGGATCATCATGCCGGTGATCACCACCGCGGCGATGAGGTAGCTTTCGCCCATGCTGACCATGGTGGCGTGCATGGTGCGCCCGAGCAGGACCACGATGCCGGTGACGGTGATTTCCACCTCCGCGCCCAGGGTCTGCTGAAACCGCTGTTTGAGATCGGCGATGAAGTCTTGGTACAACACGCTGTCCACCCAGGGCATCTTGGCGGTGAAGCGGGCCTGGCTGAACTGGGTATCCACAAAGTCTTCCAGGTCGTCGGAGCCGCTGTTCTCAAACAGCAGGAACTCCTGTGCGATGAGCCGGCGGTCGTCGGGGATGCGATAGGCCTCGGGGCGGTTTTCGTTCAGGGCCTGATTGGTCTCCTTGAGGATGTCCGCCAGCGACAGGGTTTTGCCCACAAAGAGTTCGCCTTGGTCGATGGCCGCCACTTCCTGGCTCAACTGCTCCAGGCCCTGCATCAGGGCGGGTTCGTAGAAGGCGTTCTTCTCGCCGGCATCCACCACCACCTCCACCGCGCTGGCCCCGCGCATGTTTTCGTTCACGAAGTCGGTGGCCTGGCGCACGGGGTAGTCCTGGGGCAGCCACTCGAAGGGCTTGTGGGAGAAGCGCACCTGGGTGATGCCGGCGATGGCGACGACCAGCAACACGGCGCTTAGGGCCAACACCAGGCGGGCGCGGCCGGTGGAGAAGTCGGCGATGCGCCGCAACAGGTCGTCCAACCGTTGGTGGCGTTGTTGGGCCTGGTCCGTGGTCTGGGCCTGCAGCGGGACAACCGACAACAGCGCCGGCACCAAAACCAGCGTAAACACCAAGGCGATCAACACCCCGATGGCCGCCACCAGGCCGAGGTCGCCGATGGGCGCCACCTCGGAACCGGCGAAGGAGGCCAGCCCCGCCGCCGTGGTGAGCGAGGTCATTAAGATGGGGAAGCCCGAATGCCCCAGGGCATAGGCAATGGCCCGCTCCTTGTGGCCGCTAGTCTCGCGGGCCTCGCCCGCCGCGTGATGCAGGGTCTGCAACTGGCGGTAGAACACCGCCAGCAGATGCACCGAGGCCCCCACCCCGACCGCCAATAGAAAGGAGGGCAGGATTTGAGTGGGCAGTTTGATGGGGATGCCCGCCAGGGCCATTACGCCCAGGGTGGAGAGCAGCGATAGCACCACGGTGAGCAGCGGCAGCGCCACGCCCGAGAGACGCCGAAACAACAGAAACAGCACCAGGCCGATGACGCCGATGGCCAGCAGCATGAAAATGCGCATGTTCTCCATCATGGAGCGCTTGAGCACGTCGGCCACCACCGAGGTGCCGGCGATGTACACCTTAAAGCCGTCGCCCGCGTAGCCCTCAATAATCGAGCGCGCCTTGTCCACCACCACGCTGTTCTGGGCGTCGGTGAGGGGAACCTTGGGCGCGGCCTCATTGCTGGGCGCGCCCAGGTCGCCGAAGCCCGCCAGCACGTCTTCTTCCGCGGTCTCGTCGCCGGTGAAGGCGTAGGTCTTGATCAGAATGGTGGTGATGGTGGCCGCATCGTTTAGCAGTGTATGGCGGTAGGTGGGGTTGGCCAGCGCCCGCTCGCGCACCGCGGCAACCTCGGCCGGGGTCTCGGGCCAGTCCTCCAGCAGGTCCTCCACGATCAGCTCGTCTGCCGCGCCGCGGGTATTGCGGGCGTTAATCAGGCTGGTGATGTCATCCAAATAGGGCAAATCGGCCTTCAACTCATAGTGCAGCTCGCGCAGCCTCTCGAGGAACGCCGGGGCGAAGATGTCCGGGGCCTGAATGGTCACCAGGATCAGCTCATCGCGCCCGAATTGCTCGCGAAAGGCGTCGTAGTCCTGAAGCGTCGGATCCTCGGGATGCAAAAAGCCCTCGGTGGAGGTGTCCACCGTAAGCTTGGGGATCTGACTCACCAGACCGACGGTGAGCAGCAGGATGCCCGCGAGGGCCAGCCAATGATGGCGATAGACCCAATGGCCGAAGCTGGCGAAGCCCCGTTCGATGCGCTGGCGGATGCTTGTGCTCATGGAGTACCCTTAGGTTAAATCGATCTTGCCAAAGCCCTGCGCCCCAATAGGGTTTAAACGCAAGACCTAATACAGCCGCGCCTAACTATCGGAAAAAACCCAGGCGCGCTCGGAACGCAGGGCACACGGAGAACAGCAGAGGGCGCAGAAATGCGTTTCGATTTCATGCTCCTCCCTATGGTCTCCTTGGGAACGCCGATCTTGCAAGCGCTAGCTTGCCGAATGGCTCGGGGTGCTAGGGCCTGCAAGACGCGGGTCCCCAGGCCGGGGCTTGGGGACCCGCGAGGTTTCAAGCTCGCGTTTGACACCCGGTTTGACCAACTGGCAACCCAAGCGCTTTCGGAGTACCAAGCACACGAGAACCGCACAGCCCGAGAACTGTGCTCCAGGCGGTCAAAAGGCGCTAGAGCGCGGCGACGAGGAAGCCCGGATTCCTTTGCGCCCTCTGCGGTCTTCTGCGCCCTCTGCGTTGCTAACAGCCGTGGTTGCCGTTATTTACGCGCAGGCGTACTCGGCAATCTTAGCCCCCGCACCACTGACGCTCGCAGGGGACGCCGTCGTCGTTGCCGTCCATCTGCACGCCCGGGCAATGGGTAAGAAAGAACCGGGCCTCGGCGCAGGAGGTCATTTGCGAGCAATGGGTGCGGCCGTCGCAACCGAAGCCGGGGCGTATCGCAGCCGACGCAGGGCTGCCGCCGCCGGCCGCTTGTGGATGGCCGCCGTCGAGCCGGTGAAAGTCCTCGCCCGAGACCACCGCCAGTGAACCCTCCACCGGCTCGATCCGCTCACAATCCACGCCCCTTGGGACCTCGCCATAGAAGACCTGACCGTCCGCGGTGATGCACTTGGTCTTCTCCGATGAGAACACGGCCTCCAGCGGCCCTTGCAGCCAGGGCAAATCGCCTTGCTGGTAACGCTGAACGCCGTACCAGGCCATGCCGGCCAGGAGGATTAGGCCAAAAATTAGCTTCATTGTCATTCCCTCCGCCGGCGCGCAGATAACGGATCAGCGGAGTTCTGAGGACTGGGGACCATAGCGAGGGGCTGCGATTTCGACGCCGTTTTTTGGTTCATTTGCGACACAAGAGGACGACACAAGGACACAAGGACACAAGGGCACAAGGGCACAAGGGCACAAGGGGAAGCACAAGAGGACACCCAAGTATTCCCTAGGGGACTGGGGGGAGCACGTTTACGGGGGTCCAGTTTATGGGTTTCCCATTCTTTTCCCTACGGGTGGCCCATTCTATCCCCCGCTGCTCAATGAGATCAACACTCGATACGGGCGGAGGGCTAACCCTTACCCGACAGGGCCTTTCACCCTGCAAGATACGCCGAGCTTTGCTCAGCGCGATAACGACCAAGCTCACTTGCCGTTTTTGAGCGCAGCGAGAAAACGGTCAAGTGCAGCGCCTTGTTAGCGGCTATTTTACGGGCTCTACGCCAAGGTCTTTGCATATCTTTCTCGCCAAGATGTCCTTAATCTCGGAATGCCGAGGAATCGCCGACCGTCTATTTTGAGCCGGATTATGCCACCATGAATGCTTACCACCTTCTCGTAACAGAGCGCATCCTTGGCTTCGCAGATATTTGAGAAGTTCGTTTCTCTTCATATGGCGATTTTTTCTTCCTTGTAGCCACTACCGGCAGAGGTTAATGCGTCCTGGCGGTTGAATTCTAATGCCTCTCTTAGCGTAACTTCCAATGTCTCTTTCAGCTCCCCGTAGGTCTTTTCCTGGCAATTTACACCAGGAATCTCCTCGATCCATCCCACCCACCAGCCGTCTTCTTGTTTCACAACCGCTGTGTATTCGTTTTGCACAATAGTTATCTCCTTACTGAATGTTTGATGCCGCGTCGCAGTAGAACCACCGGTTACCCGATGACCCCTGCACAGATCCCGGCGTGCGGTTTTCCCGCACCGGGCTCCTCAGACATACTCACTTGTGCAGCGCTGTCGCCATATACACCTGGTCCTGCCTCCATCACCTGATCCCCTGCATGGCTGGAGTTGGCGTCGGGAACCCGATTCGGTCCAGAAGACTCCGCAGTTTTGCCCATGTCAGGCTTCGCCTTTGGCTCCTGCGATTTAACCATTTATGCAGGAGCTTTACCACTTCATGATGGAAGGTCCACAATGAGGTGACGTTGCCAATCGCCCGAAAGTAGTTGTAGTGGCCCCTGACTTTTCGCTTCATGGTTGCCATGAGCGCTGGCAGGGGGATATGCCGATTGGCTTTCAAC